>JAZQJV010000021.1:0-1643 GCA_045541795.1 Patescibacteria group bacterium | reverse complement strand
CCAAGTTTATTGAGTTCCATGAAAGCACTTTTGCCGTTATCGGCAAAGTAATCGTTCCAAACGGTGGTGATGGCCTTTCTGTAATAGTCCCAAAACTTACCTTCTCTCTTGGCGCAAAAGACGGCCTCGGCAGAGAGGTGGGAGCTGGGGGGGTTGCTCTGACCGTACTCATAGAGAAAGTCGGATAAACGAACCTCCACCAAGATGTCATGCTCGGCGATGTATTTATCAAACTCCTCCTCGTGTTCAAAGATGGCGTTCTCAAAAGCCACGCAATAAGGGCAAACGATGTCGGAGTAAATGATGAAGTAGTTCTTGGCGTCGATATTGCCGACGGTGGTCCGTTCGTCCCAAATTTTCTCAGAATTGGGCGTTTTTTGATTAAAACTGAGGATGATAGCGGCAAAAATGACTACGACGATGCCGATGATGCTGATAATTCTAATGGCTTTTTGCATGAGACTCCTTCTTTTGCGAATGCTTCTTGAGATACTGCTCGTTTACTATTATAACATAAGTCTCGACGCCGAGCCGACGCAAAGATAAAATCGCAATGATGACGGCAAGGATAGTGACAAGAGTGGAGATAACGCCGGTAGCGGCTAGACTACCAGTGGAAAAGATAGTACCGAGTAGTGGCGTTAGAAGAGTGGTGCCACAGGTGGGGCAGCCAGCGCCAAGCGCGATTAGGCCAGTAATGATGCCGGCGCGCTCAAGACCGGCAGTGTTGCCATTCTCACCGGAATCAGCAGAAGACTGTGCACGCTTTTTGTGCCAGAGTAGGACAATCAGGCCGATAAGGGTGCCTTGGAGTAGTGCTAGAAAAAAGACGTAAAGCCAATCAGAAAAAGCCTGGCCGACGCCGAAGAGGCTGAGAAAAGCATCGCCGAGAATCTTCATGGTACCAGAAAAGCCAGTGGCGGCCATTAACTCAAACTTCGAAAACCCGCCGGATAAAAGGTTAATTAGCATGCCGAAAAAGATAAACGCAGGGATAAAACCTAGCCAAAAACGCGGTTCCTTCGTGGCGAGCAAAATCCCTTTGCCAGCCAAAGCAAAATCGTCCAGCCATTTCCTCCAATTTAGCTTCATACTATATATAATAGCACAAGTTTAAAGCAAATACTATACTATGTATTATAGCATACTTTGTGGTAAAGGTCAAGGGGAATGTGTTCGGTTTTTGGATTTTCTCTCTGTTGTGGCAGTGGAAAACTTGGGCATATTAAAATATGATTTTTGACGAAAATCAATATTGACAACTCAAAATCGCTCGTGGTAAAATGATAGTAGGTTCGGATCCAATCACACTGTTGAGAGAGACCCGAGCTAAAAGTGAGAATAGAGTACAAGGGTGAGCAGAGTTATTTGGTTGTAGTGAGAGCTTTGACCACCTAGAAATTAACGAATAAATCCGCGGGGGCGGGTTTATTTAATTTGGTAGGTGTGTTATAATCATAGTTATGAAACTACCGAGAAGTTTCGATAGGATTTTACTGGTTTTGACGGTGTTTTTGGTGACTTTTACGGTGGCGGCGATGGTATCAACGGAGGTGAAGAAGACTTTTGCGCAGAGCGAGGAGGGAGTGTACGAGGAGAGCGTGGAGAAGTTTGTGACGTTTTATGATGAGGGGAAGCGGCTG
>JAZQJV010000020.1:0-1658 GCA_045541795.1 Patescibacteria group bacterium | reverse complement strand
AAAATGCTAGGGTTTGGCGTGGGGGTATTTACAAGGATTATTTGGTGAGTTGCCAAAGTGGGCCGTCGGGGGTGTCGAGGATGGTAATTCCCTGCGCGAGGAGTTCGTCGCGAATGGCATCGGCGGCAGTCCAGTCCTTAGCGGAGCGGGCGTGTTCGCGTTGCTCGATTTTGGGGCGGAGCGTAGCGGTATGGTCTTCTGGGATTAGGTCGAGTGCAAAAAGTTCTTCGACGGATTGCCAATCTTTGAGCGATAATTGCTCCGATACGGAATCTAGGTAAGCAAAGGCGGCGGCGGAGTTGAGGTCGTCGTTAAGTTTTTCGACAAGAGTGGCGCGAAAATCTGGTAAATCTGCTTTTGGTGCGGTTTGGAAGAGGCGGGCGATGGCGTTTCGCCAGTTGAGCCGGCGAGTTTGGGCAGCCCGCAAATCTTCAAAAGTAAAGTTACGTTCGGAGCGGTAATGTCCTTGGTATAGCCAAAGCTTAAAATCAAAAACGCAAAAGCCCTTGGCTTCCAGATCTTTGAGAGTGATGATGTTGCCAAGGCTCTTGGAGATTTTTTGACCATCAATGGTGAGAAAGTTGCAATGAAGCCAAAAGTACGCTAGTTTGGTGCCAAACGCGCCAAAAGTCTGGGCGATTTCGTTGGTGTGGTGGACGGGGATGTGGTCTATACCGCCGGTGTGGATGTCGATTGGTTCGCCAAGCAGGGCGTGGATGATGCTGGAACACTCGAGGTGCCAGCCTGGGTAACCTGGGCGGCCAAGAAAATCCCAGCGCATGGCGTGGTCTTCCTCCGGTTTGATAAACTTCCAAACAGCAAAATCTGACGGGTGCTGTTTTTCGCTAGAAAACTCAACGCGTGCGCCGGCTTTGAGGTTTTTGAGGTCGAGGTGGGCAAAAGCGGCGTAGCTGGGGAATTTGGCGGTGTCGAAATAAATTCCGTCGCTGGTTTCGTAAGTAAAGTCTTGGTCGATGAGCTTTTGGACAAGAGCTTGAGACTCGGGGATGTAATCGGTAGCGCGCGCCCAGTGCTGGGGTTCGAGGAGTTTGAGCTTTTTGAAGTCGGTCTTAAATAAGTTGATGTAAAAATCGGCAATCTCCCAAACGGTTTTACCTTCTTTTTTGGCGCCTTTTTCTAGCTTGTCTTCGCCGGAGTCGCCGTCTGAGGTTAGATGGCCAACGTCGGTGAGGTTAAGTACGCGCTGGGGCGTCATGCCATTGGCGCGGAGCGTGCGGAGTAATAAATCCCAGTAAATGTAGGCGGCAAAATTGCCGATGTGGGGAGCAGAGTAAACGGTGGGGCCACAAGTGTAGATTTTGACCTGAGTTTTGTCTTTTGGCTTAAAGGTTTCGAGCTTATGTGTGGCGGTGTTGTAGAGTTTAAGCGACATTTTCTGGCTCCTGTTTAGCTTGCGCGAGTAAGTTTGGGATAATTGAGATGAGGTCGCGGAGACAATCGTCGTAAGAAAGGTCGTGAGTGCGGAAACCAGCGGCATACGGGTGGCCGCCACCGCCGTAAAAACCAGCAATTTGGTCTGCAATGGGGACGCTAGTGCGGATTTTGCCGGTGAGCTTGCCGTCTGGGTAAGTCTTGATGGCGACGGCGACTTCTACACCCTCGACGAGGCGTAGTTCTTCTAAGATGAGGACGTTAGG
>JAZQJV010000019.1:0-71296 GCA_045541795.1 Patescibacteria group bacterium | reverse complement strand
GACAGTTAATTAAGGCAACCCCTTGGCTCACAGAACGACATGGCCACGACCCGACTTCGCAGCTGCCTCACGCGGTGAAGGTCCGGCTGGATCTGGGCGCCCATGACGCGGTGGCCGGGGAAGGTCCCGTGGACGGCACGTGGCAGACCCCGGATCCCTATCCGGATACAGCGACCCAGGCCTACCTGTCTTCGGAGCAACACCGCTCCTTTATGAAGGACGAAGGGGCTGTCATCGAAATGCAGCGCATGGCGGATATTACCCGGGACGGGTACCTCCTGGCGGGATGGTACACCCGGGGCGGCGTGCGGATGGAAAGCACCCTGGGGGCGATCTCCAGCTATTATGACGACGATACTCCCGCGGGAACGGAACAGGATCCCTTCTTCATTACGCTGAAGGCCCGGTGGACGCCCCGGACGGCAGACGTCGTATACGACACGAACAACGGCGGCGCCGGATGGGAAGACGAAGAGCCGGGGGCCGCGGCCGGGGGCTGGGGGGGGGAGGGGGGGGCGGAGGCGCTGGGCGGCGCCAACCATCGCCCCAATACTTGGGGGGACGGGGACGCCAGCGACGAGGATAATGGGGCGGAGGTGGAGTGATGTCACCACCTCTCCAGCCCTCCTGACGGTGCTCGAAAGCCACCACCTGGTTGATAAGCTCCTGCTGACTCGCGCCAGCCGGCCGGGTCAAGATGCCAGCCAGTACCATCAAGATGGCCAAAATGCTGGCAAAGATCCAGACACGCCTTCTCCACAGCCACCGGCGCAAGCGGTGCCAGCGCCAGTTCACGGTACCGGCATAACCCCAAGCGGGGTCAGCCTCTTTCCTCTTCCAACTCCAACTAATCGTAATCATGCTAATTCCTCCTTTTTGCATGAATTGTTGCCTAAAAATTTCAAAGATCTGTTCTCATTATATCACAAATAGTCAATTTTGTCAAGTAGCAGTTTTTTATAGGGTTCAAATTAAGCCAACAGGCACACTCCAACATTATGCGTCCAGGCACTCATTTACCAGACATACATTTGCCAAAAATACATTTATCACGGCCATTAAAAAGGCGCAGCCGAAGCCGCGCCAAAAAACCATTTGCCCTAACAAAAAAACGCAGAAAAATGAAAAAGGCTAGATCATGACGATCACCTCCTCAAGTCGCCGCCGCCGATGTTACCATCTTCTATTTTTCCAGATGATATCATCGACGAAATCGCGAGCCAAATCGCGGATTAAGTGGTCAGACTCCCTTTTCGCCGTATAATCCAGTGACCGCCGGATATGTTCCAGCAAGTCTGGATTTTTGTTCTTGGCCTCACGGCCGGCCTGATAGTCGCTCTTGATTTGAGCAATTTCTTGCACCAGGCGTTTGACCTTGAGCACTGCGGAATTGTCACCCATTGCCGTTCTCTTCTCCGTTGCTGCCTCATATTGAGCCTTGCTGCATGGGTTGTAATCACGAGCGAGCTGGTCCATATCGGCAGTATAAAACCAAGAGTCCTTCACAATCTTGATCCCACACGTGATTTCGTCATCAAGCTGCACAAGAATATGATGAGCATGCAAGGCAATGTACTTACCGCCCTGAATTACATAATCACCTTCTCCGTCAGCCGCAAACGACGCACCTGATGATACAACAACCGCCAACAACGCACAAACAAGTACTAAAACCTTTCCTTTCATTTTTAAAACCTCCCGAATTAGAAATTAGGAATTAGGCTGTGTCGGAGGACACCATTTTCAGCGTTTTACTGTCAAAGAGCATCCTCCAATTGCTCTTATTATATCACAACATGTCGATTTTGTCAAGAGGCAAAATATTATAGGTTTTTCCTCAAGAATTCCCGCAAATCCGCCATCGCCGCACTAAAAGTCACTCCCGACAAATTATGCCCACCAGTACTGTATAAATGCAGCTCATGGCGCAAATCGGTTTCATCAAGCCAATCATTAAAATCCTGACTGTAGCCCACATTGACGACCGCATCATCTTCCGCGTGGAAAAGACCGATTGCTCCAGTTTTTTCTCCATCATTTAAGAAATTAGTCGGCCGCATCGCCCGCCAAAATGGCGTTTCCAGATTGAGGCTATCATCGTGGTCAAAAAGCTGAGCCGCCTCAGAGGCCAATTCCGTCTGGCGCTGGGGTTCTCGGTCACGATCAGGTCTATAACTCGGATCAGTAATCCCATAGCGGACAAAATCATCATAAGTATAAATCGCCCCCGCCCAGAGGGCCACCGCTGGTATTTCTGGTCTGGCAGCCAGGGCGCGCAAAGCGGTATTACCAGACATCGAGTGACCCCACAAGGCTATGCGCTGGCCATTAACTTGCTCCCAATTAACCAAAGCTGCCCGCGCATTGAGTGTATCCACCACGTAGTCCGCCCCAAAATAAGGACCCGTGGCCTGCCCTTCAGACTGGCCGTGGCCGCGAAAATCAGGCTTAAAAATCACCCATTCACCAGTCGCCGCCAGCGTCTGCCACCAGCCGCGATAACTAGCGCCGTTGGTCTGGTAACTGCTAGGGTGCACATAGCCATGAAGCAGGATTACCGCCGGCCAGCCACCCGCAGGAGCTTCCCCGCGCGGCACGCTCAAAAGCCCATATACCCGGGCGCCGTCAGAATCATACCAGGCTAAATAAGCAGTATAATTAGCCGTGCGCTCCAGCACGTCACCAATTTGTAAAGTACTAATATAATCACGATCCCGCAGATAAGGAATAGTCAAGGGGCGTAATTTTTCCGGCACGTCCGCCAAAGAGTCGGCAGGCAGTAGTTCAATTTCTGGGGCTTTACCGCCAGCGGGCAAACTGTCATCTACCCGGCGCAGCCACCAGCCTTCAGCTGCACTCACCAAAAACATCACCGCCAAAATTATCCAGATATCATATTTCTGCCAGATTTTCTTCATGACGCGCAGTTTACCAGACCAATGTTAAAAATACGTTAAAATTACTCCTGGATAATCACCTTTTGACTCACAACCTGCCAGCTGCCGCGAGGGCTTTTGATCAGTTCTAAGTACTCCCGGGTATTAACGCAGGCACAATTGCTGCTCGCTGCCATACAGTCAGCGCCAGGCGTCGCCTGCCGCCGCCACACGCGCCGGCCGCCGTCACTGCTTTCTAGCATTTCACTCGTGCCCCAATTCCGGGCCGACAGCGCCGCTTGCACCGGGCCCAGCGTCAAAAATGTATCCGTACCCGCATCATACACCAGCTCTTCGTAGGCCGTCAGATCTACATTTTCCAGGCCAAAGACTGCTTGCAGCCTCTCGTGCAAACGCGCGCCTGGCAGCTCCGCCCACGTCTCAGCTTGAGCATCGTTGAGCATCATCCAAGCCGTCGCCACCGCCAGATCTTTTTGGGTTTGGAAGCCCACCTCACACTCGCCACCACTCGCGCACGGGAAAAGCGCCGGATACAAGCTGCTTCCTTCGGCCTGAGCTTGCCACAGCCGTTCATACAATAAGCGCTCATCACTACTCATTTCCACAGGCACAAAACTAGACAAACTCTGTTCCCAAGCCTTCAATGCATCATGAGCGCTACCAGCCAGACTAGCCTGACAATTTTCGTCCCGTTTCGCGCCGTCATTATCAGCAGCCACACTGGCACCAGTACTAGCAGCCTTATGGCTGGGACTCACCACCGCCCAATCCGTCACATTAACACCGCCCACTTGATCTTCATAAAAAATTTGCCAGGCTCTGTCTGTCGCAATGCCCGCAGCAAACATGATCAGCATGATCAAAAAAATAATACCGGTATTTGGCCCTTTTGGCTCATCATCACGACGCCTGGCAATCACCGGCGCCTGCGGATACGCTGGCGAAGCGTACCGATTATCATAGGTATTGGTATTGCCAGTCGGTACGATCGGCACACCAGGAATGCCGCCGGCCGGGATATTGTATCCTGGCTGCGTACTCGTGTTTGACTGCGGATGCAAGACGTTTCCGCTTTCAGTCACATTACTGTTTGTCTTTGGTTCGGGCTTATTCATGATCATAAAGCAAATTATAGCACATCACACTACGAATGCCAAATAAACCCCGCCGGAAGGCGGGGTCAAGAATGAGTCTTGTCAATCTAAATTATTTTAATTTCTTCATCGCCTTATGCAGCGTGTGATGGCGGCATTTCTTGCAATATTTATTTAGCGGAAATGATTCTTTCTCACCAGCCTGACGCTTGGCAATGTCATTATTGCGATTATAAGTCGTCACATAGCCAAAAGACTTACACTCACTACATTGCAAACCAACTAATTGACGTGGACCTTTTTTCTTACTTGCCATAATTTACCTTCCTGCAACAAACAAGATCATCATTATACCACAAGCTGTCAGATTTGTCAAGGTCTACCACACGGTTTTCTTGAGCGTCTTGCCCGGGCGGAAATTTACTACTTTGTGAGCCTTGATCACCTGGCGTTTGTCTTCATTACCAAAGGGGACGACTTGCTTGTCTTTGACTTTGCTGACGTAAAAAGTCCCAAAATTTGACAGCACCACTTTTTCACCCTTGCCCAAAGCTGTAGACATTTCCCCCAAAGTCAATTCTACCACTTCCTCCGCTGCCCGTTTGGACATTTTTGCCTTTTTGGCCACTACCGCAATCAGTTGGCTTTTAGTCATAGCTTCCTTTCTGCTTACCGGTCCACACCGTTAACATTTTCATATTTACCCATACTTCGGGTTTTTTGCCCGCATAAGCCTAGTATACTATACTTTTGGCTCATGTCAAGGGCATATTTGCCCATTTCCCGTATTTTACCATAAAATTAACGAAAATTAAGAGCAGTTTGTTCTCTTTGTAAATCTCGCTGCCTGATTTTTTCACGTTTTTCGTATTGCCGGCGACCGCGTCCCACACCAATTTCCAGTTTTATCTTTGATCCTTCAGCAATAATTGCCAGCGGTACCAACGTGAAATGCTTAGAAGCCACCTCGCCCGCCAAGTGATAAATTTCCTTTTTATGCAGTAAAAGTTGACGTGTCCTTTTGGGATCATAATCAGTGTTGTCTGCAAATTTGTAAGGATTTATCAGTGCATTTAGCAGTACTGCCTCACCATCCACCACCTGGACATAAGCGCCAGTCAAAGATCCCATTTTTAGCCGCAAACTTTTGACCTCTGCTCCCGTCAAAACTATCCCGGCCGTCAATTTTTGGCCGATTTCATAGTCAAAGCTCGCTCGTTTATTCTTAATTAACAACATCCCCTTGATTATATCATTTTTTTTGGTATAATAAGGAGCAAAATGAAAGAAAACAAATTTTACCAAATTGCAATTGATGGCCCAGTCGCAGCCGGCAAGGGGACAGCCGCCAAACAATTAGCCCTCAATCTCGGCTATTTATACGTCGATACCGGGGCAATGTACCGCGCAGCATGTCTACTGTTTTTAGAAAAACACTTGAGCCTCACTCCAGAAAACCAGCCTGCCCTTGTCTCCGCCCTCCAAAAGGCGGATTTTGATTTACACAATGTCACTGATGATTTAGGTAATTTTTACACCCGGGTTTTACTCGACGGCCGTGACGTCTCTGCTCGTATCAGACAGCAAGATATTGATCTAAATGTCTCAGCGACCGCATCACTACCAGAAATTCGCCGGATCTTAGTAGAAAAACAACGTCACCTCGGCCAAACCCACTCCGTCGTCATGGAAGGCCGCGACATCGGCACCAGAGTCCTGCCAGATGCCACGCTCAAAGTTTTCCTCACTGCCTCCATCGAAGTGCGTGCCGCCCGCCGCCTCGAGCAGCTCCAAAAACACGTGCCCGACATCACCCTGGAAAAAGTGACTACCCAAATCCAAGACCGCGATTATCAAGATTCACACCGGGCCACCGATCCACTCACAGTTGCTCCTGATGCCGTAGTTTTTGATACTTCCGGCATGACGATCGCCGATACTGTCGCCAAGCTCGAAGCTTTGGTCCGGCAGCGCATTGCCATCACCACTCAATAGGCGTCATCCCCCAGCGAGCCAGCTGATCGTTACACTGACTGAAATGTTTACAGCCAAAAAATCCGTGATACGCCGAAAGAGGAGAAGGATGAGCGGCTTCCAGCACCAAGTGTTTTCTCGTGTCAATCAGTTCTTTCTTCGCTCTAGCATCCCGTCCCCACAACAAAAAAACCAAATGTTCTCGCTCGCGCGATAAAAAACTGATCACATGCGCTGTAAAAATCTCCCAGTTGTGGCCGCGGTGACTGCCGGCCTTGTGCGCTTCCACCGTCAGCGTGTTATTTAAAAGCAAGACACCTTGCCGCGCCCACGCCAGTAAATTGCCATCATGTTCCAAACAAATCCCGACGTCAGCGTTAATTTCTTTGTAAATATTCAGCAAGCTCGGCGGCACGCGCACGCCAGGACACACCGAAAAAGCCAAACCGTGTGCTTGGCCCGGTTCATGATAAGGGTCCTGGCCAATAATTACTACTTTCACACTGTTTAAGTCAAAACTAAAAGCGCTAAACACTTGCTTTTTGGGCGGAAAAATCGTTTTCTGCTCATACTCACGATGCAAAAAATCACTCAGTTCCTTAAAATAAGGCTGAGAAAATTCCTGATTTAAAAACGGTTTCCATGATTCATGCATAGGTAATTATTTTATCATAATTTGTAAACATTTGTATTCATTTTGTTTTTGTTTGTACTTTGTTTGTTCACTTTTTCCAGATGTACATGTTAAACATTTGTTAAACATTTGTTTAACAAAATCGCAGCACTTTAATTAATATTTTTCACTTGATACACTCCCTCCTGTACAAATCCCAGCCTCCCGTAATACTCACGTGTGCCCACACTACTGATTACACGCAAGACGCCTCTTCCATTTTCGCGCGCGATCGCTTCCGCACGGGCGATCATTTTTTTGCCCAAACCTAAGTGCTGAGTGTGCGTGTGCTCTCCCAAGCGCGACGTCAAACCGTAAACGTGCACTTCCCGGATCATCGCGCTGTGTTCATTGATCAAATTCCAAGTGTCATCACTTTGAGGCAAAAAGACTCGCGCCTTAGCCGGATCCGGAATACTCAACCGTAAAAAGCCCACGATTTTATCATCAGGAGTGACCCACTCCAAAAAATATTCTCGCGAGACACTAGTCACATAAGCCAATTCATGCAAACGTAAATCACCATCGTGGATACTGTCACCACGAATTTCACGTGAGCGAATATCCAGACTGCGGACATTTTGCCGCGCTAATTCCTGATCCACCAGTTGACGGAAGTTGGTCTTTTTATTGCCCACCATGATGTCATCCGCAGAAAAATCACGGATCATACGCGAAATTCTCACGTAACGCGGCACCGCTTTCATGTCTGCCACCAGCACTTGTAGCAATTCCTCACCGTTATACGGCCGCCAGCCGCCTTGCTCAAAGACAAATTTTAACGGCGCATTGGCGATCAGGGCACACGGATAAAGTTTAATTTCATCCGGTAAAAATTGTTCACTCGTCACAAATTCGCGGAAATCCGCTATGTCACGCTCCACGTACGAGCCAATCAAATTACACATAAAATGAGTATGCAACTTAAAACCAAAAAGCCGCAACACTGCTAACGCCTTAGTGATTTGTGCCCGACTCACCGCGCGCCCATTGGCGGCCAAAATCTTTTCGTCCACTGACTGGATGCCCAGCTGGATTTTAGTGCAGCCCAAAAGCCGGTATTTGCACGCCCCACTAGGCGTGATCAAATCCGGCCGCGTCTCGATCACCAGTCCCACACACCGACTGCGCGCACCCGCGTTTTCTTTTTGTAACGCTGCCAGCTCCTCCCAAGTGGCGGTTTGCAGCTGTTGGAGCGCTCGTTCATGACGACTACCGACAAAATACTTACTCACGAGCTGATTATAACTACTTTCACCAGTATCAATCAAACGCTGTGCTGCCGCCACCCGTTTGGCGTTTTCCTCGGGATTATCACACAAAACCAGTTCTACGCCGCGATCGGGGGCGTCCAGATTTTGGTAAAATTCACGCCGTGCCAGTGCACGCTCGCCAAAGTCACTCCGGCCAAAATCATTCAGCGCCCGAAATACTTCCGCCACAAACCAAATTTGATACTCGAGCCGGTACGCGTCCCACGTCCCGCCCAAAATAATCACTTCCACTTTTTGCAGCGGATGTCCCATTGCCTGTAGCGCCTCCAAACGGCTCGTCATTTGTAAATACGGATCAAAGAAATTAGCCTCCGCCCGCGCCGCACCAGGCTCAGCCGAAAGATAACTCTTGGGCTCACGAAGGTCACCAGGACAAAACACACACTCACCCGGGCACGGCCATGGTTTGGTCAAAAGGGTCACCGTCGCCACCCCCGAAGCCGTCCGGATCGGCTTGAGCTGGCACCAGCGGTTAATTGTTTCCTGCTCATTTTTAGTCAATGTCACGTATTCAGGATGATTTTTTAGCGATGCCAAAATTTCTGTTTTCGTAAAAAATGGCTGTACATCGGTATTATTTTTACGGTATTGCCGCTGGAGACGCAAAAATTCCCGCGCCGACAGCTCGCCACCAGATTTCACTTTTGTAATCAACGAACTAATTAAAGCCTTCATTTCCTCACTCATATCCGCTATTTTACCACTAAAACTGACTTTTTTATAGTATAATACAGCTTATGTCGTCAACTTTGCTCCAACGTATCATCACTGCCGACAATAATTTTTACCAAAAACAAGGTGAAAGTTTTCATCGTACACGCCAACATTCCTGGCCGAGCTGGGAAAAAATCACGCTTAGTGGCGTCACCAGCGTCCTAGACGTCGCCGGCGGCAACGGTCGCTTTTACCAATTTTTGCAAAAAAACCATTACCAAGGCACTTACCTCAATGTCGACGCCAGCACGACCTTACTTCAAGCCAGCGGCCTACCGGCGACAATGTTACTCCCGCTAGACATCCTCGTTCACTATGATCGTGGTCAAGACTGGCGAGATGCACTCGCCGCCAAAAGCTATGATTTGATTTGCTGTTTTGGTTTCCTTCACCATGTGCCTCAAGCAGCGTGGCGCGAGCAGTTGCTTCGAGATTTACTAGATTTACTTGCCCCTGGCGGCCAGCTATGGGTCAGTTTTTGGCAATTCTTACCCCAAAAAAGCAATCTCATCATCCAAGATTTAGGAGGCAGTGACTATTGGCTCTCCTGGCAGGGTAGGCAAGAGGCCGCTCGTTTTGCTCACTTTAGCAGCGACGACGAAATCCAGAACTTAATCAAGATTGTCACCACGCCGCCATACCACATCACTGCCGACTTTCACTCAAGAGCGCCCGGTGACAGTTTAAATCACTACGTCTCCTGGCAAAAATCAGCCTGACACACGGCTTGCAACTTAAAATAAAACTGTTATAATAGCCGCATGGCAAATAAAGATCCTTACTACTCCACCAGTAAACCGCCGTTTTGGCAATCATTCGGCCACGCCCGAGACGGCATCGCCTGGATTTTTTTTCACGAACGCAATTTTCAATACCACGCGATCGCGACCATCCTTACACTGTTGGCCGGCCTCTGGCTGCAAATTTCCGCCACACAGTGGTTAATTATTCTCATTTTTCTCGTCTTGGTGCCGGTGCTTGAAATCCTCAATACTACCGGCGAAATCATCTGTAACATTTTACGTGACGAACTTCATCTTGACTACGCCGCTACCAAAATCCCGCGCGATTTACTCGGCGGCGCCGTGCTTTATGCTTCTCTCGGGTCACTGATCGCCGCCGCTATCATTTTCTTGCCACGCTTGGCAGTTCTCTGCTCAATTGGCTAAATCTGTGGTATAATAGTGACATGAGCTGGTTGCACACCATTATTTTTAGTATCATCGAAGCCGTCACGGAATTTTTGCCGGTCTCATCCACCGCTCACTTGCTGTTAGCCGAAAAATTATTCCCCGTCTCTGACCACGCTTTTTTTGCCGATTTTACCGTCATTATCCAACTGGCTGCTATCGTCGCTGTCATCATTTTATTTTGGCGGCCAGTCGCGGCTAATATCAAGACCTGGCCCAAATTGCTCTTGGCTGTCGTCCCTACAGCCGTGATCGGTTTACTGCTTAAAGACGTCACTGACGCTTACCTGAGTGACGCTTCCATCTGGACGGGTGTGATGCTCATCATTTTCGGTGGCTTTTTTACTTATCTGGATTGGCGCTGGACCAAAGACAAAAAACCCGCCAGTATCACCGATCAAGAACTCACCACTACCTGGGTAAAAGAAGTGCAAGCCGCACCTTGGTACAAAATGTTTGCCATCGGCCTCGGGCAATCACTCGCCCTTATTCCTGGCGTTTCCCGCTCTGGCGCTAGCATTTACACCGCCCGAGCTTTGGGATTTTCCAAAGTCGCCGCCACCGCGCTTTCCTTTATCGTCGGGGTAGCGGTCATCGGCGGCGCAGCGGGGCTTACAACTGTGAAAAACATTCCTGTCCTTACCAATCCTCAAGTCATAATCGCGCTTGTCATCACCTTCGCCGTCTCCATGCTCATTATCAAGCCGCTCCTGCGCCTGCTGGCTACCAAACCTTTTTGGTCTTTCGGCCTCTGGCGGCTGGCCGTCGGCATTATTTGGCTGTTTTTATTCTGGCCACATTAATTTTAAGCCCGTAAATTACACAGAAAGAAATCATGACAGACAGCAAACCACCAGCCAAAACCAAAGTCACCTTCATCGACGTGAAAGCGCTCCAGCCCAATCCTTTCCAACCGCGCGACAAAATCATTGAAGACGAACCATTTAATCAGCTCGTCGACTCAGTACGTCAATTTGGCATCCTCGAGCCTCTAGTCGTCGTAGAAACGCCGGCCGGTACACACATCATCGCTGGTGAAAGACGCTGGCGTGCCGCCAAAAAAGTCGGCCTCACCCAAATCCCCGCCCACCTCGTCAAAACTACGCCCAAAGGCATGCTCGAGATGGCCATGGTAGAAAACATCCAGCGGGTCAACCTCACTCCACTGGAGAAAGCGCAAGCCATCAAACGGCTTATGAGCGAGTTCGGCTACACTCAAGAAGACATCGGCAAACGTCTGGGCAAATCCCGCCAATACGTCCAGTGCGCTCTCATGCTCTTGGATTTGCCCGATCCCGTCAAAGACGGCCTCAACGCCGGTCTCATCAGTGAAGGCCACGCCCGCGCTCTCGCTGGCGCTGGCGACGCCAAAGATATTATCGACGTCTACCGCACTGTCTTGGCCGAAGGCGCCAGCGTCCGCCGCACTGAAGCCCTGGCTCGTTTCCACCGCGTACAAAAACAAACTGCCGCGAGCACCAAGCCAGCCAAAGCCCCACCGCTCGTAGATGCCGACGAATACGCTCGCGCCTGGCAAGAAAACCTTGCCAAAAGACTTTACTCCAAAGCAAGCGTCAAAGTTACTGACTCCCGCCGCGGCAGCCGGATTGTCATCACGCTGACTGGCGACCCGGCTTCGCGCCAAAAAGATCTCCAAAAAATCCTCAAAATGACCCGGCCGCGCTCCAGCAAAAAGAATTAATCACTCCCAAAGTTACTCAATCTAACTCACGAAAGCGGCCACCTTGGCTTTATTCGCAATTTTGAGCTTATCGCTCATGCTGCCTTCATCACTCATCACCACGCGCAGCTTTTTGCCCACCAAATGATTGTAATAATCAATCTGCGTACCAATCAAGGCCTGTACCTGATCACTGCGAAGCGCGTGCACATAGTCAGCACTGATCACAAATTGCCTCAAGCTGTAAACTTGCTCCCCGCCGCCCACGGTCAAACAAATTTGCTCAGCCACGTGGATTTTGGGCGGGCGCACTAGATGGCCACGCACGCCATCTATCAAATCCTTAGGATCGCCAAAATCTATCTGCCCGGCGTAGTCCAGCCCCGCGCCAGCAGCAAATTCCCGTAATTTTTCATCGTAAATCGCTTGATTTTTACTTTCCAGCTTTGCAGCCAACCAATCGTCTTCCTGAGCAGAAATCAAGACCGGGTGACTGCCCAGATCTGCCGTCAAGGCTTTCACCGCCAAATCAAAGTAATCCAGGCCATAGCCAGCACCTACAAACGCCAAACGTCGGCCACTATTCAGCTGTAATCCTTCATCACCAGAAGCAATTACCAAGCTGGTTCCATTTTCTTCATTCATACTACCTATCCTTATCAAATTACCTTAGATCCGACAAGAATACATAGTATTATAGCATAAAAGTGCCTATTTGTCAAGTTTTATCAGCTCTACGCCTGGTCAGTGCCATCATCAGCAGACATTTGGACGCTAGAAAGCAGCTCTTTCATCTGCTTTTCTACCGCCTGCCAGTCACCATCGGCAGCCCTGATCAAGCCAAAAAGCAAGTCCACGTCTATAAGCAACTGATCATCAGTAATAATCATTCTTTGTTTGGACATGTCTGCCTTCCTGCTTACTTATAATTGACTGGCAATTCATTAGTAACCAAAGTCAAACTCATACGTTTATTTTGCTTGTCGACGTTTTCCACATTGACGCTGACACTATCACCACGGCGCAGGCGTTGATTTGACTCAAGCTTGCTGGAGTGGATCAAACCATCCACACCTGGCTCTACATTGATGAAGATGCCAAACTGTTCCACGCGGGAAACAGTCCCCGTCACCACGGAACCAACCGGATAACGCTCTTCAATTGACAGCCACGGATCATCAGTCAGCTGTTTGATGGACAGATTCAGTTTTTCATTTTCTGGATCCACATCCAAAACTTTTACTTTGAGCTTGTCACCAAGTTTGTAATAATTACCGGGGTGAGTTACCTTTTCCCAAGAAATTTCTGAAATGTGTACCAAACCTTCTACCAGACCAATTTCACCTTTATCATTGATCGGTACTTCGGCCGTGATAAACACACCAAAAGGCATCACGCCAGAAACGACACCATTATAAACATCGCCAGGCTTCACCGCCGCCATTGCCGCCGCGCGTTGCGCCAATTCTTTCTCCTCAGAGACAAATTTCTCAGAGAAAATCAAGCGGTTTTTATCATGCTCGACTTCAATCGTCTTCACCCGTAAAGTCTCACCCCGCAAACGGTTGAGTTTACCCAAGTAAAGCTTACCAAATTGACTGGAAGGAATGAAACCGCGGATACCATTGATAACCACGATCAAACCGCCTTTATTGGTCTCCACACCTTTTACTTCTAGTACTTCACCTGTCTCCATCGCCTTGTAGAAGAAGTCCCATTTTTGTTTGTTCGCAGCCTGGCGCAGCGAAAGCAAAATTTGGTTTTTATTGTTTTCGTTATCCAGCACAGCGACACTAATTTTTTGGCCGACTTGCAAATCAGCAATGTAATCCTTGGCTAAATCAAATTCTTTACCGATAATGATACCTTCAGTTTTAGCATTAATATCCACTACCAAAGACTTATTGGTTTTGGAGACAATTACGCCTTCCACCTGAGTATCTGCTTTCGGGGTAACAATTTTTACATTATTTGCGGCCAAGAGTTCGGCCATAGTTGTTGCTTGCGCCATGTTTATGGTTCTCCTTTCAAGGGCTCTATTATAACATACACCTGGCTTTTTTGCAAGGGGCAAATTGCCGCAAATTGACCCCATCATGACCAATTTGTGTGATATAATGAGGTCATGATTGACTATCTCAAGCTCATCCAGCACTATTTCCCCACAGGCAGCCCGGCATACCGCATTTATTTGATACATGTCACCTTAGTCACCAACAAAGCCCTCCAGATCGCCAGAAAACTTGGCTTAGACACTCAGACACAAATTTTCCTCGAGCAAGCCGCCATGCTCCATGACATCGGCATTGTCCACACCAATGCTACCACTATAGGCGGCCGAGGAACCCAACCATACATCGCCCACGGCGTTTTGGGCGCGCAGATCTTGCGTGAGGCCGGGCTGGAAAACCATGCCTTAGTCGCCGAGCGCCACGTCGGCGTGGGATTGAGGCGCGATTACATCATCGCTGCCAATTTACCACTGCCACACCAAGATTTTATCCCACAAACTCTACCAGAAAAGATCATCACTTACGCCGACTGCTTTTATTCCAAAAACCCCGATACTCTCTGGATACCAGAGACACCAGAAGAAATTATTGGCGAGCTGCAAAAATACCGCCCCGAGGACGCGCAGACATTTGCTCGCTGGGCTCAGGAATTTGAAGGCCTAAAAATTAATTATTAAGGATATATGTCAAAATTATACCGCCTAGAAAATGATTATTTAAGACTCGACATCTCACCACAAGCCAGCGAGTGGCATACTCTCATCGACAAACGCACTGGCATTGACTATGCCTATAAAGGTGATCCAGCCTGGTGGACGGGGCGCAATCCCACTCTTTTCCCATTTGTGGGCAAACTAAACGGCGGCAAATTCACCTACCAGTCTCAAGACTATCCTCACTCCAATCACGGCTTTGCCCGGACGAGCACATTTAGTGTGATTAATGCCGCCCCCGATCACAGTTCCATCCAGCTGGCCTTTCAAGACAGCGACGACACCCGCCGCATTTACCCCTTCCACTTTACACTGACCAATTCCTACGCCATCACGGCCAACCGTCTCCAGGTCACTACTAATGTCTGCAATCAAGGTGATCGGCCACTACCGTGTACCTTGGGTGCACACCCCGCTTTTGCCTTACACCTGGATACAGGCACCAGCCTTGGTGACTATCAACTCATCTTTGACGGTCAGCAAGAATTTACCAAGCGCCGCCTGATGAATCCTGACGGTTCCTGGCAAAAAGAATTCGTCACCTGGGATCCGCCGCGCCTGAGCGACCAGACAGACGGCCGCACCCATATCTCACTTGACGAACACATGTTTGACCAAGACGTAGTGGCCTTGTGGGACCTACAGTCTGCCTCCGTCACTCTCCAAGGAAAAAACCCGGCAGAAAGGGTAAAACTTCACCGCGGCAATAGTAAAATCCTCGGGATCTGGGCCAAGCCCGGCGCGCCTTTTATCTGCCTCGAGCCGTGGTTGGGATACGGCGACCTAGAAGGCTGGAGTGGCGAGATCATGACGAGACCCGAGACCGCCATCGTCCAGCCTGGCCAAAACTACACGCTCACCTACAGCCTCGAAATTGGCGAGCCAGCACTTGACAACTAAGCCAAAGCAGTCTACAATAAGCTCATGATGAGTCCCGAAGGCTACAATCCAGATTTCGAGAGACAAGTGCGTGAGCAGTACCTGGCGAAACTCGAAAATCAGCCCGCCATCGTCCAGCCTCACGAAGCCGAGACCGCCAATCAAGAAGCCGCCCCAGATAGTCTGGCCGAGAGCAAATTATCACTGCTAAACGGTGACACCGTCCTGATTTCCCGTCCCGACGGCCGCCAAGATTTTGTCGGCCTCGAAACTTTCATCGAACGTTACCGCAAAGATACGCACGCTGTAGAATTTCTCCAAGACGTCCGCCGTCAGCAAGAATCCGACCAGGCTTACCGCGACGGTTTGGCACAAATCACCGCCGACATTGATTATGATACCCTAAAAATCAATTTCGGCCCCGACGGCGTCAGTCTCAAAGACATCAACGGCGAAATCACCCTCACCAATGAAGACGTCGCCATCATGACCGAAACCAATCCTCAGTTTGCCGCCGCCCTGGCGAAAGCCCAGGGTGAGCATGACAAGCGATCAGCCATCGCCGCCATCCCTCTTGACAAAAACAAAGACATCGTCTGGGAAAATAATCATTTTGACCCGGCAAAACTGCAAATTGTAGACATGACTATCTCCGAAAAAGGCGTGATCCAGACCGTCACGATTTCAGACGGCGCTAAACGTCTCCAGATGGATTACAAATCCATACCCGATATGTTTACCAAAGATCCCCAACATCCAGATCAACCCAATATCCAATTCTTGGAAGCGATCAACCAATTCCGCGCCGCCCACGAAGACAGCCTCCGTGACAAAACCCGGATTGAAGGCCTATATTTGCAGCCCACCGATTTTGCTCCCACCGTCTTTGAAAAAGATGTCCATGATTTATTTGCCGGTCTGCCGCGCCCAGAAGCACCCGCTCTTGATCTTTCTGCCATGCGCGAGACGCTGCAAACTACTCCCGTCCAGGAACTAGAACAGCGTTTTGCCGGGAGCGAATATTTTCGCCTCCTCACCAAAAAAGTCACCACCGCCGAAGGGCGAGAACACTTCGAATTTAACTCCGAAGCCCTCAATTTCTTCTACCGCACCCTGCCTGCTTCCCAGTCCGTACGTCACTACGGCTCTGATCCCTTCTTTAGACAACTGGTGGCTGGCCACAGCGAATTTACCTGGCGGCTCAAGGCCTACGATAAATTCAAAGCCGAACGCGCCGATCGCGACGAGATCGTGGAGGAGGGCATCCAAGCCGCGATTGACTATTTGGGCATCCCACCCTACAGCCAAATCCCCGACGAGAAAAAGCGCGACGCGACTTTGCGTGCTGCTACCTTGATCAGCCGTTACCTCCACGAAAACATACCCTATAATCATGATTATGCCGGCGGCGTCAAAATGGTCATCCCGGTAGAAGAACAAGAATCCTACGAACTTGCCCAAGCGTTTTCGGGCGAAGGTACAATTTGTACCGGTATGTCCGCCGCCATGGAAAAAATCATGACCCGCCTGGGGTATCCAGCTCTCCGCCTAGCTGGCGCCCGCACAGACGATGGCGCCAACATTGATGCGCGCCACGCCTATATCGGGGTGAGCGTCCCCGGCGAGACCGACCCAAACCAGACAGAAATGTATGTCTTTGACCCCACCCAAGACGTCAACGGCCTCGGTGAAGACCAGATGCGCACTCGCTACCGTCTCGATCCTCAAGGCCTGCGGCATTTTCGTGGTGAAGATTACTACGGCCAAGAAACCGACCTCACGGCCATCACCCTGCATCCCACCAGCGTCAGCCCCGATGTCATGGCCAGTTACAATCAAGAATATGAACAAATTGTAGCCAGCAATGACCAGGGGGTGCCAGAATCATAAATTCATCATCGGCATTTTTTCACTTGACTTTTTTCAAGAAAAATTATTAAATTCGTGAATTTGTGTGGCACAAAATGCTACACGTGTGGCATTACTTTTCACTTTTCGCCTGGTAAATATGTCATAAAGTGTGTGGCATTTTACCTGTTTTGTGTGGCATTCACCCAGTAGCGTGTGGCATTTTGAGTACAAAATGTATACAAACTGTACATTACACTACATCATTACTATCTACCGGATCAGACACGATCTCCGTAGGCGGCAAGGCCAGCTGGACACTCTTGCGCGGTCGCCGGCGGAAACTTTCAAAAATATGCACCAAAATCTTCATCTCCTCGATCCGGAAAAGTTTCGATAGCCCGATATAAACACTCAAACCCACCACGCCCGCAATCCCAGTCAGCATCAAAAGCGGGATCACCTTGCGGGTATTAAAAACCAGATTATCAAGTAATTTCAGCGGGATGTAAAGGGCCACGGCCATGATCGCGCTAGCCAGGATAATTTTACCCTGAGTGATCAAAAAGTTAAAATTAAACAGCTTTTTGACCTTGAAACTTAAAAGCACCACAAATAAAATCGTTTCCAAAAACATTGTCAGGCAAATACTCCAGGCAATGCCATAAAGTTGATCAGAAGGCATTTTTACACTTAGGCCGCAACCGATAAAAAATGCACACGTCACAAAAAGCGAAATCACAAACGGTGTGAGCGTATCACGAAGGGCGTGAAAAGCGCGTACCAAAAGGTGAAACATCGCTTGCACCGGGATAGACAAAGCCATAATCGCCACCATCCGTCCCACCAAAATCGTCCGTTCCCAGGCAAAATTTTTCGTCCCAAAAATCAACCGCACCACAGGAATCCGCAGCACGATCAAAATCACGGCCATCGGAAATGCCAAATAAGCGATTTGGTTGAGCGACTGTACCACCACTTTTTTAAATCGGTCTAGCCGCTCATCATCAGAAAGATTGGACAAAAACGGCAGCGACGCCTGGCCGATCGGCACGCCCACAAAACGAATTGGCAAATTAACCAGTGTCCGCGCCAAAAGAAACATCGTGTAACCCACAGGATCCACGCAGGTAATAAAGTAAGACAAGCCAAAACTTTGGATTTCGTTCATCCCTAGCGTCAGCGCCCTGGCGGGCATCATCGAAAAAAGCTGACGCACTCCACGACAGCTCCAGTCCCAATCCCAGCGGTAACGCCAAGAAAGCCGCCTCACAAAAGGATACTGCAAGCTCATATGCAAAAATGCTCCAAATACTACGCCGATCCCGGCGCCGTAAATGCCAAAAGTGGGAAACAACAGCCAAGCGCCGGCCGCAATCCCACCATTATAAAAAAGCGGCACCAAAGCCGGAATCACAAAACGTTGATAACTTTGCAGCATCCCGGTAAAAAAACTCGAAATCGCAAAAAACAGCTGTCCCACCATCATCAAACGGGTCAGATTGATCACGAGTGTGATCTGTTCACTCGTATACGCCTCACCGATACGCCAGTGAGTGATCTGCGGCGCAAAAATGATGATTAAAAGCGATAAACCAATGAAAAATGCCAGCAGATAATTCATCGAGACATTGACCATCCGGAAGGCTTGCTTTTCGCTGTTTTTTTTCAGGTAAGTAAACATCGGCACAAAAGAAGCCGATAAAGCCCCCACAATCACCAATTGGTAAATCAAATCCGGCACCTGGAAGGCCACCCGGAAGGCATCATAAGCCTGCAGCAAGGTCTCCTCGCCAGCATAAAGGGCCAGCATAAACCGGTCACGCGCTAGTCCAGAAAAAGAAACCAAAACATTAGCGGTCATGATCACTGCCGCCGCCGACAGTATCGAGCGCTGTTGCGACGCCAGCCATTTATTAGAGAATAAATAACTCGGTAATCTGATCAAGCCTCGCCATCCAAACATGACTATATTATACCGCAAACTTTCAGTTTTTTGCAGCTTGATTTTTTTACTCACGTGTGATATGGTGAGTTTTGTCAAAAAAAGGAAGGAAAAATGATACAAGTAATATTGGACGTAGAAACACAAAAAGCTTTTGATGATGTGGGCGGATTTTTCCCCGAGCAGCTCGGCATTTCTTACGTGGGTGTGTGTGTACGTGACGGTTTTGAGGGAGAAGGGGAGATGATGGGCTTTTTTGAGCCTGATTTACCCAAGCTTTTCCCCATCCTCGAGCAAGCAGACGTGTTGGTGGGTTTTAATATTGACAATTTTGATATGCCTACTTTTACCAATTACTACTCTGGTGACGTCTCCAAATTTCCCACCCTCGATCTGATGGTCCAAATCAAAAAATCTTCCGGCCACCGCATCAGTCTGGATGCCTGCGCCAGCGGGACATTTAATGATCACAAAACTGGCGACGGCCTGGATGCCATCCGTTACTACCGAGAAAAACGTTTTGAGGAACTGGCATCCTATTGTAATCAAGACGTCAAACTCACCCGTGAGCTTTATGACTACGGCCGTAATCACGGCGAGGTCAAGTTCTATAATAAATGGAATCGGTTAGTCTCCTGTCCTGTAGATTTTAGTTTCAAGCCCAAACATTCAGCCGGTACTCAGGCGACATTATTTTAAGAAAGCTCATCATGGACAAAGATACATTAACTTTTCGCCAACTCACAAGTAGTAGCGATCCTGAATTTCCTCAAGTTGTCACTCATCAGTACAGCTGGTGGGGAGAAGAATTTGGCCTCGGACGCGAACAGGTGGAGCTTTATATGCGCCATAGTATCTGCGCCAAGCGTGTACCGTATACATTTTTACTCGAAAAAGGCAGCCAGCTTATCGGCTTTTATCAAGTCGTACCCAATGATCTGTTTACCAGGCCCGACCTCGGACCGTGGTTTGGTTTTGCTTACATCCTACCTGAGCACCGTGGCCAGGGATATTTCCGCACTCTCATGCAATCAGTGCCCGGGCACGCACGCACCAAAGGTATCAGCACGCTATATCTACATACTCGCCATACCGGCTTATATGAAAAGTTTGGTTGGGAAAAGATTGATGAATCCACAGATTTTAAAGCGGATCATATCAAACGCAGTCTGTATCAACTCGTCATAAAATAATGAAATCGACGCCGTAATTGACTAAAACCATGGTATAATACAGCGGGAGCCGAAGTGTTGGAATGGTAGACAAGCACGGCTTAGAACCGTGTGCTTTCACGGCGTGCAGGTTCGAGTCCTGTCTTCGGCACCAATGAAAAGTAAGACATCCAGAAAGGAAATATGTCTACGACAACTGACTCATCTAAAGGCCTAGCAATTGCCTCACTCGTTTTGGGTATTATTGCTCTGGTGGGTTCATTCATCCCCCTGCTCAATATTTTAGCCGGCATCATCGCCTTGGTCGCTTTGATCATGGGTATTGTCGGCATCGCCAAAAAACAAGGCGGCATGGCGATCGCCGGTTTGATTTTATCCATTTTGTCTTTTGTGATCACTTTCATCGTTAATGTTGGCATCCTCAGTATCGCCACCCTGATCGGCACTGGCGGCGTCGCTGAGCTAGGCAAGCACCTCAATGACGACGGTATCCGTGTGGCGTCCTACACCCTGGATATCAGCACTAGCCCAGCAAAAGTCACCGGCACAATCATCAATGAGACCGGCAAAGATGTCATGACGGCAATCGTCGGCTTTGACGCTCTGGATGAAAACGGCGAGGTCATCGGCGATGGCGCCTGTACCGCCGTCAAGCCAGACAAGTTTGCTGCGGGTGACGTGTGGGAATTTGAGGCTAACTGTACTAGCGAGGTGATCCCCGCAGACGTGCAAGTAAATGCCGTCACTTATATCGACACGCCAGAAAACATCGATCTCACCTCAGCAGACATCGAGGCGGTATTTGGCGATGAAGCCAGCACCAGTGTGTCGATCGAGTAAGCAAGCTCAACACTTAATAAAAAACTAAATACACCCCGCTTCGCGGGGTGTATTGTCTTTCCTGACTAAGTTTTAATCCGTCACCAGCCAAAAAAATGAGTCACGGGCGGGATTCGAACCCGCGAACCAAGGTTTTGCAGACCCGGCCATTGGACCACTCTGGTACCGCGACATGAGTTCATTATACCACAAAAATCTCATTTTTGACACGCAATTTCCACCTCAATTTGCACTTTTTTGTAGTATAATAGGCTCATGACAAATAAAATTACCATCGGCATCGACGCCCGCCTGAGCGGATTACATAATGCGGGCCTGGGTCGCCATATCCTCAATTTGTGTCTCCGCCTGCCTTTCTACGCCCCAGAAAATTTCCAATTTGTCTATTTTTTTGCCGATAAAACTCAATGGAGCGAGCTAATCGCTCACCTGAGTGATCTTCATTTACCCCCGCAGACCAATGCCGGGGCTTACCTCTCTCGTATCCAGGTACAGGAAGCCTCCATCAAGCACTACACCTTTGCCGAACAAAAAGATCTGCCCAAAATCTTCACTGCTGCCCACCTTGACCTCCTACACGTCCCTCACTTCAACCTCCCATACCTAGCCAAAGCGCCCCGCATTGTCGTCACTATCCACGATCTACTCTGGCACGAAAACAAAGGGACCGGCGTTACCACGCTTCCAGCCTGGAAGTACTATTTCAAATATCAAGGTTATCAACTCATCACTGCTCACGCCGCCAAAGCTGCTCACGCCATCATCACCCCATCACAAACCGTCAGTGACACTGTCTCCCGTTATTATCCCCAGGCCAAAAATAAAACCCACGTCATTTACAACGGTGCCAATGAGCTCGGCAGCGGTGAATGTCCACCGTTTACTACCAAAATCCCTGGTCAATACCTACTCTACGTCGGCTCCCTCTATCCTCACAAAAATGTTTCTTTACTCTTGCAGGCACTCACCCAAAACCGCGACCTCAAGCTTATCATCGTGTCTGCCCGCGACGCCTTCTGGGAAAAGACGCAAGCTGCAATCCGTCAACATCGTCTTGAATCGCAAATTACCTTTTTAAGCGGTATCAATGACTGTCAGCTGCGTTACCTGTACGAGCATGCCATCGCCTTAGTCCAGCCTTCTCTTTCTGAAGGCTTCGGCCTCACAGGCGTCGAAGCGATGCGTTGCGGCTGTTTGGTGTTGGCCTCAGATATTCCGGTTTTCCGCGAAATTTACGGTGAACATTTTGTCCCGTTTGATCCGCACGATGTCACTGCCTTCCTCCAATTACTTTTAAGCCTTTCCCAGTATCGCCAGACAAACTATCTGCAAGCCGCTTACGACTTTTCCCAACGTTACAACTGGGATCAGATGACACTCCAGACGATCAAAATTTACGAAAACCTCACGGCTGGCATTACGCCAGCATCCGCCCAGCCATTACCAGAAAGAAAATGATGCCGGTGACAAAACGCGCTATCGTCTATGACTGGGCAGACACGCGTCACGGCGGGGCCGAAAAAGTCCTCACGGCACTCCACGAGCTCTATCCAGACGCTCCATTATATACTAGCTTCACCGAAAAAACAGCCACCTGGGTGCAACAGTTCCCAGCTGTGCAGACTACGTTCATCCAACGCCTCCCAGCATTTTGGCGCCACCACAAAAAGTTCCTCGCCCCGCTCCTGCCTATTGCCTTTGAAAACATTGATCTATCAGGATTTAATACCATTATTTCCGTCTCCAGTTTTGCCAGCAAAGCCGTCATCACCAAACCCGGACAACTACATATCTGCTATTTACTCACGCCCACCAGATTTTTATATTCTCACCAAGATGATTACATCCATCACCAAGATCGCCTTACTTCAGGGATGAGCACCTATCTTCGCCATTGGGACTACCAAGCAGCCAGACGTCCCGATAAAATAATTGCCATCTCACAGCTAGTAGGTCAGCGAGCGCACAAGTTTTACGAGCGCGAAATTGACGATATTATCCATCCTACAATTATTGATAAATCAATCAAAAATCAAGAAATTGATCATAATTTATCTACTTCATTACCGCCTCATTTTTTCCTCTGCGTCGCACGGCTGACCGCTTACAAACACATTGATTTGGTAGTCGAAATCTGCGGGCGTCTCGGCTATCCTTTGCTAGTGATCGGCAATGGCCCTCAGCTGCGTTCTATAAGGCGGCTCATCAGCCGCCGGCAATGGTCACACATCCACTTATACCAAAACGTCACGCCTGCTTTCCTGACTGCCTGCTACCGTCAGGCTACCGCTTTACTTGCCCCCGGGCTTGAAGATTTTGGCATCAATCTTTTAGAAGCCAATGCAGCCGGTACAATCGTCGTCACTCATCCTCAATCTGGTGCCCGCGAACTTTTAAACGCTGATCAAGCCATTGATCTTGACCCAGAAAATATCCAGACCAGCCTCGAGCGTGCCATCAAACGTCTCTGGCAAGCCCCCAAAATCATCGTCACCAGTCAAAATCATGATGTAAATAGTTTTAAGCGCCTCTGGCGTGAGAAAGTAGCAATTTATGAAAACGAAAGATTCTAACCGGACTCATCAATACGTAGTCATCTTAGCCGGCGGCTCAGGCACGAGGCTCTGGCCACGTTCACGTGGCAATACCCCCAAACAATTCCTCCAGATCATCGGCGATAAAACAATGCTCCAACTTACGGCAGACCGCGCCCTCACGCTCGCCGACTGGGATCATATCATTGTCATCACCAACGCTGCCCACCAAGATGCCGTCCGTGAGCAGTTGCCCCAGCTTGCCCGCGAAAATATTATCCTTGAGCCAGAAAAACGTGACACTGCTTTAGCAATGCTCGTGGGCGCTCTTTTTGCCCGTGCCCGCGATCAGCAAGCCGTCGTCATCAACTCGGCTTCAGACCACTTTGTCCCGGCTACGGATTTACAAGAATTTGACCGTACCATGGCCAAAGCCGCCACCATTGCCGCCAGCCACAAAAATCTCCTCACTGTCGGCATCGCCCCACGCCGTCCGGAGACCGGTTTTGGTTACATCAAAGTCGGCGAACAAATAGACACCGACAAAAAATTACCCGTTTTTAGCGTCGAGAGTTTCACCGAAAAACCCAACCTGGCGACAGCTACCGCATTTATCGCCACCGGTCGCTATTTTTGGAATGCCAATATGTACGTCTGGTCGGCACAAGCTTTAGCTGACGCCTTCCGCAAATACGCCCCCAAAATTTACCAGGCAGCCGAACCGCTTCTGCAGGCCTCACCAGAGCAATTTCCCGACCTTTTGCCAGCAGTTTATGCTGCCAGCCCTGCTATTTCCATTGACTACGCCATCAGCGAAAAAGCGGACAACCTTTTGCTCATTCCCGGCAATTTCTCGTGGTCTGATGTGGGCGACTGGCACGTCGCCTATGATCTCGGAAGCAAAGACCAACATGACAACGTCTACACCAAGCAAAATCCTTTAGCCGAAGTCATCGCTCATGATGCCCGCGCCAATCTCGTCGCCAGCAGTGATAAGCGTCTCGTTGCCTTGGTGGGAGTAGAAGACTTAGTGATTGTAGACACGCCAGAAATTTTGCTCGTGTGTGATAAAAATAAAAGTCAAGACGTCAAAAAGATCGTGGAGGCGCTCAAAAAAGCCAAAAAAACACAGTATTTATAAGCATTATGACAAAAAAACAATTTTATGACCTCGCCAAACGCATCATGGACATTGGTGTTTCCATCATCTTGATGATTTTATTCATCCCTGCCTGGATCATCGTCCCCATTGCGATCTATCTGGAATCCGGCCGACCAATTTTCTTCAAACACAAACGTGTCGGCTTGGGCGGCGAAGAATTTTATTTGTGGAAATTCCGTTCCATGGTCAAAGACGCTGACAAAATTTTACACGAAAATGACGACGTCCTCCTCAAAAAATTCAAAAAAGGCGACTGGAAAATCAAAGCCAGCGAAGATCCGCGCATTACCAAGCTCGGCAAATTCTTGCGTTCATTCACCATCGACGAATTCCCGCAATTATGGAATGTACTGCGGGGAGAAATGAGTATGGTTGGCCCACGGGCATATTTGCGCGAAGAACTCGAGGAGCAAACGGCTCGCTACCCGCAAACCCGAAAATACATCAAAGACATCATTTCTGTCAAGCCAGGTATCACCGGCCCCTGGCAGGTTAGCGGACGCAATGAAATCCCCTTCGCCAAAAGAGCCCAGCTTGACGCCCAATACGCTCGCCAGCAGTCTATCTGGCAAGACATAGTAATTCTCTTCAAAACTCCTCGGGCCATGCTTTCCAAATGGTGATTTTGACAAATCCTAAAGCCTGCGCTATAATGGATTCATGTACCAATTCGTCAGCAACATCGCTAACTTCTTGACCGCCTACGGTTTCGATGACCATGAGCTCTGGTTACTAGGTCTTCTGATTTTCCTTGCCGTCTCCTCGCAACTTTTCTTTTGGCGCTCACTGCTGCGTTTCATCCTCACCTTACTCAGCCGCTATTCCAGCGACGAAAACCACGACCATTGGCTAGATATCATTACCAAAATCCGCCCTCAGTTCATCATTTTTAACGCAATCTATGCGGCTATTCTTGTCCTGCCAATGCCGCGCTGGATCAAAGTTTTTTTCACCGTCGCTTTTATCGTAGTCACCACTATTTTTGTCATTGACCTCATCCGCACCATCGTCATCAATAGCGTCAAAGTCTATCTCGGCCGGCGCGGTAATGTCTCTCCCGAAGCCCTCAACACCGTCGTCAATTTCACCAGCGTCTTTTCCACCCTGATCCTTTGGCTCATCACGATTATTATTTTCCTGCTCGCCATTAAAGTGGATATACAGGGACTTTTAAGCGGTCTCGGCATTGCCTCGGTAGTAATCGCCTTTTCTTTCCAAAGCGTACTCAAAGATATTTTCGCCTTTTTTACGGTCTATGTTGACCGCTCCTTTAGTGTGGGGGACTATGTCAGTTTTGACAATTTTGAAGGAAACATCAAGGAAATCCGTTTGCGTACCACCAGGCTCAAAGCTCTTTTAGGCAACGAAATGATCGTCCCCAACGCCACCCTAGCTTCGCTTGTCATCCAAAATTACAACCGCTTCCAAAAACGGCGCATTAGTTTCACCTTCAAAACCAAAGTCGTCACCGCCGATCTGGTAGAAAGAGCCGTCGCCGACATCCGCGAGCAACTTTCAAAGGCTCCTTTTGACGAACGTGTCACCCTCAATACTGTCGTCGTCAGCAGTCTTTCAGACTACGGGCTTGAGTTCAAAATTATTTATCGATTTGCATATTTACCTGGGCATAAGAACTTTTATGAGCACCTAGAAACACGCCATCAAGTCTATCTCACCATCATGAGAGTAATGAGTAAATATCACATTCCGCTCATTCAGCTCGAATATCCGCATCAAGCAGTGTAACGGTAAGCTATTTCCGCATAATTAACGCATTTTTACCGCAAAATTTGCAATGATCAATTTATTAACGCATAATTACCGCAATTATTTACGCAAATTCTGCGTTAATAGTCAGTTACACAAAGTCATGTCTAATTCCTCCATTTCCATGATATAATATGCACATGTCAAGAACGTTGATCAAAGATACTGTTAATTTAGTTGGCCACACAGTCACACTTGAGGGCTTTGTCGCCACCAAACGTGACCACGGCAAAGTCACTTTTGTGGATTTGCGCGACCGCACTGGTAAAATCCAAATTGTCGGCTATAAGATGTTGCGCGAGCTCAAAACCGAATCCGTCATCCAGGTTACAGGCAAAGTTAATGCCCGCCCCCAAAGCCAGATTAACCCCAATCTCGCCACCGGTAGCGTCGAGCTCGAAGTGAGCGACTACAAAGTCCTCTCCATGGCCAAAGACTTGCCTATCCTGGTAGAAGGTGATGGTTATGAGGTCAGCGAAGACGTCCGCCTGCGCTACCGCTATCTAGATCTACGCCGCGACCGGATGACGCGCAATATCCGCTTACGTCATGAACTCATCAAGAATCTCCGCTTGGCACTATACGACGAAGACTTTATCGAAATTGAAACGCCGATCCTTTCTAAAGCCACCAAAGAAGGTGCGCGTGATTTTCTCGTCCCCTCACGTCTGCATCCTGGCGATTTTTATGCTTTACCCCAAAGCCCTCAGCAATACAAGCAATTACTCATGACCTCAGGATTTGAGCGTTACTTCCAGGTCGCACGCTGTTTTCGCGATGAAGATTTGCGCGCTGACCGGCTTTTTGAACTCACTCAGCTTGATCTCGAAATGAGCTACGTCTACCAGGTAGAAGACGTGATGAGTCTCATGGAAAAGGTCGTCAAGAAAGTCTTGAGCGGTATGGGTTATCATTTCCAAAAAGATCCGTTCCCCGTCTACCAATATGATGAAGCCATGCAAAAATTTGGCGCCGACCGCTTTGATTTGCGCTCAGAAGCTGAGAAAAAAGACGGTACGCTGGCTTTTGCTTGGGTAGTAGGTTTCCCGTTCTTCAAAAAAGTCGACAAAAGTGACGCCGCCGAAGTGATTGATGGCAAGAGTGGGTGGACATTTACTCACAATCCCTTCTCCATGCCACTTCCAGAATACCTAGAAGATCATCTAGCGGGCCGCAATCTCGAGCATATCATCACGGCGCAATACGATCTCGTCTGCAATGGATTTGAAGTCGGTGGCGGCAGCTTACGCGCTCACACCAGAGAAATTCTCACCGCCACCTACAAAATCATGGGCTATACTGATGCTGAAATCCAAGCCAGCGTCGGGCATATGCTAGAAGCCTTCGACTACGGCACCCCGCCACATGGTGGTATCGCCTTAGGACTCGATCGTCTTGCCATGGTACTAGCTGGGGAAAATTCATGCAAAGAAATGGTTGCTTTCCCCACCACTGGCTCCGGCAAGACAGCCATCATGGATGCTCCTGCTCCCGTCACCCCTAGGCAGCTAGAAGAAGTTAATTTGCAAATTGCAGATCCAGAAAGGCAATCATGAAAGGAATCGTCCTCGCTGGCGGCGCCGGCACCAGGCTCCGCCCTTTAACCAACATCACCAGCAAACAGCTTTTGCCCGTGTACGATCAGCCCATGATCCATTATCCCATCAAGACACTGACAGACGGCGGCATTAATGACATTTTGATCATCGTCGCCCCCAAAAACGCCGGCGACTTCCTCAATTTACTCGGTGACGGCAGCAAATACGGTGCTAAGTTTTCCTATATCGTCCAGCAATCCCCGGCAGGCCTTGCTCAGGCTTTCACGATCGGCGAGCGTTTTATTGGTGATGATGACGTCACCTTGATCTTGGGCGACAACTTATTTGAATACGATTTTAGCGAAGATATTCGTTCCTTCAAAAAAGGCGGTCGGATCTTTGCCAAGAGGGTGTCTGATCCTGAGCGTTTTGGGATCGTGGCCTTCAATCAAGACGGCAAAGTTACCTCCATTGAAGAAAAACCGCAAAAACCCAAGAGTAACTACGCCATCCCTGGGATGTATATCTATGATAACTCAGTCGTGGCCAAAGCCAAAAAAATCAAGCCATCCGCACGTGGCGAGCTAGAAATAGTAGACGTCCACAAGGCCTATCTCAAAGAAGGTACACTCGATGTACGCATTATTGATGGCCGCTGGTACGACTGTGGTACCTTTGAATCACTTTTTGCCGCTACTGATTTTGTCCGCGCTCAGGCAAAAGGTAAAGCACCGCTTTTGCCACTTGAAAAAACTGCCCCAAAAGAGTAAAATAAGCGCATGCGTCGCTTACAATTTATTACTATCTTGGCACTCGCGAGTTTGAGCTGGGCGAGCGTGACTAGGGCTCAGGTCAATCCAGCGGTCTATCAAAGTGCGATGGTCACCTACAAGCAGCGCCAAGCCCAATTTGATCGCGACCGTCAACTCTATCAAACAGGCGCGGGTACAGATTTCACTACTGTTTTGGCAAGCGCCAACTCTGCTTACCAGGCGCGCTCTGACGCTGCCATCAAATATGCCACCTACTTACGATCCTTGGTAGACACGTATATCGTCGATGATACGGTCAAGGCAGATCTGCAAGCAAAACTCGATGCAAATTTGCGAGACATCCAAGCTGCTCCCACTTCATTTGCCAACCTCTCTTCCTGGTCTCAAGCGGACACCAGCAATACCAAAGCTCTAGCTGATTTTCATGAGACCGCATATCAGTGTTTTGCCCAAATTTATTATCTGGAACTCAAAGGTATTATTGATCAGTACGCCGCCCTTTATGACACACAGTCCACCCGCATTTTGACGGAAGCATCTGGTAATATCGACAGACAAACCAAAACAGACGTCCTCAACGAAACCGGCCGCAGCCTCGCTAATCTCCAAGCGCAGGTGATCGCTGCCAAACCAGATCTCAATTTCATCAATTCTGCCGCGAGTTATAATCAGCTCAAGGCCAAGCTAGATGCCATCCTCGCGACGGCCGAAAAAAGCCTGGAAACATACGCCCGATTGGAGTAATATGAACAATTTTATCCGTCATCTTTTCATTTTCCTCACTGCCTTGCTGATCGTGCTTCTCATCGCACGCATCATCCAGTCACATTTCGAAAGAAAAGCCGCCAGACAGGCGTCACTCCAAGATTATCAACTACAGCTCGACCGCGACCGCGCCGATCATCTTTATCAAAGGCTGGAGAGTCTCAAATCTCTACGTGATGATCTGGTAATCCCCCAAATGGAATTAAGCATCAAACTCTAAATTGCTTGCCAAAAATTGCAGAATTGAGGTATAATAGCCATATGCGCAAATGGATCCTATCTTTTTCAGGCTTAATGATAATCATTCTTGTTGGCATGGCCGCCTCGAGTCGCTGGTTTTGGACGCTTCCTTTTATGCCTGAGCGCTGGCGCGCCAATTTCCAGCTCTCCGCCAATATCCTACCCGCCAGCGATGACTCACGCGCTCAATTTTTGGCCATCAATCCGGGTTTCCGCGCCGAATTTGGTGATAAACAAAATCCCGCCTCGGCATTCTTGCGTTTTGAAAAAACCAAAACCACGCTCGAAAATACCGATCGCGATATTAATGCCAATCTCATCGATCAGTTAGCGATCACTCAATTGCTCAGTGACTATCAGCCCGGTCTCGAGTGGCAACTTTTCAATGTCAGCATCGATGAAACCCATCTTGACCACGGCCAGACACTTGCCGCTGATCAAGAAATTCTCGATATTGCTCATGATTTACTTGATACATCCACTATTTCTCCCGAAAGCACCGATTTGGAGCAAGCCGTAGCTGCCGCCGAAAAAATCCAAACCGAAACCGTCGTCGCCCGACATCAAGGTTTTGACACCGTCCAAAATCTAGAAGTAGCCCCCAATGTTGACTTACAATATACAGTCTTACCAGGCAAAGGTATCAATTCTAGTATCATTATCGGCGACCGACGCAATTTTGATACCGCCTGTTTACAAATGCTCTCACTTACAGGATCGGAGGCTGGCTGTAATTTGCCCAGCAATAAATTCAGCTTCTTGCTCCAACTCGATGACGGGCAAAAATTAGCTCACGATCCTCTAAGCGTAGACTCTAGTCAAACCGGCACCTATTACATTACTAATGAGCAAGGTCAATTTTTATATCGTCTCGGCAATCCTCAGCTCCATGACGCCGCTGGCAACACCACCGCTGCGGTCGACATGGAAATCCGCCCTGGGCAAGTTGGGGGGCAAGATATAGCCAACTTCTATATTGTCACCTATACCGCTGATCTAGGCTGGCTTATTGACTCTGCGCGGACTTTCCCTGCAAGTCTTGAGACGGGTTTTTATATTGACGGCCAGGAATTATTTACTCCCATCACTTCTACTCCAGCCGAGACAATAAAGCAAAGCAGTTCACCGACCCCGCAAATTACTCCGTCCACCTCACCGCTGCCCACCGAAGCCAGCGATGCTGCCAACCCGTCTGCCAGTCACGAAGCGCAAATGTCACCGTCGTAAATTAGCAAGTAAAGGACAGTATGCAATTATCACTCTATGATTCTCTAAGTAGACGAAAAGTAAACATTATTCCGCAAAAAGACCGGCCAATAGGCATTTATGCTTGTGGTATTACTGCCTATGATTACGCTCATATCGGCAATTTACGCCGCTACGTGATGGATGACTTACTTATCCGTACACTCAGGTATGACGGCTACACAGTCAAACATGTCCAAAACGTCACTGACGTTGGGCATCTCACCTCAGATGCTGATACTGGAGAAGATAAGCTGGAAAAAGGAGCCAGGAGAGATAACACCAGCGTTTTTGCGATCGCGCGCAAATTTGAACAGTATTTTTATGACACCTGCGCCGCTATGAACATCCGCCATCCAGATGTCGTCACTAGAGCTAGCGAATACATCGAGCAACAATTACAAATTGCTATCAGTCTAGAAAAGAAAGGCTATGCTTACCTAATTCCTGGCGACGGACTTTATTTTGACACCAGCAAAGTGAACGATTACGGACGCCTTGCCGGTTTTAATCCCGAAACCATCAAAGAAGGTGCCAGAGTAGAGAAGGTCGCCGGCAAACGTCACCCTACGGATTTTGCCGTCTGGAAATTAGAGAAGCCCGGCGAAAACAGACAAATGGTCTGGCCTTCACCCTGGGGTGAGCGCTCCTTTCCCGGCTGGCATTTAGAATGTGTGGCTATGAGCCTAGATCAGATCGGTGATCCGCTCGATATCCACACTGGTGGCGTCGATCACATCCCAGTACACCACACCAATGAAATTGCCCAAGCCGAAGCCTACACCGGTCGCACACCTTTTGCGCGCCTCTGGGTACATCACAATTTTATGCGTATAGATGGGCAAAAAATGAGCAAATCGCTAGGCAATATTTATCGGCTCGAAGATATTACCGCCAAGGGCTTTACTCCTATGGCCTTGCGTTATCTTTTCTTAACTTCTCATTACCGGCATGAACTAAATTTTACGTGGAGTAGCCTCCAGGCAGCGCAAACGGCGTACAACCGACTCCTCCAAAATCTCGCTCTGGGTCAAAACAGCGATGATACCGATATGATTACCAGCGAAAGAATTGCCAAACTCGATCAATTCCGGACACGGTTTCTCGCAAGCATTAACGATGACCTTGACTCACCCGCAGCACTAGCACTGTTCAATCAGATCCTCAAGTCAAGCCTCACACCTCGCGAGCGCTTCGATCTCATTATTGATTTGGATGACATTTTGGGTCTTGATTTGCGCCGTCAGGTCTCTTTATATCAGCAAGCCACCAAACTTTCCAGCGCTCTCACAGACGACGCTGAAGCCAACAGACTCCTGACGGAACGTCAAACCGCCCGCGCTCACAAAGATTTTGCCCGAGCTGATTATCTGCGCGATCAAATCATTGCTTTGGGTTATCAAATCATTGATACACCCACCGGTAGCCAAGTTAGGAAGGCCGTGTGAGCGATGTCCACGCTCGCGTTGACTGCGAGATCTTCCTCAAGCCAGATCAAGTAGACAATGACCTAGAGCAGTTTATCCGCCAGTCATTATCTTTTGCCAACCCCAAAATCGGTGAGCTTATTCGCCTGGGATACTCAGTCTGGAAAGTCCCCAAGCAAATCAAATGTTACCGCGCACTCAAAAGCGGGTTTTATCTACCGCTCGGTTTTGGTGCCACACTGCGTTCTTACATTCACCGGCGCGGCGATGAGCTGATTATTGATGATCGCCGCATAGACGCCCCCGTCGTACCTATCGCCAGCAAGATCAATCTCAAACCAGAGCAACAAGAAGCCAAAAAAAAGTTACTCACGCCAAACCGCGCTATATTAGAAGCCAAACCAGGTTTTGGCAAAACGATGCTCGGAATCGAGGTCATGTGCGCGCGAGCGCAAAAAACGTTGATTATCGTCCACACTCGAGCGTTACTTGGCCAATGGCAAAAACGCATCAGCGATTACTGTCAAATTGATCCGGCCGAAATTGGTTTAATCGGTGAGGGCAAATGGAAAATTGGCGAGCGCGTCACTATCGCTTCATACCAAACGCTCTTAAGTCGCGGCACTAAAACCATCAAAAATGAGTTTGGCCTCGTCATCGTTGACGAATGTCATCATGTCCCGGCGAACACTTTTGCCAAAGTAGTGCGCGGTTTTGCTGCCCGTTACTGCCTCGGCCTCACCGCCACACCGTTTCGCAAAGATAAATTGGATAAACTTATGAATTTTTATATAGGACCTATCGTCCCCACAAGTGTCCTCACCTCAGACAGTCATGACTTACTCCCGGCCAACCGCGTCCCCACTTCTCTCGTCTGGCGGGAAACCGCGCTCACCATCGAAGACGCCGATCAAAAAGAATTCACCGAACTCGGCACTCTTCTATCCCTAGACGCCGAAAGACTCAAGCTCATAGTCACTGACGTCTTGCAGGCCTGCAAGCAAGGCAAAAAATGTATTGTTTTATCAGAACGGGTAGCGCACGCCGAGGCGATTGACATGATGATCCACATGAACGAGCCAGAGCTGTCTACCGTCCTCGTCACCGGACAACTCAAAAAAGAAACACGTCAAGAATTACTTGACCAAGTAAAAAGCAATCACTTTCAAATCATGGTCGCCACTGGCGGAGTCGTCGGCGAAGGTTTTGACTGGCCAGCCGCAGACACACTTTTCCTCACTTTTCCTTTTTCCTGGAAAGGCAAACTCATCCAATACGTGGGCCGCGTACAGCGTACCTGTCCAGGCAAAAAACAAGCCTGCGTCTATGATTACGTAGACATTAACGTGCCCATCATGAAAGCCATGATGCGCAAGCGGCTCTTTGGTTACCGAGAGCTTGGCATCAGCACGCAAAACGTAGAAATCAACTGATCAAGCAGCTAATTTTTGCCGCAACAAGCCATTAACCTTGCCAGCATCAAGCTTTTTCCCGGCCGCTTTCATAATTTGACCCATGAAAAAGCCCAAAAGCTTCCCTTCACCTGCCTTGTAACGTGTCACCTCAGCCTCATGTGCAGATAAAACTTGATCAATCAAGCTTTCCAGCTCATCGTCACTAGAGTCAGCGACAGCAGTGGCTTGCACAAACCGCTCTAGCACAGCTGACGGTTCATCATCACTAGAGTAGGGGAGTTTGCCATTGACCAAAAAATTAGCTAATTTATTAATGTCCAATTGTTTTTCTTGAGCCAACTGCCACAAATTCTCCGCCCACGCAGTCACGTTTGCCCTCTCCATAAACGCATGCGCATATTTAGGTTCAATCTTGTACTCGCTCAGCCATTTTGCGCTTAAAGCTTCGTGAGTCAGGGGCAAAGTCTGGCGGATCTTTTCTATTTCTTCTGGCTCAAAATGGATCACCGCTAAATCAGGATCTGGAAAATACCGATAATCAGCTGCGTTTTCTTTCACCCGCTGTAAAAAAGTCACATTTCTCTCACTGTCCCAGCCGCGAGTCTCTTGATTAATTTTTTCACCCTGTTCCAGGAGACGAGTTTGACGTTTAATCTCATAATCAATCGCCTGACCCATGAAATTAAAAGAGTTAATATTCTTCACTTCCACCTTATAATCTGGCAATTTTCCAGCCTGCTGCTGTTCGTCGTCACGCAAAGAAATATTGGCCTCCAAACGCATCCCGCCCTTTTGCATATCAGCGTCACCAATGCCCAAAAGACGCACTGCTTCCTGGATTTTTTTGGCATACGCTTTTGCCTGAGCGCTACTAGTAATGTCAGGCTCAGTCACAATTTCCACCAACGGTACACTCGAACGGTTGAAATCAATCAATGTCACCTTTTTGCCGTCAATAGTTTGGTGAAGAAGTTTAGCCGTATCTTCTTCAAGATGAATCCGATTAATCCGCACCGGACCAAATTCCGTCTCTACCTTGCCATCATAGCAAAAAGGCAAATCATACTGACTAATCTGATAGCTCTTAGGCAGATCAGGATAAAAATAATTCTTCCGGTCAAATTTGGAGTCCAAATTAATCTTACAGCCCAAAAACAGCCCCAATTTAATCGTCCACTCGATCGCCTTTTTATTTGCCACCGGTAAAGCTCCCGGTAAACCTAGACACACCGGACAAGTGTAAATATTTGGCTTTTCCGCTCCAAAAGGATCATTTTTACAACCACAAAACATTTTACTGTCAGTTTTTAGCTCCGTATGGATCTCTAAGCCGCACACCAAATGATATGACATAACTATTCCTTATCCTGATTTAACCAACTATTCCAATTTGTGGCGCTCTCAAACGCGCTCATCACCTCGATCACTCGTCCTTCTTGATGGAAGGGTGCCATCACATTGAGTCCCAGATATAAATTTGTTTGCGGGTCATGATAACAAGGCACACTGCCACTGGGCAAACCGCAAATCGCACTCGGTTCTACAAAAATATCCTCCAGCTCACCAAAAAGCGCCGAATTTTCGCTACTACCTAAAACTTTAGCAAAAGACGGTGACGTCGGACTCACCAGCACGTCATATTTTTCAAAAAGACGGGCCAAATCCTGCATAAAAAGAGTGCGTACTTTTTGCGCTTGTAAGTAATATTTATCCGCGTAACCGGTAGACAGCAAAAACGTCCCCAAAATAATGCGCCGTCTCGCCTCAGCTCCAAATTGGTCACGGCCATGACCAAAGCGCACACCGTCATACCGTCCCAAATTACTACTGACTTCACTGCGCTGGACCACCGTATAGACGCCAATAGCATCATTTGGGTCACGCGCCGTCGCCAGTTCCACCTGTGCCCCCAAACTTTCTAAAGTTTTCCAGGCTTGTTCATAATGAGCGCGCATCGGCTCGAGACCTTTAATATCTAGATACAAAAAACCAATCTTCTTACCCGCCAGCGACTTTACTAAGTGCTTCCTCAAATCAGGAAATTCTTCCTTACTAGAAGTACCGTCATAAGGATCAAAACCACAAATAAGCGGGGTCAGCAAAGCCGCATCAGCAACCGTTTTTGTCAAAAAACCAGGCGCATCAGTACTAGAAGCCATTGAAATCACACCATAACGGCTCGCACGGCCATAAGAAGGCCGGAAACCCACAAGGCCACACCAAGCCGCCGGCTGCCGGACACTGCCTGCCGTTTCCGTACCCAAAGCTGCCAAACACATATCCGCTGCTACCGCCGCTGCCGAACCACCACTACTGCCACCAGGGGCGTGAGCAGTGTTGCGAGGATTTGTACTGGGTCCATAATCACTAGTCTCAGTACTCGAGCCATGAGCCCAAGCATCCATGTTAGTTTTACCCAAAAAAGAAAAACCTCTTTGTTGTAACTTATTCACTACGGTCGCTTGATAAGGAGCACGAAAACCATCCAGCACCTTGCTACTGGCGCGAGTCTGGAATTTTTTGGTACAAAAATTATCTTTAATCGCCAAAGGCAGACCAAAAAATTCTCCATCCTCACCTGCAAAATCATTCTCGTCAGCAACATCCAAATAAGCATGAATATCCGGGTTTTTTTGCTCTATTGCCGTCAAACAATCCTGGAAAACTTCCCTGCCAGAAAACTTTTTTGCTTTAATTCCCTCCAGAGCCTGGGTTAGCGTCAATTGATTAAGCTTCATGATCGATCACCCTTTCCACCACAAAATAGCCTTCATGAACTCGGGGAGCGTTCGCTAGTGCCTCTTGCTGCGACAGCATCCGCTTCTCATCCACTACATCATCGCGCCAGGCATTCACTAAATTATTCACCTGATAAGTCGGCGCCACACCAGCTGTATCAATATGGGTCAGACCATCTACAACCGCCATAGATTCCTCAAACTCACCAGACAACGATTCCGCCTGAGCTTCGTCCACCGGTATTTTCGCCAAGTCAGCGATCTGATAAACAAACTCCCGATCAAACTTCATCACAAAATCTCCACCAATTCTACATCAAAAACCAAAGTACTATTGGCCGGAATCGTACCTACCTGACGATCACCATAACCCATTTCCGGTGGGATCGTCAAGCGGCGCTGTCCGCCCACTTTCATCCCCACAATTCCATCATCCCAACCTTGGATCACTTGACCAGCACCTAGAGTAAACTCAAAAGGCTCACCACGAGTCCGTGAGCTATCAAAAACCGTCCCGTCTAAAAGCGTCCCGGTATAATGAGCACGGATAGTATCGCCGCTTTTGGCTTCTGCTCCAGTGCCTTCCTGCAAATCCACAATCAATAATGCATCAGACATATCTACTTCCCTTCCGGCATCTTCACCGTCTAAAATTATACCTGTAATTGGCGAGGCATCCACAGGTACGCTCGCCACTTCCTCCGCCTGTTTTTCTTTTGTCAACCACACTTTGAAAGCGCTGCTCAATTGACCAAGCCACCCCGGCAGCCACATCAACGCTGCTGCCAAAATTAATACTCCACAACTAAAGCCCAAAAACTTTTTTTCATTCTCTTGCATATTCCCTATTTTATCACAAAAAAGTGCCAAATTAAGGCTAAAATGATCACGAAAAACAACAAACCGAGGAAAATCAAACTACGTAATTGTATTTTTTCATCCTCAGATCGCAAATTGCGGCTTTCTTGCAATTTTTGCGGTAATTTCTTTCCTTTCTCCTCTTGAGCCTGCAATTTTTCCACCACACTAGCTGTCGTCATTTTTTGTACCACCATAGGCTCAGACAGCTTAGGTTCATTAATCGCTGTCTGAAGCTCACTCTCCGCAGACTGCGGCAAGGTCTGTGTCAATGTTGTGAGCACCTTATCCAATTCTTGATTGATCTGATCCTGGGCGGCACGAATTTGCGCATCCGCCGGTATATCTACTGATTGCGGGTCAGGCAGGCTCGCTGGCGGCTCAACTAAAATCTGTTCTTGTGCCTTCAAAGTCTCAGTAGCATTAGCTGCAGGTGACTGTATCCTGACATTAGCCTCAGTAGCACCGGCACCAGAATTTTCCTGTATCATCGCACTAAATTTACGCTTATGGCTCGTCTTGAGCACACTTGAATTTGCCAGACGTACACTGATCCCAGCGCTCGCGCCCACAGGCGCACTCCAGCCTTCATTTGCTTGCGGCCAGGTGGGCTGACTCCACAAATCCGGACCAGCTACCGCTTTTTTTTCGCCTTCCTGCTGAGCTACCCGTTTTTTAACCAATTCATCCACCACTACGTCCACCATCTCCATCGGCCAGCGTTTCGCCGCCAACTGCGACTTGATCGCTGGAGTCGTTTCGCCACGCTCCCAGGCTTCAAGCACGTATTTTTCCAGTATTTGTGCGTAATCCATACTCATATTATACTACAATCCTACCTGCTTTACCGGCTTAATTTGCACCAGCCTCCTCCATTGCTCGGATCACATCGCGGATAAGCGCCGCCAATTCAAAATCCATCACGTTTGCGGCTTTAGTCATCCTGCGCTTTAATTTGGGCACTAAAGCGCGCCGTTCATACGGTGTGTAATTATCTGGATCAATATTATTCAGATCTATCGCTGTTTTCTTATCCAAATTAATCACCAAAGCTTTCTTCATTTTGGCCGCGCTTATCGGTCTCACTTCCAATTTACGCCCGTCGTCGCGAGCATTTTCATCCCGCTCCAAGAGTTTTTCCCGGATCGCTTTCTTGACAGTATGCGGCGTAATCCCGTGATCTTGGTTAAACTTCAATTGATATTTACGCCGTCTCTCGGTCTCGTCTATCGCTCGCCTCATTGAGCCTGTGATCTCATCAGCATACAAAATCGCCCGGCCGTTGACATGCCTGGCTGCCCGACCAATAGTCTGGACCATTGATGTTTCAGAGCGCAAAAAACCTTCTTTATCTGCATCCAAAATCGCCACCAGTGATACTTCCGGCAAATCCAGACCCTCACGCAACAAATTAATCCCTACCAAAACGTCATATTTGCCCTCACGCAAATCAGCTAAAATCTCCGTACGGTCAAGCGTCTCAATGTCAGAATGCAAGTAAGCGACTTTAGGTAGTTGTCCGTCGGCCGGGAAACCTAGTTCACTATGTCTGCGCACCAGCGCCCACAATCTGTCCGCATCATTAAGGTAATCAGTCAAAGTCTCAGCCATTCTCTTAGTCAGCACTGTCACCAAAACCCGCTCACCAATCATCTTGCGCCGCAAAATTTCCCCGATCAAATCTTCAATTTGTCCTTCACTCGGCCGGACTTCCACAATCGGATCCACCAAGCCTGTCGGCCGGATCAGTTGCTCAGCCACCCGGTTATCACTTAGTTGCAGTTCATACTCCGCTGGAGTCGCCGACACAAACACAAATTGCTGATTTTTCTCTAAAAACTCGTGGAATTTTAGCGGACGGTTGTCAAGTGCGCTCGGCAGCCGGAAACCATATTTGATCAAATTCTGTTTACGTGAAAAGTCACCAAAATACATCCCTCGGATTTGCGGCACGCTCATGTGCGACTCATCAATAATCGTCAAAAAACCATCCGTATTAAATATTTTTTGATTTTCCCAAAAATAATCCAGCAGGGTAAAAGGTGGCGCCCCCGGCGCGCGGCCATCAAAATAGCGCGTATAATTTTCAATACCGGACACAAAACCGTATTCCTTGATTTGTTCCAAATCATATGTCACTTTTTGTTTGAGCCGGAAAGCTTCAATTACTTTCCCCGCCGCCTCTAATTCTTTAATTCTTGCATCCAAATCGGCCTTGATCTGTATTTCTGCCTCTTCGATGCCGTGTGATACCACATGATGTTTAGCAGGATTGATAGAAATTGCATGCGTCGGCGCCGCCAAAGTTTCGCCAGTATTCGGATCAAAACTAGTAATTGAGGTAATTTTATCCTCCAAAGTGTCGATGTTCCAAGCAAAGCTTTCATTAGCCGGCCACACCTGCAAGAGATCCCCTTTCATCCGGAAAGTTGCCCGCCGCAGTTCCACTGGTGAGTTTTCATACTGCAGCGCCCGCAGTCTTTTGATCAATTGTTCACGCTGGATCAGCTCGCCAGCAATCACTTCCAAAAAACTATTCGCATAATCCGCCGGTGAGCCTAAGTTATAAATTGCCGAGACAGAAGATATTACGATCACATCTGGACGTGTCAGTAAATTCGTAGTTGCCGACAGTCGCAGTCGGTCAATTTCGTCATTAATAGTTGCCTCCTTCTCAATATAAGTATCAGTAGAAGCGATATAGGCCTCCGGCTGATAATAATCATAATAAGACACAAAATAAGAGACCGCATTATGAGGAAAAAAATCCCTCAATTCCTGATATAATTGCGCTGCCAGAGTTTTATTGTGCGCCAGTACCAAAGTCGCCTTACCAGTATTTTTGATCAAGTTTGCCATTGTGAAAGTTTTACCAGAGCCAGTCACGCCCAAAAGCACCTGTGCCGGCCAACCATTCTTGACACCTTCGGTCAGCTGCTGGATCGCTTGCGGCTGGTCGCCAGAAGGTTTATACTCGCTTACTAAATCAAATTCTGCCATCATGCGTATTATACCACACTGGTCAAAGTTTACCGTTTCATTTATTGTACACAAAAAATACTCAATTATTATATCATAATTTATCTCAAATTTAAAATGCGTGTTTAACAAATGTTAAACATTTGTTAAACACGCACATCTGGTTTTCGTGAACAAACGTGATACAAACTATTCACTCACGACCACTGCTTCATCAATGTTTTCCCCATTACTCCCGTCAGAAACATCGACAGTCTGCTTGCTCGGCAAACAGTGGAAGATAATCAAAGCAATCCAACCTACAAGCGGCACAAAAGCAATGAATTCCCACGCCCAATGAAAACCCGCATCACGCAGACGCCGCACCGACATCCCCAAAGCTGGCAAAAAGGCTGCCAAACCATAAAGCGTGCTGATCAAATTGCCAGCGTCTTCACTCACACCGATCAACACACTTGCTTGCGCCACACCGATAATCATTCCGATAATCACGTGGACCAATACAAAATACCAATACTCAGACCGTTTTGACCGCCCACAGAAAAACTCATTAAATTTATTGCTGTAGCAATCTTTAAAAGCCTGTATGAAGTTTTCCAAGATATTCATCTTACCCTTTCTATCACTGACCTTAATTATAACCAATCGGTCAAATTAGTCAATGGCGGAAGCGGCGAGATTCGAACTCGCGACGGGAAAACCCGGCAGTTTTCAAGACTGCTGCCATAAACCACTAGGCGACGCTTCCATGCTCATATGTTGTATTATACCAGAAAAATTACTAGTTCCACCAGTCAATTAATCAGTTGGTCGTGACAAAAGTCGGGTAGAGGAGTCCTGTCGTCACCGCCCGCGCACGCAGATCTTCCAGCTCTTCAATGCCTACCTTGCCCCAGTAAAGATCCTTAATATCGTGGGCAGGATCGCGCAAATAATCAGCCACCAACCAGTATCCTTCCCAATACACTAAATCTTTGGTAAACCCGCCGGGCTGACTGGTATCGCACACACCTCTTTTCACCCGCAAAGTATTCGTAAAAGCTTTTTCCCTGCCAAAGCCAGCCGCAATATTTTCCCGATAGACAGTGATAAAATCCGCGTGAGCTGCCAAATCTACCAATCTGTAAAGCCAAGCTGCTTGCCGCAAATCGGGATCTATTTTGTCCTTACTATTATATGTCGCCAAACCTTCCTCCGTCATCTTCCAGAGTTTATTACGCCGAGATTTGTCCTGATGCCAAGGCTGTTTTTGTTCATTGAGTCGGCGCAACAAATGTGTCTGGATTTCATGATCAAGCACACCCATAAACTCCGATCGCGTCACTCGTGCCGGCCAGCGCACACTCAAAGTGTTCGCGTTTACCATCATAAAACGGCTATTTTGTGTCTGGTTTGTCTGCAGCGTGATCGGCGCTATCCCCAGCTTGACGCACAAATCCCGTAAAATTTCTGCCAATTCATCAAGTCCCAGCGCTTCGCCCACCGGCGTCACTTGCTGATTTAAAGGATGATCCCGCAAATATGTAAGCGCTCGCACCAGATAATCATCTTTAGGCAAGCCATACTTTTGCAACACCTTGCTAGCATAGACTTTAGGATAAGTAAACTGTGGATTTATCTCCCCGCCAGTACTAAAAAACCGCTGCTTTTCGCTTTCCAAATTGACAGGCACTAAATTCTTTATTAAACTCACGCCACTATTATATCACAAAAAAGCTCATTTTTTATCCCATTTTGGTAAATGAAACTTAAACCGCTGATTTTGGTAATCCACAATGTCAGAAAGTTTTTCTATTTCCCGCGAGCTGTTGCCCATCCGGATATAAAACTTCTCCAGTTTGGTGCCATTTTTATCCACCACGCTCGTATATAAAGCGTTCCTACCTTTTTTCACCTTCACCACACACACTTCTTTATTTTCCAGCACCGGGAAAAATATTTCCACCCGTCTGGCGGCAAAATGTTCACCGTAAGCCTGAGAAATCAGCGCCCGCAAATGCAGTTCAAAACCATCCTTATCCGCTTTTTTGAGGGTAGAGTAATCATCCTGCAAACCCAATACCCGTGCGTCATCACTCACGCCGATAATCAGCAAGCCGCCATCCGTATTATTAAAGGCCGCCACACTCTTGAGGATCGCTCCTTCCAAAGCTTTATTGAGCTGTTTTTCCTTGAGATCATATCGCAGCGATGACTTAAACTCCAGCCCCGCACTTTCGCCATTTTTGATGATGTCCTTGATCTGATTGGTAAAATAGTAACGTCTGGAATATCGCAAATAATAGTACAAAAAGGTCAGCACATTAATCCCGATCATACCGATCAAAGCCCAATTAATCCAAGCAGAACGGATGCCAATACCGGCTAGAAGTTCCACTTCCGGCTTGATAATGGCTAGCCATTTAAAATCAGTCTGAGTATAAGCCGGCGACAGTTTTACCCAAAAATGACGCCGGCCGTCTTCCAGCTGGAAAATCGCTTGTCGCTGATTGACAGTGTGCTTTTCCAGCTCAGCCGCCACCAAATCACTACTCCAGCCGTTTTCTATGCCGGCACGCCCCCGCTCATGCGACGTACTCGCCGCTGCGCTCGCATCAGCACTTAAAAGCGGGAAAAACTGCTGTTCACCCGTATCACTGACAAAAGTAATCATGCCTTGCTCAGCCATCTGGGAGTCTTCAAGCCCCGCGCCATAAGCAAAATCTAGCACTGCCAAAAAGTATACCTTTTCGCCATCTGTGTCGTTATACAGCCAAAAAAGCGCGAGTTCATCACTACGCGCGCGTGCATTATACCAGTAAATCTGGTCAGAAGACAGTTGTTTGGTCAAAAGCCACGCCGCAAAATCCTGATTGACTTCACTCGTTACAGCCCAACTGTCACTACTTTTCACCGCTTGCCACTGACTATTTACTCCCACTCGGCCAAATTGGATGTATTTCAAGCTGCCCAACTGATCCAAGGCAGGCGCGATCTGGCTGACAAATTGAGCAGCCGCTGTCTCACTAGCTTGCACACTCGAAAACTCGCGCGCCAAATTACCTTGGTAAGCCAGCCAATAATAAAGACTGTCATAAGCAGGATAAAACTGAGTGATAAATTCATTTTCCAACCGTTCCAGTTCATCACGATTGAGCAGTAGATTTACCCAGCGGCTTGAAACCAAAAACATCCCCAACATCGCCAAAATCACCAAAGCGATCAAAATCCGTGCTCGATCCAAAAGCGTCTTGCCGCTAATATCCCTCACCTGGAATGGTCTCAGGAAGCGGTTATTTTGTATCAGTTGCCACAACGGTATTTTTGCCATTATGGTGTATTTTACATCAAAAATCATCAATTTCGAAAGCAGTTTTGGGCAAATTTGTCGCTTGCAAATCATCCTGGTAATGTTATAATGTATACATGACAAAAAAGACAACCACAAAAAATAAAAAAAATACTAACGCATCCAGTAAAAAAGGCACTGTCAAAGTTTCCGCCGCTCAAATCAAACGGGCGAAAAAAGCCCGCCACCCGCTGTGGTTTTGGCCACTGGTGCTCATTCTTTTGGCCGCTATCGTCTATTTACTTTATAGTTTTGCCGTCACTTTTTACAGCCAGTATCAGCGGGTGCAAAAGCTTGAACGCGCACAGGAATACTACCGCTAATTCTGCCGACTCATTTATATTTTTATCACCTATTCGGTAGGCGAATTTTCTGATGTTAGCAGTCATGCGTCTTAACTGCTAATGATTTTATGATGTATAATAAATACCTATACATCAATGTAATTTAATTTATCGTACACAATAAATACTCAATTGATTTTTTCATTTATACCGGAATGCGGACTTGGCGCGGATGCTGTCCCGCCGGATTCCTTTGATCTGACACTGCTAGAATAATCAAGTTTTTAAAGTCGCTTTTGTATTTCTCCCACCACCACCCCGCTCACGTCCACCACTTCTATTTTTCCTCCAGCTGTCGTCCTCGTGGTATTGGTCGTAATGACCCGCGTCAAAGCACCTTTTTCCAGCCGCACTCGTGCTTGATCATTTATCGGGGCATGGATCACTGCTGCTAGAGTATCACTCGCACCGCGCTCGCGCAAGATGCCAGCCGTTTTCATCAGCGTCCCGCCAGAGGTCACGAAATCATCCACGATCACTGCTGTCAGACCGTGCACATCAGCAGCCGGCAAAATAATTTCCGGATCTCCCGTCAAACTCACGCGCTTCTTACTTGCCACCATATAGTCTACTCCCAAAGCTAGCGCCATTTGCGCCACCATCGCCCGCGCGCCGTCATCAGGCGCCACTAGTATCATTTTTTTACTTAGCCCATGAGCTCGCAAATAATTTATCAAGACCTCTTGCAGTTTTATTTCCGTCAGCTTTCCCTGCCACCAGTCAGTAGCCTGGGGACTGTGTAAATTTCCGATCAAAATCCGGCGGAAATGAGCTGTGGCGATCAGCCCAGCCACCACTTGTCCACGCTCACTCGTGCCGCCACCGTCCATCTTGTCTGCCTTAGCGTAACTAAAATAAGGAATCAGCACATCTACCGCTGCCGCACCCGCGCGGTCAAGAGCATCAGCCAAAAACAGTAAGCATACCAGATCTTCATGAACTCGTGAGCCATACAAAGTTTGCACCAGTAATACATCTCGCCCCGCATAATCCTCACGCAACTGCACCCACATATTGCCGTCGGCAAAAAAACTCGGGCGACACACTTCCAGTCGCGCTTTCATTTTATCACATATTCGGCGCGCTAAAATTTCGCTGGCACTCGTCGTCACGACCACCGTTTTAGTCATACACCGCCGCTTCCACTAGATTGATACCTTGGACATAAATATCCACGCGTTTTTGATCTTTTTTGAGCGCATAAATTACCACTCTCAGCCAACAAGCCAGCCACAAAATCAACTTCATCCCGTCCCACTGCTGCCGGTTCTTATATTTACGCCAAAAATACAAATAGCCTTTCAACTCACCATGAATGGCAAATGCCGAACTCGAGCTGGCCGCACCCAAATGTGTCACGTGAGCCCCAGTTAAAATCCCATGATAAAATTTTTCCTGATGCATCCGATAACAAAGTTCCTGATCTTCACCATACATAAAAATTTGTGGATCCCAACCGCCGCAGTCCGTCCAAATATCCCGGTGTACCGCCACCGCTGTGCCGCCCACCCAGCCTTTGCGCACAAACTCGCGATCTTCGAGCGTCTGGGGATTAAATCGACGCCCAGTATGCTGGACACTGGGAATAAATCGCCGCAACACCGGTAAATCATCCAAAAAAAACATTGCCGCTGCCACCGTCCATAAGTTCGGCAAATCGCCACCCTGCGGCTGGACGCTGCCGTTCGCATTGCACAAATTCATCGCCACCAAACCCAATCGCTTTTTGTGCCAGCGCTCAGCGTGGAAACGGTCCAGACAAAACTGTGTCACTTGCTCCAGTGAACCAGCCGGCACAATGGTGTCAGAATTAAGAAATAAAATCACCTGCCCAGTGGCGTACTTAAAACCCAAATTATTGGCCCGGCCAAAACCCAAATTTTCATGCGCGTTGATAATTTTGAGATGACTCAAGTGCAACTTTTCCAGCTTTTCCACCGTCTTATCCTGACTATCATTATCCACGACAATGATTTCAAAATCCCCATGAAGCGGTGATTTTTTGCCTACTGCTTTCATGATCGAGCGCACCGTCTGTAGGGTGAGCGGACACGTATTATAAGAAACAATAATTACTGATAATTTCATCACTCCTGTCCTGTAGCTACCGCTAAAAGTGCTACCAGCACTCGCGTCGCTGATTTTTCGTAGCTAAATTTTTTCACTTGCTTGGCCGCCAGACGGTAAAACTGAGCCCGTTCATCGCTGTCCATCTGCGCCGCCGTACTCATCGCTTTCGCGATACTCACACTCGAAAAAGGATCCACACACAGCCCCGCCGTCCCCACAGCCTCCGGCATCGAAGTATTATTGGCCACAATTGGGATCGTCCCGTAAGCCAGCGACTCCAAAGGCGGGATCCCAAAACCCTCGTAAATGCCAAGGTTTAGCGTCGCCGTGGCGTTTAAAATCAAAGCTGCTTTTTGCCGTTCGCTTACAAATCCTGTCTGGATGATTTGATTACTCGCCGTAGAACTCGAAATTCTCTCCGCAATTTCCCCAGTCAGCCAACCGTTTTTGCCAGCCAGTACCAACTGATAATTTTTAAATCTGGGCTGGAGACGCAACTGCTCAAAAGCCTCAATCATCCGGATGATATTTTTGCGCGGCTGCAATGTCCCCAAATACAAAAAGTAATTATTGCTGATATGCAGTTTTTTGAGGATATGTCGTTGCATTCCCGGCGTCAGTGTCTGCACTGACCCGGTCAGTGCTGGGTAAGCCACCACAATTTCCGTTTGCGCACGGTCATAAAACTTCTGGATCTCACGGGCACTAAATTCGCTAATCGTCACGATTTTTGCCGCTTGTTTTACTGAGTAACGAGTCCAGTTTTCCAGCTTATAAAGATCTCGCCGGCGGAAAACTGCCGGATAACGCAAAAATGCCAAATCCATCACACTACTTATATAAGGAATACTGCACCAGCGCGGCGCATAATGACCAGGCGTAAAGAAAACGTCAAAATCAGTCTGATGCAAAAATAAAAAAATCGGCAAACCCAACTGCGTCCAGGCTGCTTTCGGCCCTACCACTTGATAGCGCCAGCCAGGACGCTCTCCAGGCATATCCGCCACCGGCGCCTGCGCGAGTACCACACAAATAGCAATTTCGTCTTTTTTGGCCCGGGTGATTTTTTCCAAAGCTGTCAACAGTCCATAAGCATAAGCATTACTGCCCACTCGCGCTTCCACATTCGCTTCATTTCCATCCACACAAATGCGCACCAGCTTCTCACCTGTCATAAAAATCCTCAATCGCCTTTTGATACACAGCTAATGTCTCACGAGCCGTCCGTTCCCAGCTAAACTGCCCGAGCTGTACTCGTGCCAGATCGCGCCGCTTTTTAGCTTCTTGTTTACTTTGAGCCAACACCCGCTCCAATCCCTCACGGATGCTCCCTGTTTCCAGCGGCTCCACCAAGATCGCAGCTTTACCGCCCACTTCAGCCATCGCGCCGCAATTACTAGTTACCACTGGTGTACCGTAATAAAATCCTTCCAAAATCGGCAGCCCAAACCCTTCATCCAAAGAAGGATAAGCCAAAGCTACGGCATGTGAGTAAAGATACGCCAGTTCCTCATCCGTCACGTGCTCCAGCAAATGCAAATGAGCACTCGCACTCGTCTCCAATTTCTCATTACCAGCCGCACCCACCATCACCAGGTCCACCTCACCAGCCAGCGCTTCCCAGGCTTGCAAAAGATGCGGCAAATTTTTGCGCGGCTCGCGCGTACCCACAAAAAGTATATACGGCCGCGAAAGCCGATATGCGCTTGCCACCATCTGCCAACCTTGTTCCGTTAAATGTTCGGGTGGGATCATACTCGCACTCGGCAAAGCTTCATACACCAAATGCACTCGCTCAGCCGGCCAATCCAAATAAGTGATCACATCCTGACGAGTGCTTTCAGACACCGCGATCAAATGAGCACGTCTCTGCCGTAAAATCCGCCACGATTCATGATGATACCGCCACACTTTCCCCACCGCAATCCGCGGATATTTAAGCATCGCCAGATCATGGATTGTAGACACCAAAGCCAAATCTTTATCTGGTGGCTGCAAAAAATCCCACGAATGAAACACCTCTATTTCCGGCAAAACTTTTTTCACCGGATTTAGTCCCAAGTAGTGCCAGTACAAATGATTAAGAGTCGGGGAGTTTTTTTGCAGCTTAATCTGCGCCCAAAAATTTTCCTGGGAGCTTTCATCAAGAGAAGCGCGCACTGCCTCAAGCTCGCCGATTAACTTTTTTTGAGCCCGACGCGACACGCTCGCATAGCCATACAGACGCAACGTCGGAAAATCGCACAAAGCGCGGAAAAGATCACCCGTATAACGCGACACACCACGGTGATAAAGTAAACTCGTCAAATCAATGCCCACTTTCATTGTTCTAATTCTCCAGAAATAGATTCAGGTCGCTGGTAAATTTTGACGTGACTAAACCCCGGCAAATCAATCGTCTTGGCCACCTGCCAGCCGCGCTTCGTCAAATTCGCGCCAACTAAATTATGCTCATCAGATAAACTGCGTAAATAGTCCATCACCACCACCTGAGTATAATTATTACTCAAAAGCGGTGCTAAAAGCCCATCCCAATCGCGCACATCGGCGGAGTTCCACGTACCTGTATACAGAGTCGGGAAAGGCGTACGGTTGGCCTGCTCATACCAACGCCACGGCGCATACACGCTCGGATAAGCAAAAAGTAACACTGTAGACTCCGGGACATATTCCTGATGTAACAATGTGTTCAATTCGCGCCATTTTTCGCCGTCCATACCAGCATTATAATACTGCACTATTCCCCACATATTTGCCAGCCACACCAAAATTAAAAGCCCACGTGCCAGCATTGGATTCGTCTGGCGCGCATGAGTAATAAAAAAACTCAAACATAAATAATAAAGCGGCAAAATCAAAAGCAAACGCCCCGGCGTCACGATCGGCCACAGCCCGTGTATCGCCAGTGCCAAAAAAGCCGGTAACACCAACATCACCACGATTGCCTGGAGCCGGGAAATATTTTTGCGGTTTTTTTTGTGCGCAAAACCTTTTAAAGCCGCAATGACACAAGCCCCCAAAAGCCCCACAAAAACCATCGTGACGAGCGTATAAAAAGCATTCACCTCCAAATCCACCACGCCAAAAATAAACTTCCCCAGCGTCAACACTGGTGCCTGCCACAGCGAAATATTCACAACCTGGCGCCACACCGGCAAAGTTTCATTGATCTGCGCTACCGCCGCATACTGCCCGGCAGCCACCGGCAAAAGCGGCACGCATACCACGCCTCCCACCAAACCCAGCCAGCCTGCCTCCCGGTATCGGCGCTGCCAGCACAAAAAAACCAATTGACTCACCAAGACAAAACCATAAAAGTAAGAAGTATAAAGCCCCAAAATACTCACTGCCAAAAAGAAAATAAAGTCCTTCGAAAGAGGAAAAAAACTGCACAATCTACTTAACCAATGCGAACGCGCCAAGCTATAACTATCCCTGCCTACGCGCACACTTTCCAGCAAAAAAAACCACGACCAACATGCCGCCGCTGCCGCCAGCGAGTAGGGGAGCAGCTTGGTACTATAATAAATATGAAACGAACTCGTCGCCAAAAGTAAAGCCGCCATCAAACCGGTTTTTTTATCCACCAGCTTACTGCCGAGAGCATACACGCCGGCTACCGCCAAAAGTCCCGGCAGGAAACTGCCCCACCAGCGCAACCACATCTCACCAGCATCCACCAAAAGCGCACTCTTTACCACCAACCCCAAAAAAGGTGGCTGGAGAAGATTTTCCCCCAGCAGTAATTCTGCCTCACCCCAAGAAAACGAAAGCGACAAACTCTCCCAGCGCAAAAATGCCGCCACCAGCAAAATCACCCCTAAAACTAACATCGAGTTGATACCTTTTTTGAGCATAATCCGTATTATATCAAAAACTGTGATATAATCAAGCTCATGATCAGCTATCAGCTCAAAACCAGTCGCCAATCCCATAGGCTCAAAGTCAGCGTTGACCGCGATGGCGTAGTACGCGTCACTGCTCCGCCATACATTACCAAAAAAACTATCGAACGTTTCCTCACGCAAAACGCACACTGGATCGAGTCTCAGATCAAAAAAAGAGAACAATTAATACCCACAAACGGCGGTATTTTCCCGCTGTACGGCCGCGATTATACCCTTCAATTCCTCTATAATCCAGACCTGCCCAGCGGCTGGCAAGTAAAAGGTGACGCCCTCCTTTACAATAATTCTCACTATTTACTCCAGCCCAAAACCTCGCCGGCCCTCACGCCCAAAGAACTCTCGCTCCTGCAAAAATTTGGTACCAATTCTCTTCGAAAATACATTACCAGCCGGATCCCGCAGCTCCACGCTCTCATGCATATCCCCACCGCCATCAGTCACATCCACATCAAAGATCAAGGTACCATTTGGGGCAGCTCTTCTACTTTGGGCGGTCTCAACTTTTCTTGGCGTTTGGTCAGATATGCCCCCGCAGTGATTGACTATGTCCTCATTCACGAGCTTGCTCACCAAATCCACATGGATCACTCGGCCAAATTTTGGGCCCTGGTAGCCAAGTATGATGGTAATTATAAACTTCACCGGCAAATTCTCAATCATCAATAATTTTTTTTGAGTATTTATTGTGTACAATAAATGAATTTTTACCTATACACCGGTATTTTTTATATACGTTAAAAACGTTAGCAGTCAAACACTTAGACTGCTAATAAACAAATAATTCCTTACCGAATATGTGATAAAAAATTATTCCTGCGAAATTGCCCCACCGCAGCAAGCGCTCACCAAGGTATCAGTGTCCACGCTGTCATCTACCTGCCGGCTAAAAACGCTGCCTTGTGCCGTCGCCTCCTGCAATTTTGCCAAGCCATTTTCGTCCATGGAAAAAAGTTCCGGATTTAGCCCCACGCAAGCCATACAGCCCAAACATTTAGATTGATCTTGAATGATTTTTTTCATATGAGTTTATTATACCACAAATTGCCCTTTAAAAATCAGCAATTTCATGTTATCATATGTCATCTTGGATAGAAAGGGATAATGTCTACATGTACTCTACCAACCAATGTCAGCACCAAAAAGTATCGTAATGTGACGATTTCTGGTTTGCCGGGTTGCGGTTCTACTACCATGCTCAATGGCCTTCGCGAAGCGCTCAAAATAGACGGCTGGCGCGGCTTTTCTGGTGGTGAATTCATGCGTCACTACGCTACCGAAAAGGGTTTGTGGGACAAAAATAACACGGCTCATCACAATGCCAGCATTTACTCGGTAGAATTTGAAAACGAAGTCGATTTTGGGATGCGCCAAAAACTTGCACAAGAATCACAGTGGATCATCGAGTCTTGGCTTTCAGGCTTCCTCGCTCAAGGCGTACCGCACACTCTCAAAATCCTGATGACCTGCAGTAGTGATGACGTGCGCATTGATCGGGTCGTCAATCGAGACGGCATCACCATCGACGAGGCCAAAACCAACACCATCGAGCGTTACGAAAGCAATCTCCAAAAATGGACTTCGATGTACTCGCGACAATGGCAAGAGTGGGTGGTCAAGCCAGGAACCGTCAGTGCCAATGCCCCCATTGATTTTTGGCGGCCAGATCTTTACGATCTCGTCCTCGATACGTACAGCCTCACTGCCGAGCAAACCTTAGAAAAAGTCTTAGCGGTCTTGGATGAGGAAGAATAAAGTAGAAAAAACGCAAAATCAGGAGTAATTATGTCATACGTTATCGCTAACTGGAAAGCCAATCATCACTTACACAGTGCGCTCACATTTTTGGACGAGCTGCGCGCCGCTAGTAACCTTCACCTTAAGCCTACGTCCGTCCAAGCGGTCATTTGCCCGCCCACCGCACTTTATTTCTCACTATATCATGATGAAAACATTACCGACACTCATGAAAGCATCTTCCAGCTGGGCTTGCAAGACGTGAGTGCCTGTGAGCCAGGCGCTCATACCGGAGAAAATGTCCTAGAAACCTTTCACCACTACCTACCACGTTTTTGCATTATCGGTCACTCAGAACGCCGCCGCGATCAAGGAGAAACGCCGAGCTTAATTGCTGCCAAATTTGCCAAGCTACAAAAGTATCACGTTACCCCAATTTTGTGTTTTGACGAGCCAGAAGTCGACGCTCTTGTCGCCAGCCTTCAGCCATTTCAAGACAAATCTTTTCCCCTCATCCTCGCCTACGAACCTGTAAGCGCGATCTCCACCAGCGGTAATGCCGGCAATCTTGATCCCGTCAGCGTCAAAGCGGCGCTAGATCGCATCAGAAAGGCTTTTGCCCACTTCCACACGGACAATTGGTCATTTATCTATGGCGGCAGCGTCACCAGCGACAATGCAGGCAGCTATCGGGATGTCTGCGACGGCCTCTTAGTGGGCTCGGCATCACTCAAGGCGTCCAGTTTCCACGCCATCTGCTGCGCTTTTGGCGGCGCACCCTATGACGACTAATTGGAGGAGAAATAAATAGTACTGGAGAAAAGTCATGTTGCAATTAGAGGCTGATTTAGGTTTTGAAATTAGTGACAATACCCGTGCACACGTCGAGAGTCTTTTGGAGAGCGCCCACCAATCACTCCTTGAGGGTAGCTGTCCTGGCCATGATTTTCTCGGTTGGCTAGCCTGGCCAGACGCCAGTCAGCCAACAATGCAAGCACTGTTGACCAAAATCCAGGAGACCACAGAGCAGATCAAAGCACACTCAAACATCCTTCTTGTCATTGGTACTGGCGGCTCTTATCTGGGCAGTTTGGCGGGCTTAGAATTTGTCCACGGCATCTATTATAATGCCACCCATCCCAGCCAGCAGATTTATTTTGCCGGTCATGATCTTTCCGCTTCCAGCCTGCGTGATCTACGCCAGATCATCGCTGATCAAGATTTTAGCATTAATGTCATCTCCAAAAGTGGTACTACCCTCGAGCCAGCTGTCGCTTTTGACTACTTTTGGGCGTTAGCCCGAGAAAAATACGGCCCTCACGTCAACGAACATATTTATGCCACTACTGACGCTCATACCGGTACACTTCACGACTTAGCTGCCCAAAACCAATGGACAAGTTTTATCGTCCCCGATAATATCGGCGGTCGTTTCTCGGCGATGACCAGTGTGGGCTTACTCCCGCTCGCCTATGGCAGCCTTAATATCGCTGATATAATCGCTGGTGCGGCCCAAGCCCGCCAAGATCTCACCACCAACACCAGCATCACTAATCCCGCTTGGCAATATGCTTTTAATCGTGTTATCTTGCGCCAAAACGGCAAAAACGTAGAATTTTTTACCACGTACGAGCCCGCATTTGCCAGCCTCGGTCTATGGTGGCAGCAGCTATTTGGTGAATCAGAAGGCAAAACATCCACCGCCATCCTGCCGGCCATTCTCCAGTACACCCGCGATCTACACTCACTGGGTCAATTTCTCCAGGAAGGCAGCAGAAACCTTTTCGAAACCGTTTTCCATACCACCAAACCAGCCCATGACGAAGTCATCCTACAAGATGACGAGCACTCTGCAAGCAGCAGTGTCGCCGGCAAAAGTTTCTCCACCCTCCAGCAAATCGCCATGGATGCAACCCACAAGGCCCATCTTCAGGGAGGCGTGCCCCAAATCCGTCTCACCATTCCTCAAACTGATGAGTTTTATTTAGGCTATACTTGGTACTTTTTTGAGTTTGCCTGCGCGCTTTCTGCCCTCATCCTAGGCGTCAATCCATTTGATCAGCCAGGTGTGCAAGCCTACAAAGCCGAAATGCACCAACGTCTGAAGCACTGATAGCTATTCCCAAAATGTGCATCAATATAGATAAAATGTGCACAATTTAAACCTATAATAAAATAGTTATAGGACTAAATACCTATTTTTCTCGTACTTGTCAGTAAATTTGGAAATTTCGCACACAATCACGTCCACATTTTCCGGTCAAAAAAAATGGCCACCGCAACTTCCTTAGATAATCTGCGATCTATCCAGGAAAATCGCCGTGGCCCTACCTCACCGGGCATGATGTATGATACCTCATTTTTCTAAATTTGCAAGAGCTAATTTAATACGGTTTGTAAATAAATAATTAGTTTCTGTCTGGATAATTTTTTTCATTATAAGCCTAAATATTTCTCGCAGTTTCTGCGACTAACTCATCGCCGCGACCAACTAAAAAGTAAACGAATAAGCCACCACAAAGCCTTGCCCAGGGCCTTAAACGGCCAGGTAATCACCAGCCACAGATAATTTTGCGGATCCTCCTCACCCCGCACCCACACCGAAATCACTACCCACGCTTTTTGCGCTGGATTATAGCGCGCCACCACGTGATACAGCCTCGTGCCTTGCCTCTTGATAAATCTGCGTTTACCGTCGGTATCATCCTGTACCCGATCAGGATTGGCAATTGTTTCCTCAATACTACGCCGGCTTAATCGGCGCAAACTTATCCTTTGCTCGGCATGCTTAGTATAGACAATTTTCGTCATATTGCCCCTCATTATAACACAAAAGTATGGTATAATGGAGGAAATTGATCAAGAAAGGACAAAATGAATATCTTTCAGCAAGCCGGAGACCTCATGAAGTTGCGCAAGCAAGCCCTCGAAATCCAAAAAACCCTTTCCGCTCAAGAAACAGTGGTCGAAGAAAACGGGATCAAAGTCGTCATCACCGGCGACCAAAAAATCAAAGAATTTTCTGTCGAAGGCGTGATGAGTCAAGACGCAGTTAATGCTCTCAACAAAGCCATCAAAAAATCACAAGAAGAAGCAGCCAAGCAAATGCAAAATATGGGCAATCTCAACGATCTGCTCTCAGGTTTGATGGGTGCTAATCAACCGCCGACAGCCAACTAATATGCGCACGACATCACTATTTTTTGCTTCCAGCAATCAGGGCAAAATTTTGGAGGTCCGCCAAATCTTGCAAGAAATATTGCCAGAGGTCTCACTTTTCAGCCTCCAGGATTTCCCAGGCTGGGCACACGAAGTAGAGGAGTGTGGTCAAGATTATCACGCCAATGCTTTACTCAAATGTGAAGCCTTCATCAATAATCCGCGCGCGCTCCCAGTAATTGCCGATGATTCTGGGCTCGAAGTGGCTGCTTTTCCCGGACTTTTAGGAGTGCACTCCCATCGGTGGTGTCAGCAAAGCGGTTATCAAATCGCCGCCGAAGCACTCCTTCATAAAATGGACACTGTCACCAATCGCTCGGCCGTCTTTCACACCACATTTTGCTACCTGCCGCCCCAAGGACAACCTCACTTTTTTGATGCCGATCTACCAGGAAAAATTGCCACTGTTCTTTCTGGCCATGACGGTTTTGATTTTGACCCGATATTTATCCCAGATGGTTTTGACAAACCCTATGCCGACATTGGTCAGCAAACCAAAAACCGCATCAGTCAGCGCCGCCAAGCTCTCGAGCAGCTGGCCGCTTTCCTGAAAGACAATGACTAGTTAATCTGGCACGCCAGTTTGCGTGCGCCAGCATGCGTCAGGAGTACCGCCATCGCGTCATAAGTATCATCAATAATGTTATCGGTAATATGCCTTTCATCAAGTTTTAATTGCCACCGTACCATTTTGGCAACTGCTTTTTTATCTGCCCGGCCAAACCCTGTCACACTCATTTTGATCTGTGGGGGCGAGTATTCGGCAATTTTCACCCCCTGCCTGATCAAGCAGGCCAAAATAATCCCCCGAGCTTGAGCCACCGGGATTACTGTGGTGTAATTACGAAAAAAAACCAGCGATTCCAGAGCCGCTTCTGTCACCTGAAACTCTCGCAGTAAGTCATCAAATTCTTGCTCGATCTGGGCATAGCGAGAAAAAAGCTCAGCCCCACGTTTGGTCTCTACCAGACCGAAACTCAGCAAATTTACCTCTCCACTCGCCAAAATTTGCCCCACTGCCCAGCCAATCCGGTCAAAACCCGGGTCAATGCCGAGCGCGATCATCGCTGACACCTTTCACAAAAAACACTCGAACGACCACCAATTTTAATACTTTTCAACATCGCACCACAGCGATGACATTTCTGCCCGCCTCGCCCGTACACGTCTAAAAACTGTTCAAACTCGCCGCCCTTGCCGTCCGCATTCACATAGCGTCCATCAAAAGTCGTCCCACCATAACTAATTGCCCGCTCCAACAAATCATGAGCCTGGCGCGCTAAAGCCTTGACTTCGTCCCGACTCAACTCGAAAGCCGGCCGACGCGGATCCAAGCCGCATTCCCAGCAAAGCTCCGCCGCATAAATATTACCGATTCCACTTAAATATTTGTTATCCATGAGTACCTGTTTGATCGGACGGCGCACTCGCTGCCACAAAGACCACAATCTATCTGGGTCAGCGATCGCATTAGCGTCAGGCCCGTATTTAGCAAGCTCCAAAGCTAACTCATCATCATTTAAGACTCGTATCCAGCCAAAAATCCGCAAATCGTTAAAAAATAAATGACTGCCATCATCAAGATCCAAAATCACCCGCGTGTGTTTACCTGGCAACTGTGCGAGCACATCACGTGTGGGATGTCCGCCGCCAGCCAGCCATTTTTCGCTTTGATACAAAAGCTGCCCGGTCATTTTTAAATGCGTAAGCAAATGATAGTGATTGTCCAAATCCATAATAATCAATTTAGCACGTCGCCACACTTTGGTAATTTTGTGATTAATTACATCACCAAAACGCTTGCTATCGGGAAAACTTTTATCTTTTCTCACATCAATGTGTACAATTTTTTTACTCACTACGTACGGCCGCAGACTACGGACGACTGTTTCAACTTCTGGTAATTCTGGCATATCTTGATTATACCACAAAATATGGTATAATACATACATGATTGCCTGGACAAATTATTACCGCCCACAAAAATTTAGCGAACTCGAGCTTGTCAGCGTCCGCGAACAAATGCTACGCTACCAAAAGGGGGCAAATTTTCCTCAAGTGCTCCTTTTTACTGGACCAAAAGGTACCGGCAAAACCTCCACGGCCCGCATTTTAGCCGCTACCCTTAATACACCCGCCAACTTGCCCACCATCCAAAAAGCTTACCTCCAACCAGATCCCGGAAGTTCGCTCGCCCCACTAGCTGACCCCGAAATAGAGCACGAAGACATCCGCCAGATCATCCAAGGTAACTCCTACGCGGTGGTCGAAATAGACGCCGCCTCTCACCGCGGGATTGACGATGTGCGCGCTTTGCAAGAGCAAGTCTACGTCCCGCCATCGCTCTCCCCAGTTTTGGTCTATATCTTGGATGAAGTCCACATGTTTACCAACGAAGCCTTTAATGCATTACTCAAAATCCTTGAAGAACCCCCACGTCACGCATTTTTTATCCTCGCCACCACCGAAGCGCACAAAATCCCTGCCACCGTCATTTCTCGGTGCGTCCGCGTGAATTATACCAAAGCCACAAATAGTGAACAAATTGCTAATTTTCACCGCATTCTCGCTGATCAAAAGCTCACTGCCGATGACAAAGTGCTAGAAGAGATCGCCACATTAGCCGACGGCAGTTTCCGCGATGGCGTCAAATACTTGCAGACAGTTGCTCAGACCGGATCCATCACCAGTGAAAATGTCCAAAAACTGCTCATGGGTGACATTACCGCTCACATTCAAAAACTTACCACGCTTATGATCAAAAAAGACGAACAAGGACTAATCAACTTTTTTGCTTCACTGCGCCAAAATAATGTCGATGAAAACTTTTTCCGCCAAAGTCTATTTAGCTTTTTGCACCAGCAATTAATTGACAATATTAAAAATAATCCGGTCTCACTCAACTTTAAACAAACACATTTTTTACTCAAACAATTACTTGCAGCTCGTGCAAATTCTCCGATCCCATATCTAGATCTCGAACTCACTTTGTTGGAAATTTGTGAACAAGCAAAAAATAAGCAAAAATAGGGGTATTTAAAAATATTGAATCACCAATATAAAAACTATTTATTGTATACAATAAATACTCAATTTATTTTTTCGCAGTTGTCTTAACGCCACTTTGCAGTTTTACTTTTATTTTGCCCTCCCAAAACAGTTTTTTTGTGGTATAATACGAGAACTTAATTATGAAAAAGATACGTAGCTACCTACAAGGTGTCAGCAGCGAACTGAGGAAAGTTACTTTTCCCAGCCGACAAGAAGTCATCGAAATGACCACGCTCGTCGTCAGTTTGTCACTGTTACTTGCCGTGATGGTGGGTCTGCTAGATTTTGCCTTCCGCTACGCGATCAGATGGCTCGTCGCCTAAAGGAATATATGCCACAAGAAGATAACAGCCAGATGAATCAAGATTTAACTAGCGTGGAAGCGCCAGAAGTACAGGAAGTGCAAGTACCGTCTCCCAATATCTTCACTGTTTCCGAAGGTGAAAATAAAAACGCTCGCTGGTACGTCGTCCACGTCTACTCCGGCCACGAAAACAAAGTCTCCGAAGCACTGCGCCAACGGACGCAAACACTCGGTCTTGAGGGTAAAATTTTGCAAACCTTAATTCCCACCCAAGACAAAATCCAAATCAAACGTGGTCAGCGCAAAACCGTACACGAAAAAATTTATCCGGGCTACATGTTGGTCAATATGGAGCTTAATGACGCCACCTGGATCGCTGTCCGCACTACTCAGGGTGTATCGGGATTTGTCGGTGTCAATGACACTCGCCCACGCCCGCTCACCAAAAAAGAAGTCGATGACATCATCAAATACGTCGCCCAGACAGAAACTAAATTCAAAGTGGATTATTCCGAAGGCGAACCAGTCAAAATCGTGGATGGTCCTTTCAACGACTTCTTGGGCACAATCAGTAAGATTGACGAAGCTCGTGGTAAATTGGAAGTTCTGATCAACATTTTTGGCCGCGAGACGCCAGTAGAACTCGACTTCTTACAAGTGCAAAAAATTAGTTAGACTTAGTTAATTAAAGAAAGAATATATGGCAAAAAAAGTTATTAACGTCCTCAAACTAAATTTACCAGGTGGTACTGCTACTCCTGCACCGCCAGTCGGTCCTATCTTGGGCCAAGCTGGTATCAACATGATGGATTTCCTCAAACAATACAATGCGGCCACTCAAGATAAAAAAGGGCAAATCATCCCGGCAGAAATCACGATTTACCAAGATCGTTCCTTTACTTTTGAGCTTAAATTACCACCTGTTTCTGCAATGATTAAGAGAGAGCTCAAATTGCAAAAAGGCAGCGGTCTGAGCGGACGCGAGACGGCAGGCAAGCTCACGAGTGAGCAACTCAAAAAAATCGCCACCGAAAAATTGCCAGACCTCAATACCGCTGACTTAGAGCAAGCCATGCACTCTGTCGCTGGTACCGCTCGCTCTATGGGGATTGAAGTAGAAAGTTAAAAGTTAAAAATTAAAGAAGGATTTTCACCGCTAGCAGCTTACTGTCGGCGGGAGAACCAGAAAGGAAATTATGGGTTCGAAAAAAAATGTTTCTGTAGACGGCTCGCAAGACCACGTCAAAATTGTAGATGCTGACGCTGCCAGCACGGCAGAAGCAGTAGCAACTGCACCAGAGACCCAAGAGCAACCAGCCAAAAAAACCAAAACTAAACTTGGCCGTTCTACCCGATATCAAAGTGTCCGCTCCCTCGTTGATCGCAGTAAGCTGTATCCGATGGCTGAAGCATTCGACCTGGTGAAAAAAACGTCATACGCCAAGTTTGAAAGCACTATCAGTGCCGATTTGGTTCTCAAAGATACCAACAACCAGCTGAGTGTCACTTTCCCGCATTCCACCGGCAAGCAGCTGCGGGTGGCTATCGTTGATGATGCCTTACTAGAAAATGTCGCGGCTGGCAAGATTGATTTTGATGTCCTGCTGACCACGCCTCAATACATGCCCAAACTTGCTAAATTAGCGCGGATTTTAGGGCCTAAGGGTCTGATGCCTAATCCCAAAAACAACACTATCGTCTCTGATCCCGAAAAAGCCAAAGCGGAACTTTTGGGCGGCAAAACTGTCCTCAAAACCGAACGCAAAGCCCCGCTTTTACACGTGGCACTCGGCAAGACTAGCACGCCGACGTCTGATTTGGTAGACAACCTCGCCGCTCTCATCAAAGCTACTGACGGCAAAACCCTCAAATGTACCGTCAGCGCTACCATGAGTCCTGGCGTTAAAGTCTCCTTAAATGGCCAAGAATAAACATTTGCTATCATCAAAAACCGCCATCGCTGATGGCGGTTTTTTAGTCAATCAATCTTGTACACACCGTAGCAAAAAGCCAATTGTTTGGTCATGAATACTTACTACATCACTCTCACCAAGAGTCAATTGTAAATTGTAAGCCTTACCTCCAGGCGCCGGCGTCGCCGACCAGTAATAACCAAAAAGTCCCTGGCCAAAAAGTTCACCGCTAAAAACCGCATCGCCAGCCAGACTTCCGCGCCAACTTTCTCGCCAAAAACTATCGCGAGCACTAGTATCAGCCAACGCGGCCAGCTCACCGGCAGCGCCACCGCTAGGCACATGCCAGCCTGGCGGACACAGTCCTCGGACACGTTCGCCTGTTTCTCCTTGAGTGGCAGCCGCAAAATTATAAAAATAGCCCGCACCGTCCACATCGCTTTCGCGGCAATCACCACGAGTGCCGTCACCAAATCTGTCCGTGATACCAGCTTCCAAGCCGTTAAACTCCTGCCGTCCAGCACACCCATCACTGCTTCCGCCAAAACGCAAATCATTAAGCAACCAGCACCTGTCATCAGCAAATTTACCCGCCCAATATGTTTTCCCATCTCGCTGATCTAGTAAGCACACCTGTTCGCCAAAATGCAGCTCGGAGCAGCCGTCCCAACGCTCAAGCGATGCTTCTGGCGTAGCGCAGCCATAAACGACAGGGCGGACTTGCACTTGAGTCATATCAAATTTATCTTGATTTATAGGCATTTTATACCTTTGTCGACACAAAAAAGCCAACGTGGTCATCACACATGCCCCTACCACGAGGACAGTATAGACCCCAGTAAACATATATTTCTGCTTCATGAGCACATTATACCACATCAAATTAAGTATACGATCGCGATCCACCTGTGGTATAATAGCCGCATGAAAAGCAAGCTATTTGCCAAATTCCAGCGTCAACGTCAAGAAAACCGTCATCGACAGCTGTGGAGCGTTTATTGGCGATCCATCCCCACTATTTGGCAATACCAGATCCCCACCAAAATCATCTTAGTCGTTTTCGTCACCCTTTCGCAAATCCTTTTTGCCTTATTTCTCAAATTTTCTGGACGTGTAGCAGTCGGCAGTGGCGACATCCAATTTTTACTTTTTTCCTGGCAAGGCTGGCTCCTGATTTTAGGCGGACTAATATTTCTCATCGTTTACACGGCCTTTGATTTACTTGCAAAAATCATTTTTAGTCAGTATTTGCTGCGCGGCGAAAAACTCACCTTTAAAATTTTTGTGCGGCAAATCCTAAGCGATGCCAAAAAGTTTTTAAATTTGCCAGGTATCATCGTGGTTTTATTTGTCAGCTTGCTCTCACCCATATTAGGACTCAAGCTCTCCTTGGGACTGACACAAGAGCTTTACTTGCCTAATTTCATTGCTAGCGTGATCGCAGCCAATCCCGTCTACAATCTATGTTTTAACCTTCTTTCATTTGTGCTGTTTATCATCGCCTGGTTTAACAGTTTTATTTTCCATGCCGTCATTATCGATCATGATACTATCGCCCAAGCCGCCAAAAGGTCATACGTCCTCATCAAAAAGCACTGGAAAAACTTCATTTGGGAAGGCATTAGATTTACCACTCATCTGTTGCTAGTCCAAGCCGCGTTGATATTCCTTTGGATACTGATCGCCATCATCGCTGGGGTTGCCACCAGCTGGCAAATTCCTCGAGTGCTGATTATTTTTTGGTCGCAAATCCTGCGTCTTGGTGTTACCCTCAATATCCTTCTAGCGATGCCGTTTTACATTATGCACCTTACCCGACTCTATTATACCTATCGCCACCAAATTCCCTTCGTCTATCGTCCGCCAAAAAAGCAATTCCATCCCTGGATGTGGACGACCTGCGTCAGTGTCACCGCTTTATGTGCCCTTGCGGCGTGGTATTGTGATAAACATTTTGACGAATTCTTCTCACCAGAAGTAAACGTACAAATCGTCGCTCACCGCGGCGGCGGCATCTTAGATACCGAAAACACTGCTGCCGGTATGCGCGAAGCCATCGCGCACGGCGTCTTAGGCAGCGAATTTGATATTCAAAGGACTAAAGACGGCGTCTACGCCGTCAATCACGACGTCACTTTTGCCCGCATGGCTGATGATCAGCGCCGTTCATACCAAATCACTTGGCCAGAAATGACGCAGTTGCATTTGCACGATGCGCACAGCAAACAAGCCAGCGGCGAACCAGTTTCTCGAGTAGAGCAGATGCTTGATACTGCCCGCGGGCACATCATTCCTTTTGTCGAACTCAAAGGAGAAACCGCCGATATGAGCATGGCCGAAGACGTCATCGCTATGTTGCGCGAGCGCGACATGCTAGATCAAGCTTATCTCATCAGTCTTGACTATCATCTAGTAGACTATATCGAAAATCATTATCCAGACGCCCTTACTGGTCACACCATCTCTCTTTCTTTTGGTGATACCGCTTCGCTTAATACTGATTATTTGCTGATTGAAGAAGAAATTGCCACGGATACTATTATTGATGCTATCCACGCTCAAGGCAAAAAAGTCATGATCTGGACTGTCAACAGCGAACCGTCCATGCGTTATTTCCTCCAGACAGACGCTGACGCTATCCTCACTGACCGGGTCGAAAAAGCCCAAAGAATTACCAAGCAACTAGAAGAGCGATCAGAATTTGACATGATTTTTGACCGCATTTTCCGCTATAAGCCCAATTACGCCATGACCGACGGCGATGACTAAATTCACATAAAAAAACTAATTTTTGTGTGGTATAATAAAAAAGATTAAGAAAGGCAATATGGCGAGTGTTTTGTTTTCATTTATTTCAGTTTTGATTATGCTTGCTTTTGTAGCTGCGTTTTTTTTGGTCCTTATTTCCCGTTTTATCCGTCAAATTAACCAATACGAGCGCGGTGTCCTTTTCACTTTCGGCCGCTTTTCTCGCATTGTCAATCCTGGCTGGTTTATCATGTGGCCTATCATCCATCAACTCAAAAAAGTCGACATCCGCACCAAAACTGTCGACGTCCCCAATCAAGAAGTCATTACCAAAGATAACATCCCAGTGCAAGTCAATGCTGTCGTTTATTTCCGAGTCAAAGATGCCCGTATGGCGGTAATTGAAGTCGAAGATTACGTCTACGCCACCGCTCAACTAGCCCAAACCACGATGAGAAATAGCATCGGCGAGTACACTCTCGATCAACTGCTGCAAGACCGGGCCGATGTGGCACACCTTATCCAGCACATCGTCGATGAGGCTACCGACCCCTGGGGCATTGAAGTCCAGTCAGTGGAACTCAAAGACATTATTCTCTCAGATAGTCTCAAGCAAACCATTGCTAAGGTGGCTCAAGCCGAACGTGAACGCAAAGCCGTGATTATTACTTCACAAGGTGAAGTCGAAGCCGCCAAAAACATGGCCATCGCCGCCCAAACTCTAGCCACATCCCCAGGCGCAATGCAACTGCGCACTCTCTCCACTCTCGCTGATCTCGGCAATAGTCAGAGCAACAATACCGTCTGGATCATGCCTACCGACCTCGTCAACAATCTCTCCCAGATCACCGCTCACCTCAATACGCCCGCCACACCGTCATATGGCCGCTAAACCACAAAAGCAAAGCCACCGCAATTGCCTCTTGACAAATCGTACAAAGTATGGTATAATGTAAACTCATTAATTTATTTGAAACTTATGGCACTTGAGCAGGACAGACAAGCATAAAACAAGACATGAGCACTCCCTCGTGCCCGTTTTTTGTCTCTCCGTCAAATGCTGTGACAAGCGAGCACATGGAAAGGGAGTCATGAAAAATGAGACGAAACCAAGAAAAGTATGGAGCAAAAATCGCCCCCTCATCCCAGAACTAGACTTCCTCAAAATCCAAATTGACTCCTACAATGATTTCCTCTCAAATGGTATTGCTGAAGCCTTAGCTGAAATATCTGACGAAAAAGGTATTGAAGATTACACCGGCAAAAACTGGTCGCTCAGCTTTGGTCAGCACTATTTTGGTCGAGGCGAGTATGATATTAAAACTGCCCGCAAAAAAGAAACCAATTACTCAGCCCCACTTTATGCCGAAGCGACACTAGAAAACAAAAAAACCGGCCAAAAGCAAACTCAAGAAGTCTTCTTGGGTGACATTCCTATGATGACTCCAGAGGGTACTTTCATCATTAACGGTATTGACCGGGCCGTGGTGACGCAACTCGTGCGCGCTCCAGGAGTTTCTTTCTCAGCCGAAGACGATAATATCTCTGGTCGCCGCCTTTACCGGGCAGAATTGCGCCCCATGCGCGGCAGCTGGGTAGAAATCATCAACGGCCGCCGAGATCTAATCACCGTTAAAATCGACACACGCCGCAAAATGCCGGCTACCGTCCTCCTGCGAGCTCTAGGCTATGGCTCCACTGAGCAGATCAAGCAACTTTTTGCCAAGGAAATGGAAACTGATCAATTCCACCTCATTGAAAACACTCTAGCCAAAGACCCGTGCACCAACCAAAATGAAGCCTTACTCGAAGTTTACGACAAGATGCGCCACGGCGAGCCCGCTATCCTCGATAATGCGCGCGAATACTTCAAGCAAATGTTCTACGAGCCTCGTCGTTACAACTTAGGCGAGGTAGGCCGCTACAAACTCAATCGCCGCCTGGGAATTGATGTGGACGCCGCCAAGACCACTCTCGATCCAGAAGACATTGTCGCTACTATCCGTTACTTGATCACCCTGCAAAACGGCCACGGCAAAGTAGATGATATTGATCACCTCTCCAATCGCCGCGTCCGCTGTGTTGGCGAACTAGTAGCCACCAATGCTCTGCGCCTGGGTCTTGCTCGTCTCGAACGTTCCATCCGTGAGAAAATGTCACTGACTAAGGTCGATGAAGCCCTCACTCCAGCCATGCTCGTCAACGCTCGTCCGGTCATCGCCGCCGTCGCCGATTTCTTCCGCCGCAATCGTCTCTCAGCTATCCTCGATCAGACAAATCCTCTTTCAGAAGTAGACAATCTTCGCCGTCTTTCGGTCATGGGTAGTGGCGGCGTCACCAAAGAGCGCGCCAGCTTCTCTATGCGTGATATTAACGCCTCTCAGTACAGCCGTATTTGTCCAGTCCGTTCTCCAGAAGGTCCAAATATCGGTTTGGTAACTTATTTATCCCTATACACCAAGATTAATAAGTTTGGTTTCCTTGAAGCTCCTTATTTCAAGGTCGAAAAACAAGGCGACAAAGTCAAAGTCTTAGCAGATAAGATCGTCTACCTTTCCGCTGACGAAGAAGAAGATTACAAAATCACTCACGCCAGTATTGGCATCAATGACCAGTGGGAAATTACCGATGAATGGGTGCCAATTCGTTACATGAATAACTTCACCGAAGGTCCAGCTAGTGACGTGCAATACATTGATGTCGTCCCCCGTCAGGTGATCGGCACTTCCGCCTCACTGATTCCTTTCATTGCTCACGATGAAGCCAACCGTGCTTTAATGGGTACACACATGCAATGTCAGGCGGTACCACTTCTCAAACCGCAAGCACCAGTGATCGGTACCGGCATGGAGCATGACATCGCTACTGCCATGAATCGCAGCGTCATGGCTCGTTTCCACGGTGAGGTGACCTACGCTGACGCCAAAAAGGTCATCATCGCTGTCGACAAAAAGGATCTGGAAAAAGCACGTGCATTCTACAACAACCGCCAAGACGATAACATCGAATTTGACGGCACCTGTGAGACGTTCCGGCTCAACATTTATCTGCGCACTTCCCAGTCCATGTCTTATACTCAAAGGATCTTGGTGCGCGCCGGCGACAAAGTCGCTCCTGGCGACGTCATCATTGATGGTCCCGCCTCAGATCAAGGTGAACTCTCTTTAGGTAGCAACCTTCTGATTGCCTACATGGCTTTTGAAGGTTTGGGTTACGAAGATGCTATTGTCATCTCAGACCGAATTGTCCGTGATGACGTACTTACTTCTGTCACCATCAACGCTCACAAAGCCCGGGTGATGGACACCAAACTTGGCAGCGAAGAACTTACCAATGATATTCCCAATGTATCCGAATCAGCCCTGGCCAACCTTGACGCTGAAGGTATTGTCCGTATCGGTAGCATTGTTAAAGCCGGCGACATTCTTGTCGGCAAAGTCGCACCACGCGGCGAGACAGAGCTCTCTCCAGAAGAAAGACTCCTGCGGGCAATTTTTGGCGAAAAATCCAAAGAAATCCGCGATACCTCACTACGCTTACCGCATGGTGAAAGCGGCACCGTTATCGGCGTCGACATCCTCGATCGCGAACTCGGCGATGAACTCGATCCAGGTGTCAATAAAGAAATTGTGGTGCGCGTGGCCAAAACCCGCAAAATCACTGTGGGTGACAAACTTGCCGGCCGTCACGGTAACAAAGGCGTTATTTCCAAAATCATGCCTGCCGCCGACATGCCTCACCTCGCTGATGGCACTCCAGTAGATATTATCATTTCACCTCTGTCTGTGTTGGCTCGTATGAACCTCGGTCAGCTCCTTGAAGCCCATCTGGGTATTGCCGCTCAAAAACTCGGTTATCGGGTGGCCATCCCTGCTTTTGAGGAAATTGATGAAGAAGAGGTCTTCGAACAACTAGAAAAAGCCGGTCTGCCGCGCTCTGGCAAGATGCAACTCTACGATGGCCGCACTGGTGAACCCTTCACCAATGAATGTGTCGTCGGTCTGGCTTACATCCTCAAGCTCTCGCACATGGTAGAAGACAAAGTCCATGCTCGCTCTACCGGTCCTTACTCGCTGGTCACTCAGCAGCCTCTAGGCGGTAAGGCACAAATGGGCGGTCAGCGTCTGGGAGAAATGGAGGTCTGGGCTCTTGAAGCGCACCAAGCCGCGCACACTCTCCAAGAAATGCTCACGATCAAATCAGATGATATTGCTGGTCGGGCCAAGGCTTTTGAAGCTATCGTCCGCGGCACGCCGATCCCAGCGCCCACTGTACCTGAGGCTTTCAAAGTCCTCATGCGCGAGCTCAATGCTCTGGGTATCGAAGCAGTAGCCATGGATGCTGACATCAAAGAAGAAGATCCCGCTCCCGTGCCTTTGCCAGAACTCACCGAAGTTACAATCCATGATAAACAGATGATGGAAGAAGAATACGGCGAGCAAGACGGCAGCGTTGACGAAGGTGACGGCGACGACATCGAGAGTGAAGACGACGAACCAGACGAAAACGATTTACTCGACGAGGAACGGCTCGAGCAGGAAGAACAAGGAGAATAAGAGGGGAGAGAACATGCAACAAATAGTCGATTTTAGCGCTTTACAAATTAAGCTGGCAGCTCCAGAATCCATCCTCGAGTGGTCTCATGGTGAAGTCAAAAAACCAGAAACCATTAATTATCGCTCCTTGCGTGCCGAAAAAGATGGCCTTTTTGACGAAAAAATCTTTGGGCCGACCAAAGATTATGAATGTTTTTGTGGTAAATACAAACGTATCCGTCACAAAGGGATTATCTGTGACAAGTGTGGGGTCGAGGTGACACAGGCTCGGGTGCGGCGTGAACGTATGGGGCACGTCACTTTGGCGACGCCGGTAGCTCATATCTGGTTTTTTAAGGGCGCACCGTCAAAATTGTCACTTTTGCTGGATCTAAGTCCAAAAAACATCAACGCTATCATTTATTTTTCGCAATACATCGTCCTGGATATTGATGATGATCGCCGCGAAGAAATCTTGGCTGAACTAGACAAACGCGAACGCGAAGAACTGCAGCAAATGAGTGATGACGCTGCCGCGCATCTGGATCGGATCAAGGAAAAATGGCAAACAGATAAGCAAAACCTCAAAGACAAGGTCAAAAGCCAGGAAACGCTAGAGCTCAAACTCAGTGAAATCGATAACAAAGCCAAAACTGACCTGGCTGCGGTCAAAGCCAACCTCGAGCAAACTACCGAGCAGAAAAAAGAAATTTACAAAGCGATCCGCACCAGTGTACGTCGTCTGCAAAAAGGCGTTACTGTCTCAGAGGAAGAATATCTCAAATTAGACGAGTACGACGCTTCAGATTTTGTCACTGTAGGTATGGGCGCCGAAAGCTTGCTCGAAATGGTCAAAAACGTCAACCTCGATGAGCTCGCCGCTCAGCTGCGCAGCGAAATGCGCGACGATCAAGGTGAGAAAAAAGGTGGCCGCAAAACCCGCTCTACCAGCGAAAAAAAGGTCAAAGCCATCAAACGTCTGCGCGTAGTAGAAGGTTTCAAAAAATCCGGCGTCGACCCAGCATGGATGTTCCTCACCGTACTGCCAGTGATTCCTCCCGATCTACGTCCGATGGTCCAGCTTTCTGGTGGTAAATTTGCCACTTCCGATCTCAATGATCTTTACCGCCGCGTGATTAGCCGTAACAATCGTCTGCGTCACTTGATGGAACTGGGTGCCCCAGAAATCATCTTGCGCAACGAAAAACGGATGCTGCAAGAAGCGGTGGACAGTCTCATCGACTCCGCCCAAGTCAAGCGTGCCGTCAATCGTTCCAATCACAAACCACTCAAGTCTCTTTCGGAAATGCTCAAAGGTAAGCAAGGTCGCTTCCGGCAAAATCTACTCGGTAAACGTGTCGACTATTCCGGTCGCAGCGTGATCGTCGTCGGTCCTGAGCTCAAACTCAATGAGTGCGGTATTCCCAAAGACATGGCCTTGGAAATTTTCAAGCCCTACGTCTTGCACGAGCTTATCATTAATAATTTCGTACCCAACGTGAAATCCGCCCGCAAACTGATTGACTCCGCCGAACCAATTGTCTACGACATTTTGGAGCAAGTGACCAAAAACCATCCTGTCGTCCTCAACCGTGCGCCAACGCTACACAAACTCGGTATGCAGGCTTTTTACCCGATTCTTATCGAAGGTAATGCCATCCGTCTACACCCATGTGTCTGTAGCGGTTACAATGCCGACTTTGATGGCGACCAGATGGCCGTCCACCTCCCGCTCACAGAGGAAGCGCAAGAAGAATGCCGCCAGCTCATGATGGCCGAAAATAACCTCCTTAAGCCCGCTAACGGCGATCCTATCACCGTACCAAACAAAGAAATGGCCATGGGACTTTTCTTCTACACTTCAATCGACCAAAAACTACCGGTAGCCAGCACGATTTTTGCCAGCAAAGATGAAGCTTTCCACGCTTACGAGGAACGCCAAATCGGCCTCAAACAGCGCATCAAAGTACGTCTGCCCATTGACGGCAAACAGCAAATCATCGAGACGACTATCGGTCGCATCGAGTTTAACGACATCTTGCCAGAAGGCGAAAGTTTCATTAATGAGCCCATCGACGCCAAACGGATCAAAACCATCGTCACACAAGCCATTGACGAACTTGACAAATCTGTAGTCGCCAAACTCATCGACGACATCAAAGATCTCGGTTTTGTCGCCGCTACGGTCTCTGGTCTCTCCGTGGCAGTATCTGACTGTAAGATGATCCCCGAAAAAGACGGTATCATCCAAGACGCCAACGTCAAAGTCGGTGAAATCCAGGATAAGTATCTTAACGGTTTCATCACCAATGAAGAAAAGAAGCAATTGACCAATGAAGTCTGGATCAAAACCACTGACGAAGTAGCCGATAAGACCTGGGATTCATACGCCGAAGACAATGCCGTCAAGGTGATGATTAATTCCGGTGGTACTCGTGCCAGCCGTGATCAGGTGAAACAGCTCGCTGCTATGCGTGGTTTGGTGGTCGATCCTTTGGGTAATATCGTGGAAATGCCGACCAAATCCAACTTCCGCCAAGGCTTATCCATTTTCGAGTACGTCACTTCCGCTCGCGGTTCGCGCAAAGGTCTTACGGACTCCGCGCTCAAGACCGCTGATGCCGGCTACCTCACTCGCCGTCTAGTAGACGTCTCTCATGACACCATCATCCGGATGGAAGATTGCGGTGCGGATCACGGTATCGAAATCTCCAAAGCTAAGAGACGAGATTCATTTGCCAATCGTATCGTCGGCCGCTACTTGAGCCGTGACGTCATCGTGGATGACCAAGTCATCTACCACAAAAATGATCTGATTGACGAAAAAACCGCCAAGACTCTCGACGCCAACGACAAAGTAGAATCGGTGGAAGTTTTCTCGCCGCTCTCATGCCAGGCTCACAAAGGCATTTGTGCCAAATGTTATGGCTGGAACATGTCCAATCACGAACACGTGGAACTCGGCGTCCCCGCTGGCGTCATTGCCGCGCAGTCTATCGGCGAGCCAGGCACACAGCTTACGATGCGTGTCAAACACTCTGGCGGTATCGTCGGTATGGATGTGACTCAAGGTTTGCCACGTGTCGTCGAACTCCTTGATTTGCGCAAACCCAAAGTACAAGCCCGCTTGGCAGAAATAGCTGGGCGAGTGAGTTTGCACACCGCTAAGGGTGAAACTACTATCAGGATCACCGAAGTCGAAAACCAAAACAAGATCAAGGAAATCACAGTGCCAGAAAGCACTACCGTGATCGTCCAAGACGGAGATTTAGTCGGCGTCGGCCAACCACTCACTTCCGGCTCTGTAGACATGCAAGAAATGCTCCATCTCAAAGGCTTACTGGCCACCCAGCAGCTGATTATTGACGAGGTACAAGCGGTGTATGAATCTCAGGGTATCCCGATCCACGATAAACACTTCGAAATTATCGTCCGCAAGATGAGCGACAAACTCCAGATCGAAAATCCAGGTGATACTGAATTCCTCACTGGTGAAGTCGTAGAGCATTCACGCTTTGTGGCTCGCAACGAAGCGGCTATTGCTGCTGGCGGTATGCCCGCCACGGCTAAGATCTTACTCCTTAGTATCACTAAGTCGTCACTATTTACCAGTTCGTGGCTCTCAGCGGCCTCATTCCAGCACACCAAAAACGTGCTTACCGATGCCGCTGTCTCCGGTCAGATTGATCACCTTGAAGGTCTCAAGGAAAACGTCATCATCGGCCGACTCATCCCAGTAGACCCAGAGCGCGCTCGGATCGAAGAGTAAAACAGTATTGGAAATCAAACTGCGCC
>JAZQJV010000018.1:0-288690 GCA_045541795.1 Patescibacteria group bacterium | reverse complement strand
GCCCGTATACATCCTCTTACGAGTTAGCACAGACCTGTGTTTTTGGTAAACAGTCGATCTCATATCATTCACTGCGCCTAGTCGTCAGCTTGCGCCTTCAACCAGGAGGGCATCTTTCGAAATTACGCCCAGTTGATTTGCCTAGTTCCTTAAACTACCTTCTCTCGCTCTCCTTGGTCTACTCGACCTGCCCACCAGTGTCGGTTATCGGTACGATTTGATAACGTTCTCCTTGCGAGGTTTTTCCAGGCAAAAGAAATTGGATACAGCCATCACCGTAGTAACAGCCCCATCACACCTCAGATAGACAGACTCTCGGATTTACCTCTAGAATCCTGCTTTGGTGCTTGGATGAGAAATTCATCTCCTCACATATCTTATCCTTCCGCGTCGCCCCCCAAGTCAAATGAACATTACCAAGGACTGGAATATTAACCAGTAATCCATCGGCTACCCCGGCTGTCACCGGACTGACCTTAGGATCGCCTAACCCGCACACGACGAACGTGGGTGCGGAAACCTTGGGCTTTCGGAGCCGGAGATTCTCACTCCGGTATTCGCTACTCATGCCGGCATTCGCACTTGTAATCGCTCCACCAACTCCTTGCCGGGTTGGCTTCACAGCACATACAACGCTCCCCTACCACTCCACTCTTAAGAGCAGAATTTCAGATTTCGGTTTATTGTTTGAGCCTCGTTGGATTTTCGGTGCATTATTTCTACGGCTAGTGAGCTGTTACGCTTTCTTTAAAGGATGGCTGCTTCTGAGCCGACCTCCTAGGTGTCTGAGAAATAAAACTTCCTTTCCCACTAAACAATAATTAGAGACCTTAATCGTGAATCTGGGTTGTTTCCCTTTTGTCGGTGGAACTTAGCTCCCACCGGCTGGGTGCCACGAAACATCAAATAGTATTCGTAGTTTGACTAGAGTCCAAGGATTTCTCCCAGGATACTCAGATCAGAGCCCTACCCCTGATAAACTTCACGTGACCCTATACCTAAATATATTTCGGGGAGAACCAGCTATCTCCGGGTTCGTTTGGCATATTACCCCTTACCACAGTTCATCCGAGACTCTTGCAGCAGTCATCAGTGCGGACCTTCCCTTGAGGTTAATCAAGGTTCATCCTGACCATGGTAAGCTCACCCGGTTTCGGGTCGTATTAAACTTACGATAATTCGCTCTATTCAAGCTCGCTTTCACTTCGGTTGCGTCATGACAATGACTTAACCCGCAGGCTTAATACACTCGCCGGCTCATTCTTCAATAGGCACGACATCACGAACATATTGCTATGCCGCTCTGTCTGATTGTTAGCAGATAGTTTCAGGAACTATTTCATGGGGTCTTCAACCCTTCTTTTCACCTTTCCCTCGCGGTACTCGTTCACTATCGGTCTTGTTTGGTATTTAGCCTTAGAGTGTGGTCACCCCAGATTCAGAAGAGAGTTTGCCGTCTCTCAGCTTACTCAGGAATTGCTTAGAATAATTATTAATTTCGTATACTAGACTTTCACTATCTTTGGTCAGTCATTCCAAACTGTTCTACTATCAATAACCATTCATGTTAGCAACCCTACAACCCCAGGTCGAAACCTGGTTTAGGCTCATCCCTTTTCGCTCGCCGCTTACTCAGGGAATCTCATTCGATTTCTTTTCCTCTGTTTACTTAGATGTTTCAGTTCAACAGGTGATCTCCTGCATTTCGTTTAAAATGCAAGTAGTAACAAATTACTGTTACTGGATTACTCCATTCGGACACCGTCGGATCAATGCTTTGTGGGAGCTCCCCGACGACTTTCGCGCCCTTAGCGTCCTTCTTCGTCCAAACAAGCCAAGGCATCCGCTATCTGCGTTAATTTACATGATAATAACGATTTATTCAGTTGTTAGCAATTAAAAATGTTTTGGCCTTTATTGACAAAAATTTTCTAATTTTTCAACTAGATCAAAATTCACATGAATTATTGCATACATTTCCATAATTATTTATGATTGCCATGCAATTTAATCTTCTTCATTTGTTAAAGACCTCGAATAAATTAAAGACTAACGAACTTGCATTCATTAATCTTATAGTTTATTCGCTGTAGCGAATTACAGGGATTGGCGAACCAATATGTATGCTGCTTGAAAACAGCTGTCCATAATGACTTCAGTGTACATCGTGGACCCTAAGGGACTCGAACCCTCGACCTCTTCATTGCAAATGAAGCGCTCTAGCCAACTGAGCTAAGGGCCCCGAAGGTTTGTCACTTTTGTGTCTGTTTTTCAAGAACATTGTGTATTTTACCACAGAAATTTTATTTGTCAACACCCAATTTGGGGTTTTGACTACTCTAGTTTTTGACGAATGAGAAAATGCCTTTGTGGCCTTATTTTTCTGCTTAATTGTTTATTTTATGTTTTGGAGACTGTTTTTGTTTTTTCACTGGTGCACCCGGGCTTAGGACGTGTGGACCTCCGGAAGCTAATTTCTGGTGCTCGAGCGCACCAGTGAAGTGCATATTATATCATATATTGGTTTTTTTGTCAAGGATGTTTAGTTTAAGTTAGTGGCCAGAGCGGTGATACCATTATATCCTTCTTGCAGTGCCAGATAACCAGCTGCAGCTTGTTCCTGGTTGGCTGTTTGTGCGCTTGAGAGGAGTTGGATCACGGCACCGTCTAATTGCGAAAGTATTGACGTCAGCTGGCTGTGCAACTGGGAATACTCCGCTGGCGGAACTATGTTTTTGGCAGTGTGGTAATTGGTGGAGATGAGATCAAAGTAACTTTGCAATGTTTGTCCCTGGGTAGTGTGCATTTGAGTGAGGATAGCTGTGTTTTGGTCAAAGATGTCTAGTGCGTTGGCGATGCTGAGGCTGACTGTTTGGATGATTTGTTGGGTTCTAGCACGGTATTGTTCGTGATCTAATTTGATAACATTATAGGTAGTATCGCTTGTTGGTTGCAGGGCGGGGATTTGAGCGTCAACTTGGGGATCTGTTTCGCCTATTATAGTAGTATATACACTGTCGGGTGAACGATTGAGAAAATAAAAGGCAAGAAAAACGACGATACTAGCTGCCGCTGCCGTCAAAAACGCTTTCATGTTGATATTTGATAACTGCATACGGTTATTGTAACTGATTTGAGTGATTTGTCAAGATTTTGGGTCTTGACAAAATTGGTACTTTGTGGTATAATATAAGTCATTATTATGAAAGCAATTACTGACCCAGATCCGCAAACGGCACTAAAATTAGACACGGTGGGTACTTTTAGAAGATTAATGAGGAAAACTCGTGTGATCAGTTTGGTGAGTAGTCTAGGATCAATCGCTGTTTTTGGTATTGGTGGATACTGCCTAGATTTAGCCCTTGACAAAAAGAATTTTTGTACTATAATCGGCCTCGTTGTAGGATTTGTGGTTATGAACATATTAAGTGTAATCATGAGCAAGAGAATGTGGGAGAGAGAAAGGTCTGCTCAAGGCAGAGTTTAGTATGGATACACCTGGTGGTAATTGGTTGAGTTTCTTTTTTCCTGGTGCTGGTGACCTCAATATAAGTTTAACTCCAGGCGTTTTATTTGAGATAAATTTCTTTGGGCTTTTTCGGCTGCCGGTGACGACGACTCTAATTTTGCAGTACGTGGTGATGCTGTTGCTTGTACTGGTAATGATCAGGGCGCGGCGAAAGTGGCAAAAAATCCCGGGAAAATTTCAAGTTCTTATCGAGTGGCTAGTAATGGCAGTCTATAATCAGGTACTGGGTATAACTGGAGATGAAAAGCGGGCGCGCAAACTGTTTCCGTTGGCATTTTGTCTTTTCTCCTTCATTTTAGTGTCAAACTTGATTACTTTATTGCCGGGTTTAGGGGCGATCTCCTATGGTGATATTAATTTATTTCGTTCGGTTTTGGCTGATTATAGTATGATTTTGGTGATGACTTTGATCGTGATCATCGCCTGTCAGGTTTGTTTTATTGTGGTAAACGGTTTTGGTAAATACTTTAAGAAATTTTTCAATTTTTCCAGCCCGATTGCTTTGTTTTTGGGTTTGATGGATATTATTGGTGAACTTGCTAAAATTTTGTCTTTGTCTTTCCGTCTTTTTGGTAATGTGTTTGCTGGTGACGTGCTGATGGCTGTGGTGACGGCTTTGATTCCTTACTTTATTCCCTTCCCTTTCTTTGTGCTGACGACTTTTTCTTCCGTGATCCAGGCATATGTTTTTGCGCTGTTATCAACGATATTTTTGAATAGCTCACTTGATGTGATAGAAGATGATAATAAATAGAAAGTAAGCAAGACAGAAAGGTAATTATGGAAAATGTCGAAGCAATGAAAGCCTTAGCTGCTGGTTTGTGTATGGGTTTAGGCGCCTGGGGTCCAGCTATTGCTGAGGGTTATGTCGGCGGTCAAGCGCTGAAAGCTATTGGTCGCAATCCGGAAGCCGGCGACAAGATTAGCGGTTTGGTTTTTGTTTTGATGGCTGTGTGTGAATCCACCGGTATTTATGCTTTGGTGATCGCTTTGATTATTCTTTTCACCTAAGTTAAGTAAGGAGATTTGTTTGATTAAATGCGGAAAGAGGGCAAATTATGGAATTGATCAAAAATTTAGGAATTAGCTGGCCGACTCTGATATCGCAACTGATTAATTTTGCTATTTTGTATTTTTTGCTCAAGAAATTTGCCCTCACGGGATTACTGGAGGCAATTACTGATAGGCAAAAGGAAATTGAGTCGGGATTGACTAAGGCTAAACAAGCTGATGACTCGTTGGCGAAGGCAAAACAACAAGAAGAGGAGATTTTAGGCGCAGCGCGGGTAAAAGCTCAGGAGATTATCGCGCAGGCCCGAGAAACTGGACGTCAGCAAGAAGAAAGTTTGGTACAAGGGGCTAAGCAACAGGCCGCTTCCATCGTGGCTGCTGGCGAGAGTCAAGTAAACGCACAAAAAGCAAAAATGATGCTGGAAGTCAAGGCGGAGTTGGCCGGGATCATTGCTGATGGCGTCCGGAGTGTAGTTGGTCGCAGTGTGTCAGCAGCCGAGGTAAAACGTGACTATTTAGATGCGGGGATGAAGGCGTAAGATGGCAAAAATTACTGTTTGCGACTATGTGACAACACTTAAACAGCTGATTGCTGGTAAGAGTGGTGCTGATTTGGAAAAAGCGTTTGCGGGTTTTTTGGAGCTTTTGAGACATCGTCGTCAATTGTCGCTGATAGATCAGATTTTGGATCAGCTGCGCCAAGAGCTTAATTCGGAGCAAGGAGTATTGGAAGCTCAGTTGATATGTGATGATGATTTGAGTGATGGTGAAAGAGCATTGGTAGAAGATTTTTTGCATGAAAAATCAGGCCTTTCTCAGGTGCACTGGTTGGATAGACAATCGCTTGGTTCACCCGGGATGATTATTAAGGCTGGTGGCAAGCGGTATGATTGGTCGCTCAAGCGGCAATTAGAAAGATTTAAGACAGATTTGGCATTAGCGTGAAAGTAATTATGAATGAAACAAATTTGTTAATAGAACAGTTAAAGAAGCAAGCTCAGGCGTATAAAGCGGATTTTCAGGCTGAAGAAGTCGGCACTGTGCTTGAGGTGGCAGATGGTGTAGCTAAGATTAGTGGCTTGGCTGAGGTCGCTAGCGGTGAAATGGTGGAATTTGAGCACGGAGAGATCGGCTTGGTACTGAATTTGGAAGATACGACTGTAGGCGCAATTGTGCTGGGCAGTGACATCCAGATTAAAGAAGGTCAGACTGTCAAGCAGACCGGCAAAATTCTTTCTATCGGCGTCAGCGATGAACTAATTGGCCGGGTCGTCAATCCTTTGGGTCAGCCGGTGGATGGGTTGGGGCCGATCAAAGCCGACCAATACAACCCGATTGAGAAAATTGCTCCTGGTGTGATTACGCGTGAGAGCGTGCACGAGCCGCTGCAGACCGGGATTAAAGCTATTGACGCGATGATTCCGATTGGCCGTGGTCAGCGTGAGCTAATCATTGGTGATCGGCAGACGGGTAAGACTGCGATTGCAATTGATACAATTTTAAATCAAAAAGATCAAGATGTGATATGTATTTACGTCTCTATTGGACAGAAAGAGTCTAAGCTGGCGCGTCTGGTAGAGCAGTTGCGTCAAGCCGGGGCTTTGGATTATACGGTGGTGGTTGATGCAGGCGTGTCTGAGGCTGCTGCTTATTCTTACATCGCTCCTTACGCGGGTGCGGCCATCGGTGAGTACTTTATGAGTAAGGGCAAGGATGCTTTGGTAATTTATGATGATTTATCCAAGCATGCGGTCGCCTATCGCCAGATTTCTTTGATTTTACGCCGTCCCCCGGGACGGGAGGCTTTCCCTGGTGATGTTTTCTATTTACATTCACGTTTGTTGGAGCGGGCGGCCAAGCTTAATCCTGAATACGGCGGTGGCTCGCTGACTGCTTTGCCAATTATAGAAACCCAAGCTGGCGACAGTAGCGCTTACATTCCGACTAATGTAATTTCGATTACTGATGGCCAGATTTATCTGGAAACGGACCTTTTTTATCGTGGGATCCGGCCGGCAGTCAATGCTGGACTTTCGGTATCGCGGGTGGGCGGCAGCGCTCAGACGAAGGCCATGAAAAAGGTTTCTGGTCGCTTGCGGGTGGATTTGGCCCAGTTTAGAGAGTTGGAGTCATTTACTCAGTTTGGTTCTGATCTGGATGAGAAGACGCGTGAACAGATCGAACGGGGACGGCGAGCTACGGAAATTCTCAAGCAAAAGCAATATTCTCCGCTGACGATGGCAGAACAAGTAGCAGTGCTTTATGCTCTTGGCCACGGTTACCTGGATGAAGTGCCTGTAGAGAAGGTGGGCGCTTTTGAGGAAAGTTTGCTTTCTTATCTGCATGACCAGGATAAAGTGGCTTTGGAGAAGATCACTGAGGTAAAGGATCTGACAGCGCCAGTGGAAGAAGCTTTGACGGTGGCTTTGGATGCTCACGCTCAACTTTTTAGGATAGAGAATAGTTAATATGGCAGGGTCGATTAAACTGATTAAGAGAAGAATTAAGTCGGTAGGCTCGACTGCAAAACTGACGCGGGCGATGCAGATGATCGCTACTGCCTCTATGCGTAAGGCGGTGCAGCAAAGCCGTGAGGCACAACCGTTTGCGATGGAGACAATTCGGTTCTTAAAACGTTTTAGTGAGTATATAAAACATGCTGACTTGCATCATCCTTTGTTGCACGAGGAAGACATCAAAAATGTTTTGGGTGTGGTCATTACTTCTAACCGAGGCTTGTGCGGCTCTTATCATTCACAACTGGAAAAGAAAATCCGAAGCGTGGTCAATAATCCCGCTTATCTGATTACTTATCCGCTGGATGAAGCTACCCAGGAGCAGCTAAATCGAGAGATCAGTGTCAACTTTGAGTGGATTGTGGTAGGACGTAAGGGTGAAAAAATGATCCGTAAACTTGATCAGCCAATTATCGCTTCTTTTAATAAGTTAAATGAAAACGTGGATCTAGCAGAATTAAATGCGGTGTATCGGGTAATTTTGGATGCTTTCCAGTCTGGTAAATATCAAAAAGTAGTCATTTTTTATACAGAACACGTCAATAGTCTCAAACAGGTGGCGAGTGTCGGACAGCTTTTGCCGATCAGTCTGCCTCAGGTGCAGCAAGTGATTGACGACTGGGAACTGAATTTCAAGGATTTCGAGGCGCCGCCAGAAGTCACGGCTGATTATGAAGTGGAACCTGGCGAACCTGAAGTAATAGAAACGATCAGCTTACTGCTGCTTAAATCTTTGCTGTATTACTTTGTTTTGGAAAGTAAGGCCTCAGTGGAAAGTGCCCGGATGATCGCGATGAAGAGCGCATCTGATGCCGCTTTGGAAATGCAGCAGGTGCTGACGTTGACTTACAATCAACTCCGTCAAGGGAAGATTACAAATGAAATTGCAGAAATTAGTGCTGGTAGAGCAGCTTTGGAATAAGGATTATGGCAAAAACACAAACTCATATTGGTAAAATTAATCAAATCATCGGCCCGGTGGTGGACGTCAAGTTTGCGGCAGATAGTTTACCGCAGATTTACGAGGCTTTGACTCTTACTAACGGTGATGATGTACTCACACTGGAAGTCGAGCAACATTTGGGCGGCAACGTGGTCCGGACAATTGCTTTGGGTAGTACAGACGGCCTCAAACGTGGTATGGAAGTGACGGCTACTGGCGCACCGATCAGTGTACCGGTGGGCGATAATTGCTTGGGCCGGATGTTTGACGTGACCGGTCAGCCGATTGACGGTAAACCAGCTGTGCCTAGTGATACGCCGAAATTACCTATTCACCGGAGTGCCCCAAAGTTTTCTGATCAGAAAAATTCCGTGGAAATTTTTGAGACAGGCATCAAGGTGATTGACTTGATCTGTCCTTTTATTAAAGGCGGTAAAGTGGGTCTTTTTGGGGGTGCAGGTGTGGGTAAAACGGTGCTCATCCAGGAATTGATTACCAATATTGCCCAACAGCATGGCGGGTATTCTGTTTTTGCGGGTGTGGGCGAGCGGACCCGTGAGGGCAATGATCTTTATCATGAGATGATTGATAGCGGGGTCATTGATAAAACGGCCTTAGTTTTTGGTCAGATGAATGAACCGCCAGGAGCACGTCAACGGGTGGCTTTTACCGGCTTGACGATGGCAGAGTATTTCCGTGACGTGCAAAAGAAAGATGTACTTTTGTTTATTGATAACATTTTCCGTTTCACCCAGGCTGGTAGTGAGGTGTCAGCACTTTTGGGTCGCATTCCTTCTGCGGTGGGTTATCAGCCCACGTTGGCTGAGGAAATGGGTCGACTGCAAGAGAGGATTGCCTCGACTAAGGACGGATCAGTGACGTCGGTACAGGCGGTCTATGTGCCAGCTGATGATAATACTGATCCGGCTCCAGCAACTACGTTTGCGCACTTGGATTCTACGGTGGTGCTCAATCGCGCTTTATCAGAACTGGGAATTTATCCGGCTGTCGATCCTTTGGATTCTAGTTCCACGATTTTGTCAGCGGATGTCGTTGGTGAAGACCATTATAATACGGCTCGGGAGGTGCAACGTGTACTACAGCGGTATCGAGATTTGCAGGATATTATTGCTATTTTGGGCATGGAGGAGTTGGGTGACGAAGATAAGATCCTTGTGAGCCGGGCGCGCAAGATCCAGCGCTTCCTCTCTCAGCCTTTCTTTGTGGCCGAGCAATTTACCGGTAATCCCGGTAAATACGTCAAAATCGCCGACACCGTCCGCGGTTTCCAGATGATTTTGTCTGGTGAATTGGACGGGATCAGTGAAAGTGACTTTTATCTTAAAGGCAGCATTGAGGACGTGATCGAATCAAGTAAGAATTAAGGCTAAAATGAATAAGTTCACGCTTAAAATCATCACGCCAGAAAGAATTGTCTTGGAGCAAGAAGTGGAAGAAGTCTTGCTACCAACTCGTGAAGGGATAGTGGGGATTTTGGCCAATCATGTCCCCTATCTGGCCAGCTTACGTGCTGACGAGCTGGTAGTCTATCCTGCCAAGGTTAAAGACAGCGAACCGTTAAGCTTTGCCATTGATTTTGGACTGGCGGAATTTGCGCACAATCAGCTTTTGGTCTTGGTGGCATCGGCGGCGGCTGCAGCTGAAATTGACTTGCAACTGGCTGAACAAGCTAAAAAGCGCGCCGATGAATTGATGGCTCAGACACTGACTGATGAGGATTATGCTAATGCCTTGGCTTTGATCGAACGTGAACAGGCAAAGATCAAAGTCGCCAGTAAGTATAGGCTCAAGCACCGTGTCGCGTAAATCTGGACAAGTCATGAGCGAGACTGACAAGACCAAGTTACCTTTGGCTTCAATACTGCGCCCGTCAAATTTAGATGAGTTTATCGGTCAAAAACAACTCATGGGCGCGGGTAAGCCGCTGCGGCGGGCTTTGGAGCAGGGTAAGGTATTTTCGATGATTTTTTGGGGGCCGCCAGGCGTGGGCAAGACGACTTTGGCTCGCTTGGTGGCTTTACTGAATGATCGGCATTTTTATGAAGTTTCTGCCGTGGCGGCGGGTAAGAATGATCTTAAAGAAATCATTGATCGGGAGACGCGTGACCAGACGGAATTAGAAAAGCTGGTTTACGGTGCGCCGGTGATTTTTTTGGATGAAATTCATCGTTTTAATAAGGCGCAGCAAGATTTTTTGCTGCCTTTTGTGGAGGCAGGGACGATAGTGCTGATCGGTGCCACCACGGAAAATCCGAGTTTTACGATCAATAATGCTTTATTGTCGCGCTGTCGGGTCTATACTTTCCAGATGCTGACAAGTGATGACCTCACGCAGGTATTGGAGCGAGCGCTTGACTATTTTACTGGTGCGGGCAAGCGTGTGGAGATAACTCCTGAGGATCGCGAGTGGGTGGTGGAATATGCAGACGGTGACGCCAGGCGTTTGCTAAATTTATTGGAGCAAACTTGGGACACATTTGGCAATTTGGCCGGTGAAAATCTGCGCGCCAGTGCCCAGAGCACACTCCGGTATGACCGTGATGGCGAGGAACATTACAATACCATTTCTGCTTTCATCAAGTCAATGCGGGCTGGTGAGACGGATGCGGCTTTGTATTACTTGGCCCGGATGATCAAAAATGGTGAACAACCTGAATTTATCGCCAGACGGATGATTATTTTTGCGAGTGAAGATATTGGGCTGGCGGTGCCGACGGCACTGGTGGTGGCCAATCAAGTTTATCAAGCAGTGATCAATATTGGCCTGCCGGAGGCACAAATCAATTTGGCACACGGAGTGGCATATTTAAGCGGCTGTAAGAAAAACCGCACCGCTTACGAGGCTTATTTTGCTGCTTTGGCAGACGTGGAACAGTATGGTAATTTGGAGATCCCGCTTTATTTGCGTAATGCGCCGACAAATCTGATGAAAAGCTTGGGTTACAGCGATGGTTATGAACCTTATAATGACGCTGGCCGGTCTTATTTGCCGGAAAAGTTAGCCGGTAAGAAGTATTTTAGTGATGAACAAAAATTTATGGGAAGAGTGTTATCTTAAAAATTGTGTGGCACGAAATGCTACACGTGTGGCATTACTTTTCACTTTTCGCCTGGAAAATATATCATAAACTGTGTGGCATTTAGCGTGTTTTGTGTGGCATTGCGCTTATAGCGTGTGGCATTTTGAGTACAAAATGTGTACAATTTGAATAGAAAGCAAAAAAGAGCAGGATATCGGAGTCGGACCGACCTTTCCAGCTTGGGAAGCTAGCGTGCTACCGATGCACCAATCCTGCTTTTAAAGATGATTAATTATACCACAACAAAGCGAAATTGACAAGAGCAAAAATTTTTTTTGTGGTATAATATATAGTATGAGTGAAAAAATAAACCTAACACCGCTTACAGGGATGCCGGAATGGACGCCGGCCCAGCAAATTGTTTTTGAAGACTGGAAGCGGCGGGTCAGTGAAGTGTATCGACTTTACGGCTATACTTTTTTGGAGACGCCAGCCATGGAACGGTCTGAGGTCTTGGCGGCCAAAACTGGGGCGCAAACCCAAAAGCAAATTTACCGCATCGCTAAGGATGGTGCGTCGACGTCACTGCGTTTTGATCTGACTGTGCCTCTGGCACGTTATGTGTCGGCGCATCAGAGTGATCTCCCCTTCCCTTTCCGTCGGCAGGCGATTGGTAAAGTGTGGCGTGGGGAGCGGGCGCAAAAAGGACGTTTCCGGGAATTTTATCAGGCGGACGCTGATATCATCGGCCGGGAGAAATTGTCGCTGACAGCCGATGCCGAGATTTTGGCGATGGTGGCGGATGCCATTGAGGCACTTTGTTTGGGTGACTTCCAGTTGCAGATCAGCAATCGCAAAGTGGTGATTGGCTTTTTGGACAGTTTGAAAGTGATGGATAAAGCCCAAGTGATCCAACTTTTGGACGATGCTGATAAAATGTCGGCGGCGAAACTGCGTCAAGAGTTAGAGCTGTTGCGTTTGGACGTGTTTGAGATCCGCAAAATTTTGAAGTTCGCCTCTATCCGTGGTGATTGGGATCGGGCATCGCAGGAACTTTTGGCTTTGGATTACGGTAATGAAGAATTTAATCAAGGCTTGGATGAGCTGGGGCAGCTGGATCGTGCTTTGCGGGCATTTGGCTTGGATCCGCGGATGTATCAGTATAATTTTGGCATTATCCGGGGATTGGATTATTACACAGGGATGATTTATGAGACCAAACTAGTAGAGCATCCGGAAATTGGTTCGATTAGTTCTGGTGGGCGTTATGATAATCTGGTGGGTGCTTTTAGTCATACCAAATATCCGGGTGTGGGCTGCTCGATTGGCCTGACCAGGCTTTTTAGTCAGGCGGTGGCGGCAGATTTGGTTGACATCCGGCAGACCACGGTTTCGCAGGTGTGCGTCTTGCCTTTCGTAGAAGAGCTAGAAAAAGTGGCCACGGTGGTACGGGCGCTGCGCCAGAGCGGAATTGCGACGGAATTGTACTTGGAGGGTGGCGGTTTGACTAAGTCCTTGCGGGCAGCCGCGAAGTTGGGCGTGCCTTATGTACTAATTATTGGTGGTGATGAGCTGGCGGCACACCGGCTGACGCTGAAAAATATGAGCACCGGCGAGCAGGAAAGTTTAAATTTGGCTCAGGTGATTGACACGCTGCAACAATTTTGACTTTATTTTAACGAAAGTCTGTTATAATCAGTGATTATGAGAGTTTTGCTAGTCGAGGATAAAATACCGCTTAATAATTCGCTCACTAAGATTTTGCGTCGGCAAGGATGGGCGATAGATCAAGCTTTTGATGGACAAGAGGCGTTGGATGTTTTTGATGAGACACTGCATGATGTCGTGATTTTGGACTTGACACTGCCGCGTGTGGATGGGCTGGAAGTAATCCGCCGGCTGCGAGTCGATCGGCATCAGGTGCCGATTTTGGTACTGACGGCGCGTGGGACGACTGGTGAGATTGTGGATGGCTTAAGGCTTGGGGCGGATGATTATTTGGCCAAGCCTTTTGAGGTGGCCGAGTTGGTGGCGCGGATAAATGCGCTCTGGCGGCGTCATAATGGGCAGTCTTCGAGTGTGCTCCAGGTGGAGGATCTCACGCTTGATCTCACTTCGGGTGAGGTGCGCCGAGGAGACGTGGTGATCAAATTGTCACGCACGGAGTATAATTTGCTGCATTACTTGATGAGTAAAGCGCACTGGATCGTGACCAAAGATGAACTGCTTACTCACGTGTGGGAAAATGACACGGCGGTGTATGACCGAGTGGTGGACACTTATATTTGTTTTTTGCGCCGTAAAATTGATAAACCTTTTCCCGAGCGCACAGCTTTAATCCAGACCATCAAGACGAGAGGCTACCGGTTGGGTGGCAGCGAAAGGGAACATGTTTGAACGGACGGCTTTTAATTTCCGCCGTCTGCAGTGGGTTTTGAGCGGAATTTTTGCGCTGGTGTGCTTGGTGATTATTGCCGTGTATTCGCTGATAGTCATTAGTGAGCATAATCGAGCACGTTATAATTTTGAGTTAAACATCTGGAAAGATCTGAATCAGGAGGGACGGCAGCTTCCTTTTAACAGCGACTCTCGCTGTCAGCCGAGCGAACCGACTGTTTATGAGATAGCTAGCGGTGAGAGGCCGCCGGTGGCGAGCGCGCTGAAGAAAAATTTTAATGTTTTTAATCATCGGATCTATCGGCGCTTACTGCTGACTGACGCACTGGTGTGGTTGGTAGTGAGTGTGGCGGGGTATTATTTTATTGCTTGGATTTTGCGGCCGGTACGCGACAATGTGAGCGCGCAACAGGAGTTTATTGCAAATGCTAGTCATGAATTGAAAACACCGATCACCACGATTAAAACGGAATTAAGCTTATTAAGCGATGAAAAGATGAGCGCTAATGTGCGCGAAAGCCTGACCACTATAGATGGCGAGACAGAAAATTTGCAACAGCTGGTGGAAAAATTATTGTTAATGGTGCGCGAAAGCGAGCAGGATGAGGAGCCGGAGATGGTCCGACTTGATAAATTTATCTTGCCAATTTTGGCCCGCTGGGAAAAGGTTTTTGGGCGTAAGAATTTACAATTTGTGCTTGGCGGTGATAAAAATGTGACATTGTTGACAAGGGAGCGAATGTTGGGGGAACTTTTGGATTTATTACTAGATAATGCGGGCAAGTATGCAGACAGCGACACGACAGTGCGTTTAGAAATAAAAAAAAGTCAGCAAGAAGTTTTTGTGAAGGTGATTAATCAAGGGATTGGCATCCCAAGTAGCGATCAAGAAAAAATTTGGGGGCGGTTTTTCCGGGTGACTGCCAGGCGCGTACAGGCTGAAAGCGGCAGCGGGCTGGGACTGGCGATCGCGAAAGAGATCGCCGCAAATTTGGGCGGCAGCATCCAGTTAATTTCCGGTGAACCTTCGGCGACTATTTTCCGAGTGAGTTTGCCGCAAAAGGAAAAATTTTAACATTGTTTTAACATAGAAATGGTATACATGAATTTTATGCAAGAAAATAAAAGCTGGTGGAAAAAAGCAGTCGATCACGTCAAAAAACGGAAGTGGCGATATATTTTGTTGATCGCTTTGGTGACAGTTTTTTGGATGTGGCGCGGTCGGCCACATGAAGAGGCGACCAGTGATACAGTAGAGACAATCGTGCCTGTGGCGCGGCAAAACATTCAAGAAACGCTTGAAGTTTCTGGCGTGATCTCGAGTGCAAATTACACCCAGGTACAGACGCAGGCGATCGGGACCGTGACTGATATTTTTGTGAGCGAAGGTCAGGAAGTCAAAGAAGGCGATAAGCTTTTCCAGCTGGAGCTCACGCCTGAGGGCAAGCAAGCGAATCAGTCTGCTTATTCCAGTTATTTGCAGGCACAAAATTCGCTTAATAGTGCGGAAAACCAGCTCAACTCTTTACAAGTTACTCTTTTTGATAAGAATAAGTATTTTCTGGAGCATGCAGACGAGGAAAATTTAGCTCATGAAGATCCGGATTGGATCATGCAGTGGGCAGATTGGCTGGCAGCTGAAGGCTCTTATAAGAATCAGGAAAAAGCGATCACTCAGGCGCGAGCAAATTTGTCTTCTGCTTATCAGAATTACCGCAATACTGGCGCGGTGGTCTATGCGCCGGTGAGTGGTAAGATAGAAAACATCACCGCGGTCAAAGGTTTGAGTTTTGGCAGTGTTAGTTCTGGTGCGGGCATTAGTCTTTCCGCCCGTTTGGCGACGATAAAAACTGGAGAGCAGGTGTTGGCCATTTTTACGGTGACGGCGAGTGATATTTTAAAAATACAACTTGGTCAAAAAGTAACCCTGACAAGTAGTAATTTGCCGTCGACGTATACTGGCGAAGTGGTGAGCGTCGATCGGTATGGGACGACGGGTACGACGACGACTTATCAGGTGATTGCTCAATTTGACACGCAGACCAATGAAAACACGAGGGCGCTGCTGCCAAATTTAACGGTAGACGGGGAGATTTTGATCGGTGAGGTGGAAAATGCCTTGGTAGTGCCCACGCTGGCGATTACCACGCTGGGTGATCACTCAAGTGTGCAAGTACGTGACGAGGCTGGCAATACTGTAACTCGGGAAGTAGTGACGGGAATTGTTAGTGGTAATTTGACACAGATTATCGAAGGCGTGAGTGAGGGTGAACAAGTGGTTTTCTCTTTGAGCGAATTTAGTGCTGATGGGCAAGCGCGGATGGGGATGCTGGGCGCTGGCGGGCCGCCGCGAGCTAGTGAGAGGCGGCATGAAAACTGAGCACACTAAAACGGTCATAAAAGTGCAGGATTTGGTGAAAACTTATGTCGGCACTGCTGGTGAAACGCGAGTACTTAGAGGAATTAATTTTACAGTGCATGAGGGAGAGTTTGTCTCGATCATGGGACCTTCTGGTTCTGGCAAATCTACGCTGATGCATATTTTGGGCGTGCTCGATGTGGCCACAAGCGGTGATTACTGGCTTGATGGCATTAATATCAAGGATATGAGTGAGGATGATTTGGCGAGTGTGCGCGGGCAAAAGATCGGCTTTATCTTCCAGGCCTTTAATTTGTTACCACAAAAAACAGTGCTGGAAAATGTGATGCTGCCTGGGATTTATGGGCGTATCCCGCTGCGTACCCGGATGAATAAAGCTCGGGAATTAATTAAGCTGGTGCGGCTGGAAGATCGGGAGAAACATTTGGCTTGTCAGCTTTCTGGTGGTCAGCAACAGCGCGTCGCGATTGCGAGAAGTTTGATGATGGATCCGGCGATTATTTTGGCTGATGAACCCACTGGTAATCTCCCTACAGATCATACTGACGAAGTTTTGGGTTTCCTGACAAATCTCAACCGCGAGCAGGGCAAGACGATCGTGATTATTACTCATGAACCAGCGGTGGCCTCTTACTCTGATCGGACGATCATGTTGCGTGATGGACTCATTACTAAGGATGGCCCGGCCAATAAGGATATTCATTATGATAGCACTTGAGATTTTCCGGGAAGCGTGTACTAGCCTGATGCAAAATAGAGGCCGGACTTTTTTGTCGGTGCTGGGGATCGTGATCGGTATTGCCAGTGTGATCACGATGATGGCGATTGGGAGCGGTACACAGGCGTCAATTACGCAGGAAATTGAAGGCTTGGGAACGAGTAGCATCCAGCTTTTTAGTCATTCTAGCAAAGCTTTAACTCAGAGTGATATTGATATAATTATGGCCAATGATTATTTGGGAATTATTGATCGAGTTTTGGTGCAAGCCAATAGTAGTCAGACTGTGGCTGCCGGTAAGCAAAGTGAAACTGTCAGTATTACGGGCGTGAGTGATGCCTATTTAGAGATGGAGAAAAAAGAAATTGCAGCTGGAAGTTTTTTTAGTAGTGATGATTTTGCTCATGGTAGCCGTGTAGCGGCTATCGGTCAGACAACTGCTACTAATCTATTTTCTAGTGTGAGTGCGGCCGTGGGCGAGCGGATCAAAATCGGGAGTGTTTATTTTACGGTGACAGGCGTTTTTAAGGAATCAGGCGGCACGGCTATAAGTTTTTCTGATCCTGACGATTTTGTGATCGTCCCGCTTTCGGCGCTGCAAAACGACATCACTGGTAACAGAAACCTTAGTTCAGCGTCTTTTAGTCTGACTGATAATACCAAAGTTGCTCAGGCAAAATCTATTATTGGTTACACGATGCTGGCGCGCCGCGGCATTGAGAATGTGGATGATGCTGATTTTAGTATGTTTGCGCCGACTGATCTTCTTGAGACTCTTTCGAGTGTGACTGGACTCATGACGGGGCTTTTGGCGGGCATCGCTGGCATTTCTCTTTTGGTGGGCGGCATCGGGATTATGAACGTGATGCTGATGAGTGTGCTCGAGCGCACTCGGGAGATAGGCTTGCGCAAAGCCCTGGGCGCCAAACAGATTCATCTGATTGCTCAGTTTTTGTATGAGTCAGTACTGGTGACTTTTAGCGGTGGGGCGATCGGGTTTGCTTTGGGCTGGGGTGCGAGCAGTTTAATTTCTCATTTTACGGAAATTACCGCGACTATTACTTGGGAAGTCGTGACGATGGCGATTGGTATTAGTACGGCCATTGGTTTGATTTTTGGTATTTATCCGGCACGGAAAGCGGCTAAATTAGCTCCTATAGAGGCACTGCGGACTGAATAATGGATGCTCCCGGAAAAAGTGGGTCTTGACAATTGTGAGGGAATTGTTATAATTTATTTGATGAGAACGTTGGAGCCTGTCAACACCAGCCGGTCCAAGAATTCATTCCCAATTGAATTGCGTTCTAACGGTTCATGGTTTGAACTCGATACTGCTTTGGTTCTTTTTGTAGGAATTATCATGTTTACAGTGTCAACTTTGTTTTTTTCGGCGCGCCGACTAGGTGGGGTGACTGCCCAGCCGGTGACAAATGCTGTCGGTGCGGCGGGGACGTCAAGACAGCGGATGACTTGTAATGGCGTGGTCGGCTGTTGGAAGAGTGATGAGTTGATATTCCGTTTTTTGGATATGACACATGTGGTGATAGAGGATCTGGTAAGCGGTGAAGAGATTGACGGCGAGTGGTCTTTGGATGAAAAAGAGCAAGTATTGCGCGTCCGGCTGACAGATTGGGAAGTACCGACTGAATTGATTTTTAGTGTTGACGGTAGGATGTTGATTTTGTCTGATCGTGGTGAATCGAGTTTTAGTGATGGTCTGGTTTTGGTTAAAGAAGCATCATGAGTGCGGTCTTTTTAGTTTTGGTACTAAATTTCCTGTATAATTTTGCGCTTTACTCTAGTGTGTGGAACGTTTTGCTCGAGTCACTCGGCTTTGGCTTGGGTGAACTCTCACTTTATGTAGGCTTACTCTTCTTATCCCAACTGTTGTGGGAAATTCCTTCTGGTATCATTAGTGAGCGTTTTGGGGCGCGCCGGACGCTACTTGCGGGTCAAGCTGTAGGTCTTATAGGACTGCTGATTTTTACCGCTTATCCCAATTTAGTCACTCTCCTTTTGACGGCAGTGGCTAGCGGTTTTGCGAATGCTTTGTATTCTGATACGGACACTCAGTTTGTGTATAGTTATTTGTGCGCTCATGGCAAGTCGCCACTGTTTTCACGTTATATCGCGATTAATAATTCACTTGGTTTTGTGGGCGAGGCGGTTGCTTCATTTGCGGGTGCTTTGATCGCGCATCGGTTTGGCTTGGTGGCGACACTGTGGTGGACGCTACCAGTGATCGTGGCTCATTTGTTAGTCACCTGTTTTTTGCCTAGTGAGCAAATCAAACGTCGCTGCCGGCGTCAGCAGTACTTTGATCCGCATTCGCTGTTTGTTTCTTTAAAGCGAAGTAAAAATTTGCGTGAGATCATGGCTTTGTCTACGTTTATTTATACACTTAATCTGATTACTTGGTACTATTATCAAAGTTTTGGCGAGGAAGGAAATATCAGCTTGACGACTTTTGGTTGGTGGGCGGTGTGGATGGCGCTGGCTGAGGCACTCCCGCAATATGCTGCGCGCTACTACGTTTGCCATCCACAGATACAGCGTGTCTTTGCGATTTGTATTATTTTGTCTTGTTTGTGCCTGGCGGCGGCCAGTTTTAAAGCCGATCAGCCGGGATTTTTATTTTTGCTGCTGACGGTGGGAATTACAGGATTTACTTTTCCCATCAGCGAGTCATTACTGCGGCGTGAGAGCAAACCTCGTGACTGGTCCAATCTAGCAGCGGCCAAGACCTTTGCCAATGTTTTAGTTTTTGTGTTGGGGAATTTGTTTTTTGGATTTTTAGCTGAGCACGTGGGGATCTTACCAGCTTTCGCATACTTTGGTTTGGTCTCTTTTGTTGCGATGGTAATATTTTTGCTCGCCAATGATGTCTGGCGTAGACAACAAGTGAGGCGTTAAGTATTAGTTTTTACACTGTGAGTTACATATACCACCAGTGTGGCATATGTGTATAGAGTGTGATACGTTACTTATATACTAATTGACCCCCTTGCGGGGGTCAATTCTCTTTTTTAATTTTGATTAGTGAGAGCGTCGATGACCGTCTCGTCTGTCGCCTCGCTGACGTCCGCCGTGGAAGGCTGGGCGTTTGGCAGCAGCTTTCTGCTTGGCTTGCGCCTCTTGTTCTGGCGTGAGCATTGACATCTTGATTTTACCGTCATCTTGGATGGCACTGATGTGACAGTGGACGATGTCGCCCAACTGCACGACTTTGTGCGGGTCGTCAATGTAGCCGGTAGACATTGCGGAGACGTGAATCAGGGCCTCTTTTTTGTAGCCGTATTCCACAAAAATGCCGTAATTTTCGATGCGGGTAACTTTGGCGTCATACTCATCGCCAATTTCATCCACTTTCATCATCGACTCGATGAGGGAGCGGGCTTTATCAATCGCTTCTTGATCTGGAGAGGAAATATTGACCTGACCAATTTTCTTTTGCTCGTCTTCTTCGACGTCGATGTCTGCGCCAGAGGCTTCAATGATGGCTTTGATATTTTTGCCGCCAGGACCGATCAGCTCACCAATACGATCAGAGGGGATAATCAGCTGCACGATCTTAGGTGCATATTGGCTGATGTGATCGCGCGGTTCACTAATGACAGCGAGCATCTTATCAAGGATGAAAAGTCGTCCTTCGCGCGCTTGCGCGAGCGCTTTGGTGAGGATTTCGATGCTAATCCCTTTGATTTTGATGTCCATCTGGAGGGCGGTAATACCTTGCTTGGTACCGGCTACTTTGAAATCCATGTCACCGCAGTGATCTTCCACATCTTTTATGTCGGAAAGGATCTGGTAGCGCTCGCCATCACTGATCAGTCCCATGGCGATACCGGCGACCGGTCTTTTGATCGGGACACCCGCTGCCATGAGCGACAGTGTGCTGCCGCAGACGCTAGCCTGTGACGTAGAACCGTTGGAGCTTAAAATCTCCGAGACCACATGAATGGTGTACGGGAATTCTTCTTGCTCAGGGATGACAGGTAGGAGTGCTCTTTCTGCCAGAGCGCCATGACCAATTTCGCGGCGTTTGGGCGAACCGAGCCGACCAGCTTCACCGGAAGCATAGGGCGGCATGGAGTAAAAGTGCATGTAATGGCGTACATCTTCTCCGCCCATGTCTTCAATCATTTGCCCCAGAGAAGGAGAGCCAAGCGTGGTCACGGTGACGGCTTGGGTGGCGCCACGTTTAAACATCGCCGAACCATGAGTGCGTGGGAAGAGGTCCACTTCACAAGTAATGGGACGAATTTCGGTGGTGGCCCGGCCATCGGGACGGATGCCTTCGTCAAGGATTTTGGCGCGGATGTACTCTTTTTGCATTTCGTGCCAGACTTCCTTGATGTCGTCGGTGCTGTATTCATGGGTCGCCACTTCTTCCATTTCGCTGATGGCAGTAAACTGTTCGCTTAAGTCCACATCTTCGAGTTTGGCTTCACGAGCGACTATATCTGGCAGATCTAATTTTTCCGCCAAAATCGGCCGCAACAGTGCGTCTTTATCGGCAAAGCCCTCGGTGCGATCTTCAAAGCTGACCAATGGTTTTTTGAACTGCGCGGCGATCTGGTTGATTTGCTCGCAGACGTGGCGGAGCTCATTTTGGGCGGTGTCTAAGGCGCGTAACATCACATCTTCAGGAATTTCTTTGGCGCCGGCTTCCACCATGACGATGGAATCGAGCCCACCGGAGACGATCAAGTCGAGGCTGCTTAAAGCGCGTTCCTCTTCAGTAGGATTGATGAGGAAACGGTCTTCATCGGCTAGATAGCCGACCCGGATACCAGCGATCGGGCCGTCAAAAGGCACATCGCCCACGGCCAGAGCGATACCAGTGGCTAGCATGCCGAGCATGTCGTCGGGGTTGGATTTATCATATGAAAACACGGTATTGACAACCTGAACTTCGCGCCGGAAGCCTTCTGGAAAGAGCGGACGGATCGAGCGATCAATGACGCGGGACTTGAGGATACAGGCGTCTGAAGGCCGGCCTTCTCTTTTGACCCAGCGCGAACCTTTGATGATACCGCCGGCATAGAGTTTTTCTACAAAATCGACCGAAAGCGGGAAATACCCGAGTGTACTTTCGCCGCCCAAGGCCAGAGTACAGTTGACGATGGTCTCGCCACATTGCACGAGGACGTCACTACTGGTCTGCTCGCCGAATTTACCGAGGTTGATATGAACCACTTTGTCACCGACATTAATGTCTGTTTCAAATTGGTTAGCAAAATTTGGATACATAATCTTTTCTAACTCACCTGAACACATTTTTTATACAAATTTCTAATTTATATTGATTTATCAATATTGCAGGTGTAGTATACCTTTCTATTTTGGAAAGCGTTTGATTAAAAATTCAGTATGAGGTCACGAATTCCTTCCTGAACTCATTAAAATTCTCAAGCAAACGCTTTCCGCTGCTTGCTAATTGCCCCTATCATACCATAAAGTCGGCAAAAATGCAAGTGCCGGGTACCGGATACAAAAAAGCCGGACAAAGTCCGGCAACACTCTAAATTACTCACGTGAACCATTAGCGCAGTGCTAGACAGTGGCGGAAAATGTCCGCTCTGGTGGTCAAGTCGTCTACGTAGCGTTCCCAGCGAGCGCGCGCCTCGAAGTCACTTGGATCGATACAGCCAATGGTAAAGCTGCCTGGTAAAACTTGCTGAAGCTGTTTAGCTTCAAACAGGTTGTCGCTTAATGTATACCAGGGGCTGTAAAGCCGCAAGACTGCGGGAGGCCGTTTGATATCCACCTGATAGCTGGGGTAATTATACCAGCCTACCCATTTCTTGCCGCTTCGCGCTAAGCCGTTGGTGCGATAACAAAAATAGTTTGCACTGCTGCAGCCCAGCTGGCCGATGACTAGGTGACTGAGGAGATTGTACCCGATCACGCCTGGAGAGTAAATGAGCACCTGTACTCGTTGTCTGCATAGGCGATGTAAAAACTTTATCGCCAGCTTGCGCAGCGGTATCCGGTGCACAAGCTTTGTCACCAGGCGGGTAATTTTTGCTGGGTGATGACACAAGAACTCCTGGATATAGTTGGCCTCCATCCAGTGCTGCCAAGGTTCTTTTTCCAGCTGTCCGACATAGTCTAGCTGCTGCTTTCCCTGTCCGTACTCAGGCGGCGCTGGGAAATAATCCGGCCAGAGGTAGTGCCGAGTATAGGCATGTACATAGCTCTCCACATCGTCATGCTCGCAAAGCAATGAAAAATTCATGCCGACACCACAACCGCGCAAAACTCGATCTTGATAGATCATTAAAAATCCCTCGCTTTCGCGTAAAATATTATAGAGCGATACTTATTATACCACAAAAGTGCGGTTTTGTCAAGTGGCAATTTCCCCGGGTAACGTCAGGCCGCGGCCGGATAGAGGTAGAGACGGCGGACGCCGCTGCCGGCCGATTGCTGTTTGCGCAGGACTATCTGGGGGATTTGCCCGGTGTGCTCTACGTGCGGGCCGACGCAAATTTCGCGTGAAGCTGGGCTGGCAGCGTCCCCGATAGTATAGACGCTGACTTGATCAGGATAACGCTCGGCAAAAACGCTGCCGCCGACGAGTGTGAGGGCTTGCTGCTTGGGCAGGATAGCTTTGGTGACGGGTAAATCGGCCTTAATCCAAGCATTGACCTGATCTTGCAGGGTCTGGATTTCCTCGCTCGTGAGAGCGCGCTGGAGGGTAAAGTCAAAACGAGCCCGTTCACCAGTGATATTGCTGCCTTTTTGGGTGATGGCGGGATCAATGTGGGCGCGCAAGGCGGCCAGTAAGAGGTGGGTGGCGGTGTGGAAGTGGACGGTTTGTGTAGTGTGATCGGCTAAACCCCCACGGAAGGTACCAGCGGAGGCAGTGCGTGACTGCTCGCGGTGCTTGTCTTGGGCGGCCTTGAAGGCTTGCTCGTCGAGGCTGAGACCGCGCTCAGCGGCAATTTCCCGGGTGAGCTCAAATGGGAAGCCGTAACTTTCATACAAGAAAAATGCTTTCTCGCCGTCGATGGCTGAGAGTTTGGCGATCTGTTTGAGACCTTTATCTAGGGTGGCGGCAAACTTGCGACTTTCTTTGGTGATGACGGCTTGGATTGAGCTGCTTTTGGCGGATAATTCTGAATACTGGTGAGTGTAGAGCTTGGAAAGCGGCTCGACGAACTGAGAGAGGAGGTCATTTGCCAGACCGAGGCGATGGAGCTGGACCAGGCTGCGGCGCAGCAGACGGCGCAAGACATAGCCTTGGCCTTTGTTGGCGGGCTCTAGGCCTTCACTGATCAGGAAGATCGCCGAACGGGTGTGATCGGCGATAATGCGCCAGGCGCGACGGGTTTTGTCGTCAAGCGTCTGATACTTTTGGCCGGAGGCGATTTCTAAGACACTGATCATGGGTGTAAAAACGCTGGTGGTAAAAACGTCTGGCTTGTCTTGCACGGCCATGAGCGCGCGTTCGAGACCGCCACCGTAGTCTACATTTTTTGCCGGTAAATCCACAAATTTGCCGTCAGCTGTCTTTTGGAATTGCATGAAGACGCTATTGCCGATTTCGATAAAGCGGCCGCAGTCACAGTTGGGATGGCATTTTTGGCTGGCCCAGGCTGAGTGCTCATGCAGTTCAAGCGCCTCTCCAAAGTCATAAAAAATTTCACTGTCTGATCCTCCTGGTTCGCCGGCGGGCATTTTTTCGGGGGTGCCTGAGCGAGACCACCAGTTTTTTTCTGGTCCATAGGCAAAAATACGCTCCCCTACTCTCGCCTCTATCCCCTTGGTGGCAAAAACTTCCTGCCAGATTTTTATGCTTTCATCATCCTCCGCCAGGCCGATCTGAGTATCGCCGGCAAAAACAGTGACGTAAAGCCTGGCGGGATCAAGCCCGAGTACCTGCGTAAAAAAGGCAAACACGGCCGGGATCTGCTCTTTTTTGAAATAATCACCAAATGACCAATTACCAAGCATTTCAAAGAAAGTGGTGTGGCGATTGTCGCCGACCTCGTCAATATCTACTGCCCGGAAACATTTTTGGGCGTCGGCGATCCTGCGGCCTTCTGGGTGTGTAGTGCCGAGAAAATAAGGCAAAAGCGGCTGCATGCCAGAACTGGTAAAAAGCGTGCTGGCGTCATTTTCGGGCAGCAGCGAGCTTGACGGGATGACAGCATGTCCGCGCCGGCGGTAAAAGTCCAAAAACTTATTTCTGATCTCGTCTACTATGTTTGTCTGCATGAGCGTATTATATCACGCCCGCGGGCTTTTTGGCCGGCGGTTTGACAGTGATGATATAATTAATTATGGCAAAAATTATTTACGGCTTCATTTGGGTTTTGGCGGCGACCTTTTTTTTGCTGATTGGTAGTACTTTTTTGACAGTGGGTTATCTACCAGCAGACTGGGGCTGGGCCACGGCAGACTTTGTGGCGCTAGAGCCGCAAGCAAGTAGCGAGGCGGTAGTTGATCCTGCCTTTCCTGGAGAAAAAACGCGCCTGGCTGACGCGCGAGCGTTGCTGGTGGCTAATTTCATCGAGCGTAATGACGCCGGGCATAATTCGCCATTGCAGCCTTATGATTACTGGGGAGAGTTTTTTGTGAGTGTAGCCGACGAATACGGCCTTGATTTCCGCCTTTTGCCCGCGATTGCCCGCAAAGAGAGTACTTTTTGCAAGAGTAATATTGCCCGGACTTATTATAATTGTTTTGGTTATGGGGTACCGGCCTCGGGGATTACGGAGGCGGGGAAATTCACGAGCTATGAGGAAGGCATCCGGACGGTGGCAGCGTCGCTAAAAAAAAGTTATATTGATAAAGGCTTGACTGACCCGATCGCCATCATGCGTAAGTATTGTCCACCTTCGGCCAATGGTGAGGGCGCATGGGCACGCAACATCAATCAGTGGCTCGGGGAAATGCGTTTTGATGACAAGGCAAAGGGCCTGAATAGTACTGCTAATGAGGATCTGACGGAGTTTGTGGGCGCGCCGGATTTGGGGGCGACGAGCGAGGCCGAGCCAAATTAATTATGCCTGGTAAACAGTGCTCGTTAGCTTTTGATGTAGAAATTATCATAGTGATAGTGAAAATTGCCTATTGACATATTTATAATTTGTGTTATAATACACTTACCTTGGCAGGTTCGGCCTCATCGGGCGGTTACGTGCCAAGACACAAGCAACCGAATGTACTGGACAGCATTCGGTTTTTTGTATAAAAATTGCCTCTTGACAAAATAGATACTTTGTGATATAATATAGGGTATTATGACTGGACATAAAGGTAAAAATGAAAATAATTGGAAAATAAGCAGGTCTACGGCTTTGCTGGCTTTATCGAGGCAAAGGAAAACTGGGGCATGTTTGACACCGTCACTGTGGTTTTGGCTGGTAGGTAACAGTTTTGGAGGTGGACGTAAGGGCCGAGCTGACAGCCGGGCTCAAGGATGACGTTTTGTAAGAAACAAAAAGGGCCGATCTCACAGCCTGCCCCAAGGAAACTTTGACCGGTGATAAGGCTCGCGTGCCCAATGTGCACCTCTGGCGAGAGGTAAACGGACGGCTCGGCTCTGGCAGTGCCTGAGACGGAGTAGCTTTGGGGGAGGACGTCACCATGAGGCCAGAAATGCTGACCCAGGGAGAAGAGTTTGGCGGCCAGGTGCTCCCGGGTGTCACTAGTGAGGATTTTGGGGAACTGATTTGCGTTTTCTAGTAGGAGCGGCTTGACGGCGTCACTTTGGGCGATTACATCTAAGGTTTTGATGATCTGGCCAGGCGAGGTGGCGGCGGCGATGGATGGCAGTAAACTGGTGGACACGAGTAAGTGACCGGTGAGCGGGTAGCTTGCTGGCAAGCGGGCAGCGCTGATGGCGGTAATGAAGCGTTTTTTGATTTTGGCGTAGCCGAAGACTGACGGAGTACGGCTAGTGGTGGCCGCCAAAATCAAGCTACCGGAGATTTTAGTCAGTTGTAAGGCCGCAAAAGGGAGGCTTAAATCGGTTCCTTGGCCGATAACTAGGCGTGGCGGCAGAGAGTGCGCTTGGCGCGCCAGTTCACTCCAAAAAGAGGTGTCATCGGGGATCAGGAAAGTGGCGAGTCGGGCAGGCAGGCTGACCGCAAGTCGGCGCCACTCATCTCGAAGGCTGTCAGCTGTAGGCGGTAGGAAAGTGATGATTTGCTGGAAACCGGCTTGGACTATGGCAGTGAGCTGATGTTCTAGTAATGTCTGGCCAAAAAGCGTGTGCAGCATGATTTTGTCTGCCTCGGGCGGGAATTGGAGAGCGATGGTGAGCCGGTTACTCGTCATGCAAGAGCCCTTCTATGACTTGGAGTAGGTGATCGGGGTGATGGCGCAGGAAACTGCGTGGCAGGGCGTCGGCTTTTTGGGCGCCGGCCAGGACTGGTGAGACTAGCGGGGCGCGGATGACCTGGCAAGACAGTTCGGCTGCGTCTAAATCGTCTATAAGCGGCTCGAGGCCAGCTTTTTGGTAGGAAGCGATGACACTGCTGTCCGTGATTTCTTGATTATTGACGATGACAACTTCGGGCTGCAGCCCGGCGTAACGGGTGACTTCATCTAGGTGTTCGCGGGCTGTCATGTGGGCGGTTTGCGTGAAACAGCTCATGAGGTTGGCGATGTAGACGAAACGGCCGGTTTTGGCTTGCAGGGCTTGCCGCCAGCCGTCAACGAGGGTATTGGGGATGAGGCTAGCGTAGAGATCGCCCGGGCCAAAAAGGATCAAATCAGCCTCTCTGATCGCCTGGGCGGCGGGCGGATAGATGTGTACGGATCTAGTGAGTGAGACATGCTGGATTTTGCGGCCGCCGTTTTCGGTGTAATTGAGATAGTCTTCGCCGATCACTCGGGTGCCATCACTAAAATCTATGACCAGATCGGCGGCTTGTTCGCTGACGGGGAAAACTTGGCCGTTGATCCGCAAAATCTGACTGGCGACAGCGATGGCTTGGCCTGGTGAGCCGTAAGTATCGGTAAGGGCCGTGAGGATGAGGTTGCCGAGATTGTGGCCGGCCAGGCCTTCTCCCCGGTCAAAGCGGTATAGGAGCATGTTTTTGACTTCCTCACTGTTGTGACCGCTGGCCAGAGCCGCTAGGCAGGCGCGCACGTCGCCTACGGGGATGAAGCCAAACTCGTCGCGAAGCCTGCCGGTAGAGCCGCCAGAATCAGAAACGGTGACGATGGCCGTGAGATCAAATTTGTGACCACGGCTGAGAGCAGAAAGGACAGTGGCCGTGCCCGTACCACCACCAATGACTACGATTTTGGGACGCAGATTTTGCATAAGCTGAGCCTCCTACTGGTAACGCTCCAGTTCCTAGGGGTTACAAAACCCTTGTACTAACTTTTATACTAAGGAGGCATTACGGATGCCCGACGTGGATTCGAACCACGATAAACAGCTCCAAAGGCTGCTGTCCTGCCATTAGACGATCGGGCAATTTGTTAAAGATGAGTTATTATAACACGAAAAGTGGAGATTGACAAGGCCAAAATCAGCCCTGAAGGGCTGATTTTGGTGCGCGCCGGTGAGGTAAAGGCACGCTTTAGTGCTGGCGGGTAACGGGTGAGTATTTGGCAGTGACGATTTGCACACTGCCCTCACTGCCCGCTTTTGTAGTGAGACTCGAGGTAGGCAAACTAGGTGATTTTACCGGCTCATTAGCATAACGATAAGTGTGGCTGACACGAGAAGTGGTAGTAGGACCAGCCGTCAGCCACGCTGACCACGTACCCACGGCGCAGTCATGCACGGGGGCAACCTTGAAGGAATACGTCAGGCGGGGGTCGAGATTGGTGATGTCGAGAGCCAGGACGCCGTTGTTTTGCTCACTGCTGACCTGGAGGGCGATGCCAGAGAACCGCTCGTCACCCTCGCTGTAGCCAAACATCACGTGGTAACGGTCAGTGTTGTCACGCACGGGCGTGAAATAGAGCGTCGCCTTGTCTGCCTGGCGGTCGATTTGGAAAAGATCTGCTTGGCCGATTGGTAAGGAGGCGTCACAGCCTTGAGGCCGGGCGTTGTTGGGGACGTTGCGGCTGCTGGCGTGGCGGTCATTAGGATCTGAGGTGGGTGCAGCTGGCTGATCGTTGGCTGGGGTGGCGATCTCGTAAAGTTTGTCGTCTCGGGCCAGCATGTAAGTAGAGCCAAAATAGACCATAAACTGTCCTTGAGAGCCAGCAATGGCACTCTCGACTTGCTCCCGGGTAGTGGTGGCGGTGAAGATGACGGCATAAATAGCGCCGTTTTTGATATTGATCGTGAAGTCAGTGCCGGTAATCGATAAGGTCAGCTGATCATCTTCAAGGCGCGTGATGGTGTTAATCGTTGCCGAGACGATGTTGTCGCTACTTCTGGCAGTGTGCATTTGCCCGCTGACACTTTCGAGGGCGAGCAACTGGACGATAGCGGTGGAGTCTTCACTGATCGCCTGCTTGACGGTGGCAAAAACGTCGGCGCTCGGGCTGGTAATGCCAAAAATAGACAGGGTTTTGGTCTCATCACTGCTTCGTGTAGCGTGGATACTGATACTGGCCGCTGCCGGAGTCTGAGAGGCGACTGCTGGCAACAACTCCTTGAGTGCTTCACTATCAGTACTGACGGTGAGTGCGTTATAGCTGACAGTTTTAATCTGGCCGTTTTCCGCCAAGGTGGAGATAGACTCAAGTTCTTGCATGCCGTCACTCAGGCCAACATAGACACTGTTGATGTCAGCAGGGACGACCGCAATAATATCGCGGGTGAGCTTGGCCACAGTCAGGATATCAGCAGTTGTCGTGAGGCTTTGGCCAGCCTTGGCGGCGAAATAGTAAAGTCTCTTTTGCGCCGTTTGCTCGTCGGTGACAGTGAGTATGGCGAGCTCGCCCTCGGGAGTGGTGATGGTAATGTCACCGCCGGTGGTAATAAGATCAGCGATGATGGCGGCTTGAGTGTCTGGATCAATGGTTTCACTCGTGTTCACGCTCGTGTAGGTGCTTACCTCCCCACTGGCGTCAACCTTGACTTCAATGTCGTAATTAACGCTTGATAATGACCCCGTGATTTGCAGGTTGCTCTCAGGTAGATTGAGGGCGCGGATGCTTTCATCGAGGCTTCCGGAAAGCATGAGGATGGCCGCCGCAGTGTCATCCCCGAGGGCGAGGACGGGTTGCTGCTCCTGCTGGTCATAGCTGACACTGGCAGTGACGTTTTCATCCAATGTGACCGTCAGCGCCACGGCGTCTAGGTCCAGTAGATCGACGTCAGGATTGCTGTCTTGCAGCAGAGCATTGGCGGCGATATAATTGATCAAGTTGACAGCGCCTTGTGGCGCGAACTGTGTGCGGTCGAGCTGGACAAGGTCAATTTGCACCGTGTTGCCGTCACCGCCGGCGGTAGTCGTTTCAATGTAATCAAAATCATAATTGTATTCGCCGGTATCTGGATCTTCTATGAGTGTCTGTAAATTGACGATATTATTGGTCGTGGTGACGTTAAAGGCAAGCTCTCCCATCCCCTGCTCACTGGAAGTCAGGTCAATGAGCGTGTTGTAGTCATCTACAGCAATCCAAAGCACGCTGTCGGCGGGATAATGTGCCAGAGCGAGCTGATCGCCGTTTTCATCCACAATTTCGGCAAAGTCACCCATCATGGCAAAGATAGCAATGTACGGCGTGGCGGTGGCAATGTCATGGCTGGTAATCGTGAGTTCATGTAAGTCTCCATCTACAGCGGTGATCAGGAGGGCTTCATCATTTTGCACACTAATGTCTATTTCCTCTAAATTGGTGCCGGTATAATTTTGTAATTGATCGCGCAGGTCAGTGGCGACATTGGAAAAAATCTCTGTTTGGTCAGGGTAAGCATTTTCTACTAACTCTTGCGCGGTATAAATCCGCACGTTGGCCTGGAGGGCATAGCGGGTTTGTGTATTATACTCGTAACTGATAAACTCATAGGTTACAGGGCTGGTGCTTTGGTAAAAGTCATAAATTTGCAGGTTTAAAAAATCCATGGCCTCGTTATCAAGACTCAAGGTAAGCTGATTCGCCCAGGCCTTGAGATCAAAATTGCTGTCATCGTCAAGAAGCGCCAATGCATCGGCCAACGTCACCGTTTGTAAATTGTCATTAGCTGAGGCTGTCAGCTGGATGCCGAGCGGTTGGCTGACATCAAGAGCGGCCAAATTAGCTGCCCAGGTACTCAGTTCGCTGCAAGCAGTAGTATCGCTTAGTTCATTACAGGCGTACAGCTGATAGAGATCAAGGGTGAGTGTTTGCGGACTGGCTTGGGCATTGACAGCCTCGTATTTTCCAGTGGTCACGGCGAGTGCAAGGACAGTAAAACTTGTGAATAGTAATTTTGTCAGTTTTGCTTTGAAATTTGTTGTCATGGGTATATTTTATCAGTACTGTGTCTAATTTTCACGGCCAAATTTTGGCAAAATTTATGAGGGAGTAGTCACTAGTTTGCGCAGGAAAAATTGCCTCTTGACAAATTTGATAAAGTATGTTATAATATAATTATATTTGATCTTTTAAAGTCGGGCAGATGCAAAATCAGTCCCGAAGGACTGATTGGAGATGCTGCTTAGGTGGTTGGTAATTATTTTTTGCGGGTCACCTGAGAGTATTTAGCGGTGACGATTTGGGTGGTGCGCTGAGTAGGGCTCTCGACTGTAGTGCTTGAGGCGGGCTGGTAGGCAGCAGGCTTAGTCTCTTGAGAGTAGTAGCGGTAGGTATGCGTGACTCGTGAGGCGCTGGTGGGTGCAGCTGTCAGCCAATTGGACCACACTCCTACGGCACACTCGTGCACAGGTGCGACTTTGAAGGAATAGACCTGGCGTGGGTCAAGATTGGTGATGTCAAGCGCCAAGACACCGTTGTTTTGCTCGGCGGTCACTTGGAGGGCGACACCAGAGAAGCGTTCATCGCCTTCGGCGTAGCCAAACATCACGTGGTAACGATCGGTGTTGTCACGCACGGGCGTGAAATAGAGCGTGGCTTTGTCCGCCTGGCGGTCGATCTGGAAAAGATCTGCCTTGCCCACAGGGATAGACGCATCGCAGCCTTGCGGGCGGGCATTGCTGGGCACATTGCGGCTTTGCGGGGCGCTTAATCCTGGCTCAAGAGAGATCGTTTTGATCTCAAAAAGGACGCCATCTCTGGCAAGCATGGTGACGGAACCAAAATTGACGGTAAACTGCCCCTTAGTACCGGCAATGGCGGCTTCGACCTCTTCTCTTGTAGTCGTTTCGGTGAAATTGACCTGAGTCACTTTACCGGCGATCACGAGGATGGCAAAGTCTTGGCCGTAGATCTCGGCATTGAGGCCGTCGGCGGCGTTTGTGGCCACGTAGTTGATGACATCGGCAAAAGCGGTGTCACTGGTGGTGGCCAGGTAAATGAGGGTAGCTTCGCTGATGGCCTGCTCGTTTAGCAAGCGCAGGGTAAAGTCACCGGCAACTTGACGCCAGCTGTCAATGATGGCTTGCATGGAGTCGTCAAGAGTGGTGACGCCAAGGGATTGAAGCTGATTGCTGGCGTCATACTCGAGCAGATAGTAATTGGTACTGGCGGCATAGGCCTGCTTGATGAGCTTGCTCCAGAGGGAGGCGGTCTGCGCCGGTTGGCTGGTAGACTGCGCCATCACTAAGTAATTTTTATCTGAGTGGACGCTAGCGGCCAGCTGCTGGATGGTGGCGGGTGCAAGATCATTGGTAAAAATGAGCGTTTTGCCGGCGTAAGTGTCTGGGTGAGCGCAGTATGGGACGCCGTCACGGCCACAGGAGCTGGTTTGCTCTTGCAGCTCGGGCATCTGCAGGACGGAGAAAGTGCCGTAAGTGCCGGTATGATCAGTGACGTGGAGGACAATTTGTCCGCTGGCGGCTTTGCCTTGGAGAGCGTCAATGGTGGCTACAGCGGCGCCTGGGGTAGTGCCGACCGTGATATTTACTTGCTCGTCAAGGCCAAGATGCGCGACTAGATCTGCCACGAGGCCGACTTCTTTGACTAAAGCCGCTTCGCTGCTGGCGCTGGCGTCATGAATGATACTACTTTCCGCCTGGTCAATGTAGACATCAATTTCGTCTGAGGCGTAATAATCAAGGGCGAGGTTGCCTTGCTCATCCGTGCCGGCAAAAAGAATGTCACCAAGCTGGTGGACGGGGCCATCCATGACGTCACCAGTGTACACGCCGATGCCGGGGAAACCGGTAAGCTCGGCTAAGTGCTCCCGCAGCCAGGCTTGGGTGGCGTTTTCACTGAGGATGACGTCAAATTCGTCATAGACATGGGTGATGATGGAGAGCGGGTGGCCGACTTGGTAGTTGACCTCGACGCCGTTTGTGATGAGCGAGGCGATATTAAGCCCGTCAGCAAAGGTGGAATTACCCATGAGGATCGCCTTCGTACGCGCGGAGTCCGCGTCGTAATAAATCCGGTTGATAGGTTCGTCGATAGAGTCGGCGGCGACGCCTTTATCGTCAAATGTTTCTGGTTCATCGTCCAGATATTGACCAATCAGTTGCATGTAGATAATGGCAGCATCGCTGGCAGAAGTACCTGGGGCAAGTACATAGTCAGTATAGTCGACATTTATTGATTCGTCCTCGAGATCAATCGTCATGAGCCGGCCAAAATAGGGCGTCTCGAGGTAGAAATTTAAATAGGTGATGTCGGATCCGTCGACATTGATCAGCCAGTCGTTGGCGAGCTCGTAAACGTCGACTGCGGTTTGGTCGGGCTGCATCTTTTCACCATTGAGAATGGCCTCGAGCGAGGTGATTTTTGCCGCGAGATCGCTGCCAGCCAGCTCAGCATCGGCGAAACTTAAGGTAAATGCGCCATCTTCAAAATTTAATGTGCCAGGCATGGCCGGATCTTCAAAAGTGATGTCAAACACTTTTCCTTGATTCATCAAGGCAAAAATCATGCCTTCATCTAGTGTGGCTTGATCATTAAAGACAGCCGTGTAATGGGTAGCATCTACCTGGTGGAGGGCAGAGAGATTGAAGATATCGGTGCCGTTAATAGTGCTGTCATCGGGGAAGTGATAGGCGTAATATGTTTCTTGGCCAACAATGCTCATGGTGGCTTTGGCGAAGCTTTCGCCAGTGAAGTAAATCTCGGCTGGGGTGTTGTTGCCATAAATGTCATACATGATGGCCATCAAACCGGTGGCAGCCTCGAGGCTTGAATTGGTGGCGGCTTGGAGAGTGAGTGTGCGGCGGACGTATGGGTAAACTGATTGGTCGTAGTAGTAGGTAGGAATTGAGCCGGGATTATAACTGGCGACACGTGTCACTGGCGAGTAGCCGTCATAGTCAAACTCATCAAAGCTAATCGTCTTGACATTGCTGACACTACTGACAAAAACGTCACTACTAAGCTTGCCGTCTTTGTAGGTAATGGATTTGATCGGTACGTAAGGGTATGAATAGGCGGTATCGAGAATAAAGGTGACTTCGCCTTGTGCCGAGTAGTCGTGCGCCGTTAAGTACTTGTAGGCGCCAGAAAGCGCACCCAGGGCGTAGTGAGGATTGGTATAGTAGTGCTCACTGCCACGCCAGTCGGGAGACATGGTGATGGTTTTGGCAGCTTGGTCATAGCTGTCGATGTAAAAATTTGGCCCGGCGTAGCCGCTGGTATTGGTCAACTGCACCATCATTTCGTATTGGGCATCGACTTTGTAAGTGCCTTTGTAAGTATAAGTGATTTTATTGATACCCCAGTCCCAGTCACACTGGTCGCCGACGGCCGTACCGCAAGGGATGACACTTTGGTCATAGAGCCCTTCGATGCGCACGTAGGTGCCAGAATCCTTCCACGGCCACTCCTGACCACGGGATTCGGTATGATTACCGTCGGCATCTTGGGCTTCAAGAGCGGCCAGGGCTGGTATGAGTAGATCCATGGGAGCGTAATTTTCGTCGGGTCTCATTAAGATGCGTCCTGACTCGCCGTCGTATTCGGCCGTAGGGCAGGGATCATTTTCCCCGAGATAAGTCAGCTCATAGTCATGGATGTATTCATCCGGGAGGCCTTTTTCGCTCTTGTACCAATAAAGCCGTCTATCGGCGACAGCGGGTGTAGCGCCTTCCTCCACGCTAAAAGAACACATTTTGGCCTGCGCGCGGCTGACAGACAGCAGCGTGAGGCAGCAAACCAGCATCAGGGGGCTAATTTTTAGTAATAATTGGCTAAATTTCGTTTTCATGTGTCCTTTATTTAAATCTTCTTCAAACTTTTTTTTACTCCAAATTACTCGCTGGCGGCACGCAAATTGTCATTACTAATGCTTACTGCCGGCTCTGGTGTCACTTCCAACTTTTCTAGGCTGTGGCGAGTGTGCCTGGTAAGTGTCGTTTTTTTGACTGGAGTTTGCCCGGGGCGCAGCGATTTTTTTGGGGTCAGTGAGTGCGTGGAGGCGGTCGTAGCCAGGGCCAAAACCAAGAGAGTAATTGTTGTACACATGGAGATTTTTTTTGTCATAGCACTATTTTAGCAGTTATAATTTTAAATTTACCCAGCAATTTTTGACCAATTTTATGTATCAGTGCGTACGGATTTTGGCTTTTGCTTGCTCGGGTGTACGAAAAAGTGGTAATTTGTCAGTTTTTATAATTGTCTGTAAAATACATCAATTACGAAATTATGCCTATTTACCAGGTAAAATTGCCTCTTGACAAAATTAATAAAGTGTGATATAATATAATATATTTGATCCTTAAAATTTTGGAGGTAAATAACAATGGTAATGACAAAGTCAGATGACTTGCGTGAGGTAGCTTGCAGACTCCTTGAGGCACAGGAATTAGTGGGCACTTACCCGGTGACGTCTACAATGACGGCGGCGCAGATCGTGGACGTCTGCATCAATCAGATGTGCGAGTTTGGGCTGACAGATTTTTTGGTCAGTCGGCGCAGAGATACGTTTGCAGTCAATGGTCAGGAAGGTACGGTATCTCGCCCGGAGATACTCAGTAAAATCATTGACATGGAAAGCATCCGGGATAAGTTCCTGGAGACAGTCTGGCCAGAAATACCGACGGCAGTGTGCTCTATTTTTACGAGCAGGCTCAATGAGGTGGGGAGGCTTTTTGCGGTGGTGCCGGTAGAGGTGACGCCGCTGGGATTTCATATTACCATCACCCGCATGTCCGTGCAGGCTCAGGAAGCGGCATGTCAGGCAGAATACGACGGTGCGCATCCTGACTATAAGGAAGTCATAGATGCGGTGGCCAACGCTCATGCCGGCGATGATCTGCCTGGTGATGACTTGGATGACGTGGATCTGGTGACGAGCGAGGAAAAAGCGGTGCTTTTTGGCGGCGCCGAAAGGATTGGTACGCCCGCTCGAGCTGATCAGTCTACCACCCAGTTTCGCGACAGCCTTCTGGATCGTCAACCGACACCTGCTGAAGCTGAGCCGGAAGACACATATCAGAAAACTGGCACGACATCTCGTGCCTGGGACTGGTAAGCAGTGACAGGCGTGTGACATTGGTAATTGGGTAATTAAGGATTGAGGCCCGCTTTTTGGCGGGCTTTTTTGTGGTATAATATAGCATATGGAAAAATTGGTCATTACTGGCGGTACACCTCTTCGCGGCAGCGTGCGGGTGGGCGGAGCAAAAAATTCATCCTGGAAAATCATGATTGCGTCACTTTTGGCGCGCAGCCCCTCCACTCTACTCAATCTCCCGCATATCGCTGACGTGTCTTTTGTGGCCGAGCTGATCAAAAGTTTGAGCGCGCGGGTGGAAAATCGTGGTGAGCGAATGCTCTGGATTGATCCAGCGGGTTTGAATGTGGCCGAAATTGACGAAAGCAAAGGTGAGTTTTCGCGCTCGAGCGTGGCATTTTTACCGGTGCTTTTGAGCAAGTTTGGCCGAGCGCGCGTGCCGCTTCCTGGAGGCGATAAGATTGGTAAAAGACCGCTTGAAAGGCATTTTTTGGGCTTGGAGCAGTTGGGAGTAAAACTGGAAGTCGCCCACGGCTTGGTAGAGGCTAGTTTGCCGGCGGGACATTTTGTAGGCGGTAATTACCGTTTTGCCAAAAACTCACATACCGGCACGGAAACCTTACTGATGGCGGCGGCAGTCGCCTCCGGGACGACGATCTTGGAAAATGCGGCCGTAGAACCAGAGGTTTTGGACTTGGTACATTTTCTCAATAGTTGCGGGGCACAGATCCGCCTCATCCGGCCGCGCACTTATCAGATCCACGGGGTGCGGGAGCTTTACGGGACGATTTATAAAATCATGCCGGATCGCAATGAGACGATTTCTTATGCCTGCGCGGCACTGGCGACACGGGGGGACGTGATCGTAGAAAACGCCCGGGCTGCGGATTTGACGGCTTTTTTGGCGAAGCTGGCCGAAATTGGAGCTGGTTATGAAGTGGGCGAGTTTGGCGTGCGCTTCTTTTATTATGACCGTCTGCGTGCCACTGATATTACTACTGGTATTCATCCGGGCTTTATGACCGATTGGCAGCCCCTGATGGCGATGCTTTTGACCCAGTGCGAGGGCGTGAGTGTAATCCATGAGACGGTGATGCAGCAGCGTTTCCAGTACGTGGAGGCGCTTCGAGCAATGGGAGCGGATCTGGAAATTTTCCAGCCGGAAGTAGCTAACCGGGAGCGGACGTATAACTTTAATTTGAGTGATGATCGGCCCGACGCCTGCCACGCTTTACGGATTAGAGGCCGGACTCAGCTTGGCGGCAAGCTAGAAGTGAGTGTGCATGATCTGCGTGCCGGGGCGACACTAATGTTGGCTGGCTTGGCTGGTAACGGACAGTTGACTCTCACCAATATTGAGCAGATTGACCGAGGTTATGAGCGCTTGGATGCGAAATTAGCAGCTTTGGGCGGGACGATCGAGAGGGTGCAGGAGTAATATGACGAATGCTTTGTATTTTGGTTTTTTGTTTTTGAGCTTGTCGATTTCGATGGTACTGATCGTGCCGTTTATTGATTTGCTTTACAAGTTAAATTTTAAAAGAGCCCGACAAAAAACCATTGATCCTTTTGGCCGGCCGACGCCGATTTTTGATAAATTTCATGCCAAAAAAGCCGGGACGCCGGTAGGCGGAGGGATTTTGGTGATTTTGGTAGTGAGCATCCTGATGCTTTTGGCGATGCTTTTAATTGATGTGCTCAATTTAAACATGACTTTTAATTACACTAATAAATCGGCAGAAATTGGGGTGCTGATTTTTACGTTTTTGTCTTTTGGCGCGCTGGGACTTTATGATGACGTCAAGAAGTTTTTTGGCTTCCAAAAGACTGGTTTTTTTGGGATGCGCATGCCGCAAAAACTCACGATCCAGATCCTTTTGGCCTTGATTATCGCCTGTACGCTGTACTTTTCGCTAGGGATAAATTTTGTCAATATTCCTTTTATCGGACAGCTGTATCTGGGCTGGCTGTATGTGCCGTTTGCCGCGTTTGTGATCGTGGCCTTTACCAATGCCGTGAATATTACCGATGGCCTTGACGGGCTGGCCGGGGGAATTATGCTGATTTCCCTTTTTGGACTATGGCTGATCTCTTCACTGTCTACCACCAAGCTTGACGGGCCGCTGTCGCTTTTTATTACGCTTTTTATCGGCAGTTTGATCACATTTGTGTACTTTAATGTGTATCCGGCACGGATTTTTTTGGGTGATGTGGGCGCATTATCTTTTGGCGCTATTTTTGCCGTGATGGGACTGCTGATCGGCAAGCCGACGGCGCTGGTAGTAATTGGCGGGATTTTTGTAGTGGAGATTTTTACGTCGTTGGTACAGCTTTTGTCTAAGCGCTTCCTCAAACGAAAATTTTTCCCGGTGGCGCCGCTGCATTTGCTGTTTCAAAAAATCGGCTGGTCGGAGCCAAAAATTGTACAGCGTTTTTGGCTGCTGCAAATTGTACTCACGCTTTTTGGTATCTGGGTGACTTTAATTTAGTGCAGCTTGGCCACAGTATAAATACCGGTAAACTGACTAGCATAAAGCGGCAAAAACGTGGTAAAATACGGTATGTTGAAGCCGAAAACGCGTTTATTATTACTTTTGACGGTGATCCTTTTAGCTTTGGGCGTACTGTTGATTTTTGATGTCTCGGCGACGACTTCTCTGGAGAGACTTTTTAGCGATGATCCTTATTTTGTGGTGAAGCATCAACTCCTGATGATGGCTGGCGGGCTGATTTTGGCTGGTATTGCTGGTTTTGTGGTACCGTCTGATTGGTACACGCACTGGCCGCGGCTAGTGTATTTTGGCGGGCTGGTGCTACTCGCTTTACCTTTATTTTGGGGCGATGCGAGTCACGGCGCCCAACGCTGGATAGAAATTGCCGGTATATCGGTACAAACTAGTGAGTTCGCCAAGCTCGCGTTTATCATTTTTTTCGCTCACCTGACGCTGCAAACTCATGACGAAAGGATCTTTTTGGGCTGGCTTTTACCCCCGGCGGCACTACTTTTGGCGCAAAAAGATTTTGGATCGTTGATGATTATTGCGGCGCCAGCTTTAATGAGTTATTTTTTGGCGGGCGCGAGCCTCTGGCAAGTGTCTAAGGTGGTGCTCTTGTGCTTGACGGCGGGGCTGATATTAATTTTTGCGAGTCCTTACAGACGCGAGCGGATCGGCGTGTATATGTCTGGTATGCAGGATAATGTCAGTGCGGAAAATATAGATGATTATCACGTCAAACAGCTTCAGTACGCGATCGGCCGTGGGCGGCTTTTTGGCCAAGGTATTGGTCAGTCACGTCAGAAATTTCGCTATTTACCAGAAGTCCACACCGATTCCATTTTTGCGATTTTGAGCGAGGAGGTGGGATTTATGGGTGTGCTGGTAGTTTTTTTCATTTATATGTGTTTTTTGGGCACGATCGTGTGGATCGGGAGTGCTGGCGCGCTGTCACGTGAGCAGCAGCTGATTGTTTACGGGATTTTTGTGAGTTTAGTGTCACAAATTTTTGTAAATTTGGCAGCAATTTCTGGCGTCACGCCGCTGACTGGGATCACATTGCCGTTTTTATCTTATGGCGGTTCTTCACTGATGGCGACCTTACTTTTGACCGGAGTAGTGGCAAATTTTAGCCAGTTGTCAAGTGACGACAAGCAAACTATGTACACAAGGAGGAAATATGTCTAAAATTTTAATTACCGGCGGACACTTGACGCCAGCCCAAGCTTTTATCAGCTGGCTATCGAAGCATCACCCCGAGGAGGAAGTTATTTACGTGGGGCGTGAATATGCGCAAGTTGCCACAGGCCAGAAGTCGTGGGAGCGAGCAAAGATGGAGGAACTTGGTATTGAATTTATTCCTTTTGATGGGCAAAAAACTGGGAGCTTTAATCCGTTCACCTTCCACGCCACCGTGGAGACGGCTGGCCAAATTATTGATACACGTGGCGTAGACACGGTACTGAGTTTTGGCGGGTACTTGGGAGTACCGTTTGCGCTGGCGGCCAAAAAAAGAAACCTTACTCTCATTACTCACGAGCAGACTTGTGTGCTGGGTCGTGCTAACCGGTTGATCGGTCTTTTGGCAGATCACACTGCAGTGTCGCTGCCGCGCACCAAAGTCCCTTTTTATATTCAAAAAACCACGCTGACTGGCAATCCGCTGCGATCTGAGTTGTGGGATGAAACTGCTTCCCGCCCAGATTGGTTTACCCCGGCTCAGGCCAAGCCGATCCTGTACGTGGCCGGAGGTTCTCAAGGCGCTCAGCCGATTAATGATCTTCTTGCGCCTATTATTGAGCAGCTTGATCCTGATTACATTATTATTCATCAGGTAGGGCGTGCCAGCAGCACCAATGATCCTCAAGGCAAGATGGAGAGCTTTTTGGAGGGACATCACATCGTCACGCACAATTATTATTGTCGAGAATTTTTGAGTGAAGAGGAATTGGCTTATTTTTATCCGCGGATTAATTTTGCGGTGTCTCGTGCTGGCGCCAATACGGTGGCAGAACTCACTGCATTTCAAATTCCTACCTTATTTATCCCGCTGCCGCAAGCAAATTACCGTGAGCAGGAAAGGAATGCCTTGAGCATTGCTGATATTGGCGCAGCTTTGTGCCGTAGCCAGAAAACCTTGAGCCCCCTCGAGCTTTTAAGTTTGATCCGGGAGCTGGAATTGCGGCAAGATGAGCTAGCCGCTAAGCTCGCCGCTCTTGAGCGAGCCCAGGACGCTCCCGTCAAGATTTATGAACTGATCTTGACCGCACGCCGGAGCCATCAAGCCAAAATTGATCCACACAGTCCGGCTGCAAAAAAGACCTTCGTGCCGCCAAAAAGACCAGCACTGACCAATGTGATCAGCGAGGATCTGTAAATTGCGTGACAACTTTGGGAAATTTGTGGTACAATATATTCATGGAAAAGTTATCTTTTGGTGCTAGTAAAAGTAACTTAGGATCGGCTAAAAAAAAGTCGGGCGGTTTTTTTTCTTTGCCTTGGTGGGGCTGGATAATCGTCGGCTTGCTGGCAGTGGTGATTTTTGCGCTGGCCATCATCTTAACAGTGGTATTATCACTTAAAGATAGCGTGGATAAATTCCGTCGTCAGGCTACTGACACTTACGTGCGCGCCCAGATGGCTTATGATGCCTTTAAAGCTCAAGACCTGGAGGGCACGCGGACGCTTTTAGCGGATACCAAGACGAGTTACGAGTATACCAAGAGGCGCTATGAGGATTTGCGGCCGCTGATGAATTTTACTGGCTACGGCAGGTATTATGAGGACGGTCTGGTCTTATTGCAAGCCGGCGACGAAGGAATTGATTTAGCAGATCACATCATTGAGATTGTGGAGCCGGCGGCGGAAATGTTGGGCTTTACCAAGGAGGAAGGTGAGGACGGTGACGATACAACTGAAGACCGCGTCAAGCGTTTGCTGGATACATTGCAAATTATTGGCCCTCAACTGGATGAAGTGATCACTGGTCTTGACTCAATCGCGGCGCGATTGGATGAAATTGACTTGCAAAAGTATCCGGAAAAAGTCGGTGAATTGCCGTGGGCAAGTCTAGTACTCAATAATACCGGCCACAGTGAGTTGGCAGGCATGCCGCTTCGCAGTCAGTTGGTGGATGGCAAGAAACAACTGGCTGGCGCCATTGCCACTGCCAAAGAATACCGTCCCATCCTGGATAAGATCCCGGAAATGGCCGGTGGTACGGGCGAACGGATGAAGTACCTAGTGATTTTCCAGAATAATAATGAACTGCGGCCAACTGGTGGCTTTTTGACGGCCTATGCGATTATCTTTGTGGAAGATGGTAAGGTGGTGCCAGAAAAGTCTGATGACATTTATGAGCTGGATAAGAAATTTGCCAAGAAGATCAAGATTCCGGAAAAATTGGGTAAATATTTGACCACCGAAAAGTACTGGCATCTGCGTGACATGAATATTGATCCGGATTTTAAGCGGTCGATGGATACATTTATGGAGTATTACGCCACTATTGATTCTGAGCCGCAGGATATTAACGGGATCATTACTATTGATACTTTTGTGCTGACCCAGTTGATTGATATTTTAGGGCCGATCCAGGTAGAAGGTTATGGCGAATTTTCGACGGAGCCGGACGCCAAATATAATGCCCCGCAGATTATCGTGGCTTTGTCTGAGATCATTACTCGGCCCACTCCTTATATCCGCGAAGATCGTAAAGGAATTTTGGGCCCGATGATGAAGGCGATGCTGGAAAAGGTCTACGGTGCTAGCAAGGATAAGTTCCCTGATCTATTCTCAACGCTAATTGCGCTGATGGACGGCCGTCATATCCAGACCTACTTTATTGATGACGAGCTACAAAACTCAGCGGAAATGATCAACCTGGCTGGCCGGATGACGCCACCGACGGACGGTTCTGATTTCATGGCAATTGTGGATGCCAACCTCGGTGGGGCGAAGTCAAATCTGTTTATTGATTATGAGGTCGAGCAGACCGTGTTGCCGCCAGAAAATGGTGAACTCACCAAGCGCGTGGTCATTACTTATACCAATTCGCAAGCCGGCGATAACTGTAATTTGGAGGCGGGTTTGCTGTGTCTCAATTCTGTCAATAATGATTGGTTCCGGCTGTATTTGCCTGAGGGCAGTAAGCTGATCAGCGCCAAAGGCTTTAAGGGTGAGGCCGAGACTTATGATGAGAATGGCTTCACGGTGATTGATGGCTATTTTTCACTCAATCCTAAGAGCACCACCAAGCTTGACTTGGAGTACACCGTGCCTTATGAGGACAGCGAAAATTACCGTTTGCAGATCTGGCAGCAGGGTGGCTTGCGTGAGGTGCCCCACTTGATTGATGTCAATGACAATCAAGAAGAGATTGTAGTCACGGGTGATGTAAATTACACAGCAAAGTTTTAGGCTATGATTTTATTTGTCCAAACTGCTCTCGTCGTTTTTTCTGTCCTTGCTTGTGGGCTGGTGTCGCTGATGCCGAGTCTAAGCAACTACACTTTCCAGTTTTTGGGGGTGAGTGTGGCGGCTTTTTTCTTGGTCAATATGTACGTGCGCCATCACCAAATTGAGCTACATTTTGATAAGGACCGGACAAATATTTACTCAGCCATCGAGGTGGCCTTGATTGGTTTTGCGCTGTCCTTGGTGATTTGTACTACCGGCGGCTATGGTAGCTGGCTGGTGTCGCTGTATCTGATTTATTTTTTACTGCTGATTTTTGTGTGTCCGCTCTTGCCCACGGCCGTATCATTTTTGTCTACGCTTGTACTTTTTTACCTGACCACACCAGATTTTGGGCCGATTCATTACTCCCCACTGTTGTCTCTGGTGGTTTTTAGCCCCGTGGCGATTGCTTTCCAAAAGCTCTACACTGATCTGATCGCCCAGCGCCAGCGAACTCATGAAGAAGAAATAAAAGTGGCATATTATAATGTCTATGCCGAACAGCAACAGGAAAATATCTTGGCTGGGCATCCGGTAGATCTCAATCAGCCATTAATAGATTTCGTGGAAGATGAATTAATCCCACAGCTAGATGAGTTGCAAAAACAGAGCCGGTTTACGCAAAATCAGCTGATTGTCGCTTCTGGCCTGACAAAACTTGCTCTCCAGGTGCGCCAGGCCGTACGCCTCGATAAAAAACAGCATGAAAAACCAGTTACTGGGCCAAATCCAGCTGTAAAGCCTAATGCATCCGGTAAGCAGCAGTCTTGATCTGTGACCGGGCGCACTGATTTAGCGCTTGCGGATTTCGACGATACACTGACTGGTGCCGGCATAATCTTTGAGTTTGACCGGATCAATAATTTCCCCGAGATAAGTGTAGCGATAGGTGCTGCGGCAGTCTTCCAGGAAAAGCACCAAGCAGTTTTCCTCAAAAAGGTAGAGCTGGCCGGCCTTAATTATGTCTGGGCGGCGAGCATCAGTGGGAAACGTCACGTCTTCCAGATAGCAGTATTTTTCGAGTCGGTCGAGGTCAGCCATTTCGAGCTTCCAAGGCACGCCGCTTTTGAGCTTGCGGCTGGCGGGATTATCCTCAAAACGAGCGAGGTATTCATGTCCTCCCACGCGCAGCTCTAAATCAAAAGTATTCATAATATATTATTATAGCATACTTTGGTCATTTTGTCAAGAGGCAATTTTAAAAAAAGCCCCGCAGTGCGGGGCAAATGACGAAACGAGTATTTTTTACAGGGTCGTCAGCGGGCGAACCACATGTTGGCTTTCCGGATGTGATCGCGCCCCTGGCGAAATTTCGCCATCCAGACGTACCCTTTACCGTAGATATGCGAGTGCTCTCCTGAGAGCGCACGTCTGGCAATATCTTTGCAGCGGGCGACTTCCTGCTGCTCCACCGGATGCTTGTGTTTGGGCGGCCAGACGACTCCTGTCCAGTGGAAGCGGCCAAATTGGTTTCTGGCCGTCAGGACCTCGTGAATTGTGTCGGGAAATCTTTCGTCCTCAACACGATTGAGCACGATGTCGGCCACCATGAAGTGGGATTCGTCATCCCAGCAGTTACTGCCGACCTCTTGATAGATGACAATCGCTAAAAATTCCACGTGCCTGGGATTATTGGGGTCGGCGTGCGTGTTCACGCTTTTCTTGGCTGGCATAATGACCGGTTCTGGCAGCGTCTGATGCACCAGTTGTCTGCCAAAATTGTAATCAATCTTGATTTCTTTTTCCTGGATCAATGCTTCCGCCAGGTTACGGAACTGTTGCTCCACGTCTAGGCTGACTAATGGCTTCACATCTGGGGAGATTTCTTCGAAATCTCCTGAAATTGTCTTCCAGACCGAATCCATTTCCGACACCGCCGCGTCAGCCGGTACGGCCAGACACATGAAAGCAGCCACCAACAATGCCAGACCTACTAGATTAAGAATCGTCCCCGTAGGGCCGCCACCAGGCTGAAGAAACGCGTACATCGCAAAGATGACCGCTCCAAAGCCCACCAAAGCCAACAAACCGCCCATTAACACTAAACAGAATTCCAAAGTAAAAACCTCCTTAAAATTACTCGTTTGCTGTCAAAGAGCTGACCCGACTTTTGCGGACCAGTTTTGATCAGCGCGCGAGCCAAATATAACTTATTATATCACATATAGGTCATTTTGTCAAGAGGCAACTTGCGGGATATGGTAAAATATGATAATGACAAACTGGAAAATGGTGGATTTGTTTTGTGGCATTGGCGGATTTAGTCTGGCCGGGCAGATGGTGGGCGTGGAGCCGATTTTTGCTAGCGACCGGGATGTGGCTTGCCTGACGACTTACCAGGCAAATTTCCCGACTGAATGCGTACAGGCAGACATCACTGATGAACAATTGGTGCGCCGATTGGAGGAGCTTGACTTCCAGCTGCTGACGGCAGGCTTCCCGTGTCAGCCTTTTTCCCGGGCTGGGCGCAAAAAAGGCTTTAGCGATCCGGACGGAGCGGGGCAATTATTTTTTCGGCTGATGGAAGTGGTAGAGAGAGTGCGGCCGCCGGTGGTGCTTTTGGAAAACGTCGCTCATTTGCTGCGGCATGATGGTGGGCGGACTTTTGGGGTGATGCTCGAACATCTAGCCGCGGCGGGCTATTACCCCGTGTATGCGGTCCTCAATGCCAGGGATATTTGTGGTTTGCCGCAAAACCGAGAACGGCTATACCTGGTGGCTTATGCCGATGCTGCCCGCGCGCGGGAATTTAGTTTCCCGCTGGCGACGAATAATTTGATTAGTTTTGCCAGTATTCTCAGTGACCGGGTAGAGCCGCATTTTTATTTGCGGGGCGGCAAAGTGGCGGCTAAAATCAAGGCCGAAAAACTGGAGCGCGGGGTCATTTATACTTGGCGGCGTTACTATTTGCGGGCGGCGCCAGAACCGGTGTGTCCTACGCTGCTAGCGTCAATGGGCCAGGGCGGCTATAATGTGCCCTTTATCGTGGACAAAAAGGGCGTACGCCAGCTCACACCTCGGGAGTGCGCCCGGTTGCAGGGCCTGCCGGAGTCATTTGTGCTGCCGGGAAGTTTGCGGGAGGCACAGCTTTATGCCATGCTGGGCAATAGCGTGAGCGTGCCGACGGTGGCAGCAATCATCAAACAGATCTTAGACAATGCCTAATTAGTGGTATAATATGGGCATACAAAAAATCATGAGTACTCACAAAAAGCATTTGTACTGTTTTTCGCCGCCAGTAATGTTGGCGACGATGCTGATCGAATTTGGCCTGGCGGCCTACACGCTGCTAGGCTTTAAGATGACGAGACGCGCTTTCTTGACAATAGACTAAAACAGCCCCTTTCGGGGGCTGTTTCATTTTGGATTTTGTCAGTAGTTTAGCTGACGACCTCACCTTCCACGACATCGCCGTCTTTGCTGACAGTGCTAGCGTCAGCTTTAGGCTCGTTGGCAGCAGCATTATTGCTACCGGCGGTGGCCGCATTTGCCTTTTGCATCGCTTCGCCGATCTTTTGAGCACTCTTCATCGTGTCTTCGATCGCTTTTTCTAATTCTTCCTTGGTGGTAGAATCAGACTCGGCGAGTTTTTTGAGCGCTTCGATGTTATCAGCGATGTTTTTGCGGTCGGCCTCCTCGAGCTTATCGCCGTATTCTTTGAGCTGTTTTTCCATCTCAAAGGCGACACTGGAAGCTTGATTTTTGGCTTCAATCAGCTCTTTTTTGGCCTTGTCTTCCTCAGCGTGCATTTCGGCCTCTTTTTTCATCTTTTCCACTTCCTCATCTGAGAGATTGGTGGAGTTGGAGATGGTGATGTTGGCTTCCTTACCGCTGGTGCGATCCTTGGCTGAGACCTTGAGGATACCGTTGGAGTCGATGTCAAAGGTAACTTCCACTTGCGGGATGCCGCGCGGCGCTGGGGGAATGCCAGAGAGGACGAACCGACCCAGAGATTTGTTGTCTGCCGCCATTTCGCGCTCGCCCTGGAGGACGTTGATTTCCACACTGGTTTGATTATCAGCGGCCGTAGAAAAGACCTGATTACCGCTGGTGGGGATGGTGGTATTGCGGTTGATAATCGGAGTGCGGATACCGCCCAGAGTTTCCACACCGAGTGTGAGCGGCGTGACATCAAGCAACACGACGTCTTGGACGTCACCGCCGATGACACCTGCCTGTACGGCCGCGCCGATGGCGACTACTTCGTCTGGATTGACGCCTTGCTCTGGTTTTTTGCCAAAGAACTTCTCCACTTCGCTCACTACCTTGGGCATACGGGTCATGCCACCCACCAGGACGATATTGTTGATGTCGCCTGGAGAGAGTTTGGCATCTTTGAGGGCCGCTTGCACGGGCTTGAAGGTGCGCTGAATGAGTTCGTCAGTAAGCTCCTCGAGTTTGGCCCGAGTGAGGGTCATCGTGAGGTGCAACGGCGTACCTTCATCTGACTGAGTGATAAAGGGCAGATTGATTTCACTACTCATGGTCGCTGACAGCTCGATTTTGGCTTTTTCGGCCGCGTCTTTTACCCGTTGTAAGGCTTGCGGATCTTTGGCGAGATCTTTGCCGTTTTCTTTTTTGAATTCGTCCACGATCCATTCGATGATCTTGTTGTCAAAGTCATCACCGCCCAAGAAGGTGTCACCATTGGTGGATTTTACCTCAAAGACGCCATCACCGATTTCCAGGATAGAGATGTCAAAGGTACCACCGCCAAGGTCATAAACAGCGATCTTGCTATTGCCCTTTTTATCGAGACCGTAAGCCAGAGCAGCGGCAGTCGGCTCGTTGACGATCCGCTCTACCTTAAGGCCGGCGATTTCACCGGCTTGCTTGGTGGCTTGCCGTTGGGAGTCGTCAAAATACGCCGGCACGGTGATGACGGCGCGGTCGACGTTACCGCCCAGATAAGCTTCGGCATCTGCTTTGGCTTTTTGCAGGATCTTGGCAGAAATTTCTTGTGGCGTCAGCTGTGAGCCGTCTGCTTGGATCACAGCCATGCCGTCTTTACCAGTAGCCACGTCATAAGCGACATGTTTGATGGCGTTTTGCACTGGAGTAGCATTATATTTTTGGCCCATAAAACGCTTTACCGAATTGACGGTGTTTTTGGGATTTAAAACCATTTGCCGTTTGGCGGCATCGCCGACAGTAGTTTCACCTTTCTTGAAGCTCACGATGGAGGGGAAAGTGTTGCGGCCTTCAGCCGTGGGGATGATTTTTGCTCGTCCGCCTTCCATGACTGCCACGGCGGAATTAGTTGTGCCGAGATCTATACCTATAATTTTTGACATAATAATTTTTCCTTTCTAATTGTCAGATTGTATCACCTTTGACCGCGCTGGTCAATTGGTGAATGTCTGTTTGTCAATATTAGCAATTCTAGCAGATGACTGCTAATTTGTCAAGAGGCAATTTCCAGGCGTGATGAAAAAATCGGGGGCAGTTTTAGCAAAATTGTGCTTTTTCTGCTAATTATGACTGAGGATTTTGACGGTCTGATTATTTCCGCAAAAACTGCGTCAATTTTGCTTGTTTTTACTCGTCAATTTTGTGGTATACTCGCTCGTATTGTTATGTGGAAGAAGAGCAAATTGGTACGAGATTATTTCATAGTGATGGCGGTGATTTTGGTGTCTTTTTTCATCGCCCTGCCGGGACAGTTTAGCTTTAGAGCTTTTGGCCGTGAAGTGAATTTTGTCAAATCTCGGGCGCTGCCGTCTTTTTTTGGCCTGAGGCCAAACCTTGACTTTCCTCTATCTCTCGGATTGGATATTGCCGGTGGGACGCAGCTGATTTTACAAGCGGATATGAGCCAAATCCCTAGTGATGACCGGCTCACGGCACTTGAGTCGGCGATGGAAATCGTACGTACTCGGGTAGACGCCTACGGCTTGACCGAGCCGATCATCCAGACGTCTATCAATGGTGACCAGTACCGCTTGATTGTGGAATTACCAGGCGTCAATAATGTTGATGATGCTTTGGCGCTGATTGGGACTACTGCCCAACTGGATTTCCGTTTGCAAAACCTTGACGCCACGATGGCGGCGAGTATTGATGACTTATTTATTCCCACGGGGCTTGACGGCCGGATGTTGGAGCGAGCGGTAGCCACACTCGATAGTCAAACTCATCAGCAGGTGGTAGCGCTGTCATTTAATGAAGAAGGCCGCCAGCTTTTTGGCGAGATCACAAGTAATAATGTCGGCGGGTATTTAGGTATTTTTATTGACGGCTATCCGATTATGATGCCGACGATTAATACGCCGATTTTGGACGGTCAGGCGGTAATTACGGGCGGTTTTACTAGCGAGCAAGCTAAGGCTTTGGCCGTGCAACTCAATTCAGGCGCGCTGCCGGTACCACTGACGATTTTATCGCAGTCTCAAGTAGGCGCATCTTTGGGTGAAGACAGTGTGCGCGCCAGTATCTTTGCCGGGATGGTAGGGCTGACCTTGATTGCGGTGTTTATGGTACTTAATTATGGCCGCAAGGGTCTGATTGCTGATGCTTGCCTGGCGATTTACTGCTTGATCTTGATCGCGCTTTACAAGGTACTGGGCGTGACGATGACACTACCCGCGATCGCCGCCGTGATGATCACGATGGGGATGGCGGTGGATTCAAATATCTTGGTTTTCTCGCGGATGAAGGAAGAAGAACTGCTTGATCATGACACCGATGAAGCCCGGGAGCTTAGTTTTGGTCGGGCGATGGACAGCATTAAAGATGCCAATTTCATCACCTTGATGATCGCCCTGATTCTCATTAATCCGCTTGATTTTGGATTTCTGGCAAGCTCTGGTACGATCCGCGGGTTTGGGATGACGCTTTTTGTAGGAGTTGTCACTGGACTTTTTACGGGGATATTTGTGACGCGGACCTTGACTAGAGTTTTCCTGCGCGGGGGAGATAGTTTGCAAGCTGATAACGGAGGTGCAGCGTGAAATTTTATAAGCACTACTGGATTTACTTTGTGATTTCGGCTTTTTTCTTAGTGCCGGGGTTAATTTCGCTTATTTTTAAAGGTTTGCGGCCAGGAATAGATTTCACGGGCGGCTCGATCCTGACTATTGAAGCGGTAGAAGCCAGCCAAGCGGCATTGCTGAGTGAGGCTAGCCTGCGCGAAATGATTCCTGATGATTATAAGATTTCTAGTATCAAGCAAAACGACGCTGGCCAGAGCATTATCCGCACGGCCGAAATGACTAATGAGCAGAAAAATGACTTGTTGTCAGCATTAAATGAGCAGGTATTAGTCGAGCAAGTCAGTTTTGAGGCTGTGGGCGCGACGATGGGAGCGGAACTTTTGCGCAAGACTTTTGTCGCGATTTTGCTGGCATCACTAGTGCTGGTAGCTTATTTGTATTACCGTTTTCATAATCTCGCTTATGGGATGGGCGCTTTACTCGGCGTCGTCCATGACGTGACGATTATTTGTGGGATTTACAGTATCTTGGGCTGGGCGCGGGGTGTGGAAGTAGACACTCTTTTTGTGACCGCGATGCTGACGACGATTTCCTTTTCTGTGCATGACACTGTAGTGATTTATGATCGGATTCGTGAGCTGCAGCGAAAATTTCCCCATGCGGATTTTGTAAGTGTCTGTGAGGCGGCAGTGACGGCAACAATTTCCCGGTCATTTAATAATTCGCTGACAGTAGTCTTTATGCTTTTGTCACTTTTGCTGCTGGGAGGCGTGACATTACGCTCATTTAGTTTGGCACTGCTTTTGGGCGTGATCTTTGGTACTTATTCATCACCTTTTACTTCGATCCCGCTTTTGATATTGTTTCGTGGTAAAAACTGGTTCCAGAGTAAGGAGAAAAAACAATGACCAAGCAAGAAAGAAACTGGCTTATAGGCGCAACCATCACGACGGTAGTAATTATGGCAGGATTCTTGTTTTTGATGTCTGATTTTTCGCCACTGTATCACCCGGCGGGTAGCAATACCCAGGCGCTAATAGATCAGCTGGGCAGCTGGCAGCAAAGCGCGAGCGAGAGCGGTAATTTAAATTAAAAAGCCCCCGCTTCGCGGGGGCACATTTCAGGAGGCGTTTACAATGGTTAGCGGCCACTTTTGGGCCGCGAACACGTTAATAGCAAAATTCAAAAATCACTTAAGTTCAAGTAAACCAAGCTCCAGCGCTTTGGCCACGGCGACAATACCGAAGCCGTCCCGACTCTGGATTACTTCGCGGACAGTCCGGAAGACAAACTTACCGTCCGGTGGGCTTGCCAGCCGTACCAGATAGAGCCTTTCCGGCGCTCCAACAATTCTCTGGGAATTGGCATAAACCTCTCCCAGGAAGGTTTTGTCAGCCGGCACGATGGTGTCTGGATTATCCAAACTCCGCCGTACCACACGAAACTGCCCGACAACGTCCATGTTTTCGCCGTAAACCGTTTCCGGTTCACAGACGATGAGCATGGGGCCGACGATAACCGTGAGGAAAACTTCTCCTCCTGTCGCCTGATAGATTACGGGGTTACCTTGTGTTGGGTGGGGCAAAACCTCGTAAAATCTCAAGCCCTTCGTCATGTCGTCAGGATCCACCGGATTCATGATCCTACCGGTCTCGTCCTGATACCACTGTACTTTCCCATTGCTGGGTTTTGAGTACGCTAACATTACGCTCCACCTCTTTATGATAGATTTTGTCTGTCAGCTATTTCACATTTGTCAATCACCTCTCAAAGAGCATGACCGACGTCCACTGCCTGAGTATAGCCGATCAAACGAAATCCTATTATATCATATTTTGGCGGTTTTGTCAAGAGGCAATTTTTGGCTGCATCTGGTTTGTGATTACTCGGCTCAGCTCTAACTCCAGTAATCTGGGAATTGGCGCATAAACCACTCACGCTGTTCACCTTTGAGCTGGCCGATAAAGGGGCGGAACGCAGTCAGATCAATGGTGGGGTTTTCCCGCTTGAGTTTGAGGATCTTGTGGAGGTAATTTTCGAAGTCTTCCCCGTACTCGATATTTTCCCAGTAAAAGTATTTTTTGTTGATGCGAAATTTACCCTCACTAGCGTCATCTGTCGCTAGGCCAGAACTGGCCGCCGACGAGCGGGCGGTAAAGGTGGACACACCCAGGAGACGTTCCCAGAACTTTTTGTTGCCCACACTGGTGTCTACGACTTCGTCTAGTGGGAGTGTCTGGGTGGCGTGATTAAAAAGGCCGTACTGGACGATTTTGACGAGACGATAATTGGTAAGGATGCCGACGGTTTTTGTCCAGGTGTGAGTCAAGTAATACCAGATGAGGCTCAGGCAGGCGAGAATTACTACGGAAAAAATGACGGCCAACATCTGGCCCGGCAGCGCGGGCAAGAGATCGGGTATCATCACAAGGCACAACCACCAGATCATGCAGATGACAAAAATCCCCGCCAACAGGAGCCAAGCATAACGGATAAACAGGAGTTTTTGGGACTCACGGGTGGCATACAGGATGACTTCACGACTGTCCTGGCCGGGAAATTTATACTGATACGGAAACAAAAACTGTTTTTGTGCAAAAAGTGCCGGTTTATCGCTCATTTTTTCCTCTCCCCTACTCTAGTTCAAATGCTCCAGTATACAACTGATAATAAGTGCCTTTGGCAGCCATGAGTTTGGCGTGTGAGCCGCTTTCGATAATGTGGCCGTGATCCATGACGATGATCGCGCGAGCATCCCTCACTGTAGAGAGCCGATGAGCGATCACTAAGGTGGTGCGGCCAGCCATGAGATTGTCCATGCCTTGCTGGATGTGGCGCTCAGTGCGGGTATCTATACTTGAGGTGGCTTCGTCTAGGATCATCACCGGCGGATCAATTAGTGCCGCGCGACTGATAGAGAGTAGCTGGCGCTGGCCTTGTGAGAGATCAGAGCCGTCTCCAGATAGCTTAGTATCAAAGCCTTCGGGCAAATGAGCGATAAAATTACTGGCGCAGGCGGTCTGGGCAGCTTTTTCTACCAGAGCCATATCTGAGCGTGGGGCGCCGTAAGCGATATTTTCTCGCACCGAGCCGGTGAAAAGATTGGTGTCTTGCAGCACCATACCGAGAGAACGGCGCAGATCTGCTTTTTTGATGTCACGGATATTGATACCGTCATATAGGATTTCCCCTTCGTTGATGTCGTAAAAACGGTTGAGCAGATTGGTGATGGTAGTCTTGCCGGCGCCAGTATGGCCGACAAAAGCGATTTTTTGTCCGGGCTCGGCGAAAAAGGTGACGTCATCCAGCGCTAGCTTGCCCGGCGTATAGCCAAAGCGGACGTGCTGGAAGCGCACGTCGCCGCGAAGCCTCACCAGAGCGCCGTCGGGCTTTTTCCAGGCCCAGATTCCTGTGCGCGACGGACTTTCTACTAGATGGCCGTGGTCGAGTTTGGCGTCCACCAGCACGATTTTGCCGTCATCAATTTCTGGTTGTTCATCAATCAGCTGGAAAATGCGCTCCGCTCCCGCTAGGGCCATGACGATAGAATTAATTTGCTGGGAAACCATACTAATAGGACGTGAAAGATTGCGCGAAAGCTGAGTGAAGGTGGCGATCAGCCCGAGAGTGACACCAGCCTGACCGTTTACCGCCAAGATGCCGCCAACGATGGCAATGGCCACGTACTGGAGGTTGCCAAAATTCATCATCAAAGGCATTAGTACATTGGCAAAAGTGTTGGCCCGACGGTTATTTTCGGCGAGTTTGTCATTAAGGGCGGCAAATTCGCGCACGGTAGCTTTTTCGTGGCCAAATACTTTGATCACTTTTTGGCCGTTAATCGCTTCTTCGATGTGGGCGTTGGTATCGCCCAAAGACTTTTGATGGGCGACAAAATAGCGAGCCGAAAGCCGCATGATCCGCCCAGAAAAAATCATCATCACGACGATCACGCTCACCGCCACTAGAGTGAGGATCAGGCTTTGGCAAAGCATGGTGACGAAAACAAGCGCGATCATCGTCAGCGACATGATCGCATTGGGCACGGAGCGGCCGATCATTTGCTCGAGGGTATCAGTATCATTGGTAAAACGGCTCATGATGTCACCAAACTTATTATTGTCGAAATATTCCAGCGGTAGCGTCTGCATTTTGGCAAACATTTTGTCACGCACGTTTTTGAGCACGCCCTGCGTGACCGGGATCATCAAGTATTCAGACAAAAAACTGACGACGATACCCACCAGATAAATCACTGCCATTGACGTGACTGACAATGCCAGCGGGCCAAAATCTTGACTCCCTGTGGCTAGCATGGGTGTGATGTATTTGTCAATCAGGATACCCGTATAGACGGAACTAAGGACCGTGTCGGCATTAGCGATGATAATCAACGCCAAGACCAGTAAAAAGCGACGACGGAATGGCCAGATCTGGCGCAAGAGCCGACGCAACAGTTTCCAGGAAATTTTGGAGGCGGGACGTGGTGATGAGCTCATGATTCCTCCTTTCTGACTTGAGAATGGTAAATTTCTTGGTAGATCTGATTTTTCGCCAGCAGTTCATCATGAGTACCGATGCCTGAGATCCGCCCGCCGTCTAGCACTAAAATCTGATCAGCAGTTTGCACGGAGAGGATGCGCTGAGCGATAATGATGAGCGTGGTATCGGGGATGGAGTGGCGCCAGGCTTCACGAATCAGGCTTTCGGTGCGCGTATCCACAGCACTGGTGGAGTCATCTAAGATCAAGACTTTGGGTTTTTTGAGCAAAGCGCGGGCGATGCACAGACGCTGGCGCTGACCGCCAGAAAAATTGGTTCCGCCCTGCTCCACTTTGGTGGCGTAGCCATCAGGCAGGCTCATGATGAAGTCATGGATCTGGGCTTGCTTACAAGCCGCCTCCAGCTGGCTGTCGCTGGCCTTACTATTACCCCAGCGTAAATTTTGCCGGATGGTGCCGGAAAAAAGTACATTTTTTTGCAGGACCATGGCCACCGCTTGACGCAGCGCTTTGAGGTCATACTCGCGCACATCATGCCCGCCCACCGCCACACTGCCAGAGGTGACGTCATAAAGCCTGGGGATAAGCTGTGCTAGTGATGATTTACCCGAGCCGGTACTGCCAATGATTCCCAGAGTGCTACCAGAAGGAATTTGCAAGGTAATGTCTTGTAGGCACTCCTGATCCCGCTCGCCGACATAACTAAAGCCCACCCGCCGGAACTCTACTTGGCCGTCTGGCACGGTGGTAAGCGGATTTTCTGGGCTTTGTAGGTCAATTTTTTCGTCTAAAACTTCACAAATCCGATCGAGTGCCGAGCGTGACATCACCAGCATCACCATCATCATGGAAAGCATCATCAAGCTCATGAGGATATGCATGGCGTAATTGATGAGACTTATAAGTTCTCCCGTGGTAAAACTGCCCGCCACGATGAAATGCGCCCCAAACCAAGCAATCAAGAGCACGCAGGTATACGTCACAAATTCCATCAAGGGACTAGTGAGGGCCAAAATCTTTTCCGCCAGCGAAAATTCTTGGTAGATCTCGTCGGACACATGACGAAATTTCGCAATTTCCCGCTTGGCAGTGACGTAAGTTTTGACCACCCGGATACCGCGGATGTTTTCTTCTACCACGAGGTTGAGTTTATCGTAGATCTTGAAGAGCTTTTTGAAATGGGGATGAGCGTGCGTCGTGATAAAATACATGCCGATGACGATGACCGGCATCAAAAACAGGAAAATCAGTGATAATTGACGATTGAGGCCAAATGAAACCAACAGTGACAGTGTGATGATTGCCGGCGCACGGATGGCCATGCGGATGAGCATTACAAATGAGTTTTGCAGGCTGCTGACGTCTGAAGTGAGCCTGGTAATGAGTGAGGCGGGCGAAAATTTGTCAATATTATAAAAGGAAAAATCTTGGATTTTGGCAAAAAGGGCGGCGCGCAGGTTTTTGGCAAAGCCGGCACCCGCCTTGGCAGCAGATATGGCCGCCAGTGAGGAAATCACGAGTGCTGCCAGCGATGAGATGACCGTCCACAGCCCATACCAGGCCAGCTTATCCATGTCTCCTGGCGTGACGCCTTGGTCGAGCATCGCTGCCATAAATAATGGAGCAGCTGTCTCGGCTGCAGCACCGAGCACTGCCAAAAGCGGCGTCGCCAAAGTCGCGAGCCGATACTCGCCGATGAACTGCCAGATTTTCCTAATTTGTGACCACATACAAAATTCTCAAGGTGTTATTTTACCATTACTGCATCTTCTTGTCAAGCCTCAATTGCTTTTCCAGGCTAAATTGCCTCTTGACAAAAATGACTTTTTGTGATATAATATAGGGTAGTTGGTAGCTGTCCTTGACAAGTTAGTCGCTTTGTGCTATATTAGGCCGGTCGTAACTAGAAAGATGATATGGGCAAGAAAAATCCAACCTTACCAGAGCGAAAATGTGATCGTTGTGGACGGGTAGTACGCTTAAACGATAATTATTGCCCCTCATGCGGTGCGCTTTTGGCTGGCGGCAAGGCTTATAGCGGTCAGGTAAAAAGCAGTTCTCATCACGTAGACAATCCGGGATGCGTGGATTATGTCGCCGATGACCGGCCTGATCGTCGCTCTCGGGCGGTCGCTGGTATCCTGGCGATTTTATTTGGCTGTCTAGGTTTGCATAACTTTTATCTAGGCTATCATGCCCGGGCGATTTGCCAACTAGTTTTGGCCGTGATCGTCGGACCTTTTACCTTGTTCCTTGCTAGTTTTGCGGTGGGAATTTGGGCATTTATCGAGGGGGTGCTGATCCTGTCTGCTGCCCCCGGGTATCGTGCGGATGCGCGCGGGATACCGCTTTGCGGCTGAGGAAGGTATGAGCGATACCACCCCAAAATCACTGGTGATTAAGGGCCGGCAGTACAATTTGCCGCTTTTTTGCCCGGACGCGACGCGCGGTGTGGTAAAGGGTCTAGACAGCGATGATCTGGATGCGACCGGCGTGCGAGGGTTGATCGTCAATACTTGGCACTTGCATGATTTTCCTGGTCGTGACGGGATGGTGGATCATGGTGGGGTGAAGCGACTGATGAACTATGACGGCTTGGTGATTAGTGATTCGGGCGGTTTCCAGGTACACTCACTTTTCCAAAAAATCCCAGGCTTTGGTAAAATTACTGATAAGGGACTGGTGACTTACACCGGGCCCAAAAAGCAAACCAAGCTCCTTTTCCGGCCGGAGGACTCGGTGGCAATGCAGTTTGCGCTGGGCAGTGACATCGTAATTTGTCTGGATGATTATACGCCACCAGAGGCGAGCCCAGCGCGTGTGAGCGAAAGTGTGCGCCGGACAGTGTCTTGGGCGAGACGCTGCAAGCAGGAATTTGAGCGACAGCTGCATTACTGGCGGCTGGATGAGGCCGAGCGGCCACTGCTTTTTGCGGTGATCCAGGGTCATGACAACTGGGAGGCACGGGCGTGGTGTGCCCAGGAACTTGTGGCAATTGGTTTTGATGGTTACTGTCTGGGCGGGGCAAAGTTTTTGCCTGGCGGCGGACTAGATTTGGAATGGGCGGCCGCTAATGCCCGATTGACGCCAGATGAGCTACCTCGCTACGCGATGGGTTTTGGCAAACCTGATGAAATTATCGCCCTGACAAAAGCCGGTTATCAGATTTTTGACTGTGTGCTCCCCACACGTGATGCCCGGCACGGGCGGCTTTATGTCTCGAGCAGTAAGCCAGGCCAGATATATGAGCTTTTTGACCTTGGTAAGACGAAATACGCGCACGATGAGCGCCCACTAGATCCGGGTTGTGGCTGTCACACCTGTCAGCGCTACTCACGAGCATACCTGCATCATTTATATAAGATCAAGGATACCAGCTGTGCACGGCTGGCGGCGATCCATAATGTCTACTTTTATGCGCACATGTGGGAAATTGCTCGCGCACGAGGGCTTTTTCCGTGATATAATAGCTCATCTTTAAAAAATGGCCCCATCGTCTAGCGGTCCAGGACATTTGGTTCTCATCCAAAAAATCAAGGGTTCGAATCCCTTTGGGGTCACAAAAAGGGTCTTTCTCGTCGCAATCGTGAATAATCTTGATTAATAAGAAATATAAACGTGATGTAATAATGCAGATATGCCAAATAATAACAAAGCTACTGCAATAGAGCCTTTTTACAAAAGGATAGTTATATTTGTTTTAGCAGTGTTATGTATATTGACTGTGATAGCTATGTACTTAAATTTCACCATAGAAAAGTCAGACAAAAATTCTTTACAAGAGACATCCGACCATGATTTGGAATTAGACAATATTGGCGAAAATGAATTGACTAATTTGAAAGAAAAAAATGATGATTTAGAGGGTGCAAATCAAAGCTCTTCACAACTGAATCAAAAGATTTCAAAATATCTTCTTTTATATGATGGATGGGAATATGGCCAATCCAAAGGCTGGCATGGCGTTGGCATCGATACTTGGTGGAGGTTAAAATCGCTAGAACCTGTTTTAACTATGAGTGGCCCACAATTTAGACATTCTTTTGGTTCTGATCACGATTTGGCCTATTGGATAATTGAAGTTAATCAAGATAATATGGAACTCTATTATGAACAAGCCAAAAAAGCTCTATTGTTGTTAGGATTTATCGAAGATCAAACCAGACAATTAAGTAATCCTTTTGGTGGAATAGAAGAAGGAGATAGATTGGCATTATACATATATGACGGCAAAGTATATTCTTTGACATACTATTACTCAGACATGCAAATATTTGACGCAAATGCTGTAGCTTTAAGGGAATTGGGCATGCTGGACGAGTTTGAAGAAGTTGAAGAAAAACAAAGAAATTCATTGATCGCCGCCACGCAAAAAACTAATGGTACGGTTGATGAATATTTCGATAAACAAGAATATAGCTATCCTTTATCAAACATTCATATTAGAAGTATCACTGATATCAGCACGGACGAAGATCACGCTAATCACATTGAGAGATTTGATGCATCAATTAACCCCTTTAGTGATATCTGCATGGGACATTGTTATAGTGTGAGTTTTACAGTAAATAATCAAACAGGCGAAATAAAAACTGTTCTCAAGATATTTACAGAGTTTTTATTGCATGAATCAACAGACATTAGTTGTGCACAATTTATTGATAACGAAGTGACTGATTCAATTGACAGAAGAATTTTAATAGATCACTATTGTAACGGTCAGTTTAGATAGCTTTGTTTGATAGGAATTTTTATTCCGAAATATACTGAGGTTGCACGAAAATTTGACATTTTGCACTATTTATGGTAAATTATAAGTATAAAAAAGAAAGTCTGATATGTCTAGTGAATTATTGGCGAGCAAAAATCAAGAATACGTTCACTGGTTATCAACGCTCAAGAAGGACATTGCTCACACTCAAATCAAAGCCAGTATTGCTGTTAATGAACAGATGCTGCGACTTTACTGGCGGATAGGGAGAGATATTACTACTAAGCAGTTTGACAACAAATACGGCAGTCGTTTTTACGATAATTTAAGTCGTGATCTTAAAGTGGAATTTCCTGATGCACAAGGTTTCTCTGCAAGAAATATCCGCTATATGAAACGGTTTTACGAGTTCTACAGCCCAATTCTGCACCAACTTGGTGCAGAGTTCAAGGGTTTGCCAAGTCGTCACCAACTCGGTGACGAATCTACCATGGGTTTAATTTTGCACCAGCCTGATGCAGAATCGCAGACAGCGTCTATTGACCATTGGAAAGATGAACATTTAGACATTATCTTTACTATCCCATGGCGGCATCACATCGAAATTTTTACCAAAGTCAAATCACTGAATGAGGCATTGTTTTTTATTGCTCAGGTAAGAGAAAACAACTGGAGTCGAGCAACACTGCTTAATATGCTTGATACCAAACTTTACCAGACAAGAGGCAAGACAATCAACAATTTCTCCCTTACACTACCCAAGACAGAGGGTGATTTGGCTCGGGAAATTCTGCGAGATAATTACAAATTAGATTTTCTGACTTTGAGAAGAAATTATCAAGAAAAAGACCTACAGCAGGCAATTGAAAACAATCTTACGCAATTTTTACTCACACTCGGCACGGGCTTTGCTTATGTGGGCAGGCAAGTACCGCTAGTTGTAAATGGCGACGAGTATGCCCCTGATCTACTGTTTTATCACTATAAACTGCGACGTTTTATCGTGGTGGAACTCAAAGTAGTAAAATTCCAACCGGAATTTGTCAGCAAATTAAATTTCTATTGTAATGCCGTCGATCATCTGATCAAAACTCCTCAGGACAAGCAGACTATCGGACTTTTAATCTGTAAAGAGAAAAACAGTGTCGTTGCCCAGTGGACAGTCGAGAAAAGTGGGCAACCAGTCGGCATTTCGACCTACAGCCTACAAAATGTTTTGCCAAGTGAGGAGGAAATTATTGCTCACCTAGACCTACCTTGATTTTTAATCTCATCAAGCAACTTTTTCATGGTATAATACTCACGAGCGATAACGTCATGATCGTGATTTAAAAGGTCTAAAAGTTCGGATGAAAACTCCTTTTGGTCACCAACGGCAGTTTGCTCGTCTCTTCCCCCGGAAAATATGCATGACGCCTGGAAAATTAATTTCTTCTGCAATTATCCTGCAAACGGCGTGCTGCCCGCGCGAGCGTGTGCGAGCGGGTGTGAGTTCGCTTCCCAAATGCATCCGCAATTCAACCCCACCACTACCGGCAGCAAGAAACCTCAGACAAGAAAGAGAAAGACTGAAGACATGAAACCGATACCAGGTCGCATCCAAGCGCTTGACGTTGGACTCCACACGCTGTTACAGAACCTTACGTACGGTAAGAAGAAATCTACGTAAGCTCGATTTCTAATTAGCAGTAGGAGATTGAATCTACACCGAACTTCAAAATCCTCTTTGCTACGATTTAGATGTGCGTTCATTATAGATCGTGGCTGGGGTGTTGTCAAGGGTCAATTTCTGACTCCTTGGCTGACGCCGTGAGCTGATGACAGCATTGCAGCGAACCGAAAAGCCGTAGTACTTGTTGTTGCCCGGATTGTTGCCTAGGGGTTTCACGTTCGAGCTGTTCACGTTCAAGTTGTAGGCGTTGGTAGTAGACCTAGCAGTAGAGGACCAATAGTTCGCGTTCGACCCCTGGTTGATCAGGCCGACGGCAGTTTTTTGCCGTCATCACCGTACCGGCGGACGGTCAGCTGGTGCAGTATACGTGAAAAAAATAACTGCAGACCACTTGTGATTACCCCTCGGGCCTGGCGGCCCCGGTACCAAAATACCTATCACGCTCGGCAAGCCGGCAGCAGGCTGGTCTTTTGTGCTGGATTTCTTCCACCCGAGAGTTGATTTTACGCGGGCGGGCACGGCGTCAGCTATCAAAGAGCGACTTTCGTCCATTTAATTTTACACTAAAAAAGCCCTTTTTAGCGGTGATAAATACACGCTTGCTGCTGGTCGGCTAGTCTTTTGAGCCTTTTTTGTGTGAGCGTGCGCTTGGGCTCGGGCAGATGGCGGATCTTGGTATCATGACCTTGGTAACTAGCGATGCGGGAGCGCTGATACTCGGTGTAATGCCGGGCAGAGTGGCCGGTCATAAATTTTTGGTAGCGTTTTTGGAAACGGCGAGTAGGCACGCAGGAGTGCGGACGCACTACCCCACCAACAAAAGGAAAGCCGTACTTGACGGGCTGTAAAATCACCTTGGTAGGATGAAGGCGCAAATGAAGTGTGTCGGCCAAAAACTTACCGATAGCCGTGCGGGCGCGCTTAAGGCGGGTTTTATCCGTATCCATCATGTATAAATCGTCTACGTAGCGGCCGTAGTGAGTAAAGCCTAGCCGATATTTGATAAAACAGTCCAAAGCATGCAGATAAATATTGGAAAACAGCTGACTGGTGAGATTACCAATTGGAAAACCGCGCCAAAAAGGCGCGATAAATAGGGTTTTTTCGGCAGGAAGGAGCGTCCAGCGATCAAGTCTGCCCCGCAGCTGGACGCTCAGCATCGGGCAGGAAAAAATAATGATCCGCAACAAATATTCCAAAACAGCCGCAAAATAGTCATTAAAACCGCGTACCAGATGATAGCGGGCCTCTTCCTCACTGATGCGCCCGGCCGCGAGCGCATCCTCATCAGCCGTAAACATCGGCTGGATCAGCTCCCACAAGACGGCTTTGTCAATGTACATAAAATAACACTTGAGATCGAGTTTGAGTACCCAGGCTTCATCGCGGTAATTGTGCGTGAGGCGCTGGGCGTGCTTGTGGGCCCGGGCGATCGCGTAGTGCGTACCTTTGCCCACCCGGCAAGAATATGAGTCGGCGATAAAACGCGGCTCCCAGTACGGTGTCATGAGACTGCAGACAAAATGATGGACGACCCGATCGCGGAAAGAGGCGGCCAAAATCTCGCGTGGCTTGGGGTCGTCTACCACAAAAGCAATGCCAGGCTCGAGGGTATAGTGACGATCATGGATGGCGTCGTATAGTTCTTGGACGTGATGAAGCAAATCAATTTCAAATGCCAGCTGATTATTGGTAGAGCGTTTGTGGCGACGGGCGTCAAAATAAGCTGTCAGGAGGCGCTCATAAAGCTGCCAGTCATTACTGTCTACATATTGCTGACGGCGGCTTTCAAACCAGACTTCACCTTGATCGACGATCATGATACCATTCAATTTTGCCTATATACCGGTGTTTTTTACTTATGCCCGTTTCTTTTTGAGGGATAATTTCCAGGCTGTGAGCTGATGGATGAGCTCACCCATGACACTGGCGAGCCGGGCAAAGCTATCGGTATTGAGCACCTGGAGATTGAGAGATGTCTGTAGCAAAAATCCCTGCTGATCAATATTTTTCTCCAGCTCCATCACCACAGCGATTTTGCGCGGCAGCGGCAGCTCGTCTTCTTTTTTGAGGGTGGCATCACGGATGAGAGCGATGGCCGCCGTGACTAGTGAGAGTAATTGTGGGCCGATCACCTCACGGATGTGACGCGGGAAATTACCCACGGCGTGCATTTCCATCACGGATAGATCCATGAGACTTTTGTAAATATTGAGGTCGCCGTAAAATGGTTTGATGGTAGCTTGGGCTTTTTCGATATTGGCAATGTATGAGGCTTTCCAGTTATTAAATTCTTCACTGGTGATGGTGGCGAGGCCGGAGATGATGATAGTCTGCACTTCTTGGTTGTCATCCTTGAACTCTTGCATCTGTAAGCCCGCTTCCTCGGCCGCCAGGCGGATGTCTATCAGCTGATTTTTGCCCAAGGCCACCCGTAAGGCTTCGGGGCGGTATTTGTTGAGCTGTAAGTAGAGCTTGAGGCCAGGATGGAGTTTGACGCGCAGCTGATAAGCGCTTTGGTTGAAAGCCACAAACATATCGTACTCTTTGTGAAGGATGATCGTGTCAAAATTGGCGTCTTCGGCCTCGATCCACTCGTCAATCAGGCCGATTTTGTGGTCGCGGTTGCGGATTTCCTTGATTTTGGCGGCGGTCTTTTTTTCTTTGGCACTCAGGCCCACCTTGAAGACCCGAGCTTCGGCTTTTTTGGCCGCCTCCGGCAGAGCCATGCCGGCAAAAAGATCACTTTGCTCGCCGCCCGCACTGGTGATTTTTTTGGCGACGCCAGAGTTGCTGGCCGGCGCGGCCTGATTTTTGATGGGTGCTTTTTTGGAGTTTGTCGTCATAATATTCCTTTTTTTTGATGTTTGATTTACTTTATAATTTATAATTTTTTCTAATTAATTTTTATTGCTCAAGCTACTTTTTTGGTGGCCGGCGCGGCCGGTCCCCACTGTGGCTGGCAGCAAGCTGCCGCCTCGGCTGCGCATAAGCTCCGCCGGTCGTGGGTCCACAGCCGCGCCCCAAACCGGAAACCTAATCCAGCACGCAGCGAACCGAAAAGCCGTAGTACTTGCTGTCGCCCGGATGGTAGCCTAGGGGTCTCACGCCCGAGCTGTACACGTCCAAGCCGTAGGCGTTGGTAGTAGACCTAGCAGTAGAGGACCAATAGCGCGCGTTCGACCCCTGGTAGATCAGGCCGACGGCAGTAGTTTCTGTAGCCCCAGACTCACCAATGTAATTGGTACGGCCGGCATAAGTAGTATTAAAACCTCCTCCAGGGTTGAAGAAAGTTAAAACGTAACTACCGTTACCACCATTGCGGCTAGTATCAGACCAAATACCACAGGTAGTATTACCTTTGGTATAACAACCGCCGGCAGTATTGGACTCATCGGCCAAGTGACTACTGCCACCAGTGATACCAGCAACCCGGTCAGTGAGGATATTAAACTCGCCACCAGTACCGCCCGTGGGCAGATGCCAGCCTTCCGGACAAATGCCTTGGATTTTTTGCGTCCCGTAGGTGCCTTTGCCGTCGGTATTGGTCGCCATGGCGTCAGGATCACATTCTTGACTATACCAGCCGCAAGGAGACTGTACGGCTGCCATCCAGTTGTAAAGATAGCCGTATTTATTGCTGGCATCACTACTAGAGGTGGATGAGTACGGATAGACGCAGTCGCCGTAAGAGCCTTGCCAGAAGCGATTGGTGGGCGGCTTGGCCGCAGACTGATTGGTATAGAGATTGTTGAAGCCGCCAGACTGCCACTTACTGCCCAGCCGCAGCGCGCAGGTATCAGCTGACTGACCTTTGATATTGTGCCAGTAGTGATAATCGCCGCCAAACTTCAAGTTGTTGGCCAGCCAGCATTTGCCGTCGGCAAATTTGCGGACATTGTACGTCTTGCCGTCGCGATTGTCGATCAAGCACGGCCCAGCGGTGTAATTATTGCCGCCGGCGGCCGGTGTGGCCAGAGCACTACAGCCGTCCCAGTCTTGCAGTGTCATGAAGTTATTGGTGTGGGTACAGCCGTAATCCACGATCGGGATACAGGTGCCTGAGGCGGGATTCCACACGGTATCGGCTGAGCAGGTGTGCTTGCGGCAGGAGTACTGATAGACCTGGGCGGCGGTGTAATCACCTTTGGCGGCAAAACAGTGAGCAGTGCCGTTGGGATAAGCAGCGCCGTCTGGGCAGTTGGAGTTATCCGTGGCTTGCCAAGTGTTATCTGCCGTGCGGATGAGATTGACGCGTCCCCCCGTACCCACCACTGCAGCCAGCGGGGTGTCTATCAGTTTCATCGTGGTGGTAGTGCTGGAGGCGGCGGCAGCACGCCCCACGGCCAGCGGGATGAAACTAGCCGTGAGGAACAAACGCCCCAAAAATTTGCTATACATAATGCCTTTCTACTCTCTAAGGCGCGCAGATAGCTTGGTTATCTACAGCAAGATGGTTTACATCATTTTATTTTTGGAAGCGTTTTTTTGGATTTTTTACTTTCTACGTTACTTACTACTCACGGATGCCAAATCATTGTAGCACAATAGCCGCGCGTGTCAAGGGGCAAAATGGGGGGGGGGATGAAAAGATTTTAATTTTGCATTTCGTGAAACCTCGTGCCCCAGGCGAGACTCGAACTCGCATGACCTTGCGGTCGGCAGATTTTAAGTCTGCTGTGTCTACCATTCCACCACCAGGGCATAGCGCTTATTATACCACAAATTCTGGCGTTTGGGGTGTATAATTGCCTTATGCAAGTAATTGGGATCACGGGGATGATGGGCGCGGGTAAATCCACCGCGGGGCGGATTTTGGCCGAGCTAGGGTTGAGTGTCATTGACTGTGACCAGATCGTGGCTCGGCTTTATGAGACGGCGGAAGTCAAAGACATATTACAAAGCCGTTTTGGCCTGGATGTGTTTTTGCCAGACGCGAGTGTGGACAAAAAGCGGCTTGCCTGGTACGTTTTTACTCATCCAGAGGATCTGGCGTGGCTCGAGCAAATCATGTGGCCACGTGTGCGGCAAAATTTGGAAATATGGCTTTTTGCCCAAGGCAAAAGAGGCAGACGGGTGGTGTTTGTACTCGGCAGCCATCTGGCGGCGGCCGGTTTTGCTACGCTGGTGGATGAGCTGTGGCAAATTACCGCCAGCCGTGAGCAGATGATTGAGCGCGCCCAAGCGGCATATCACTGGGACCGGCAAAAGGCTGAGATGCGGGTGGAGCACTCACAAGACAAACTCCTCCAGACGGCAAGAATTTCAAGCGTGCTTGATAATACTGGCAACATTGCAGACCTGGCGGCGCAGATCAAGACTCTGTGTCGGCAGCACGGTTGGCTGGAGGCAGAGGAAAAGGTATCACCAGGCCGTGATTAGTTGGCCCGAGAAACGTATTCGCCGGTAGTAGTATCAATGAGTAAAGTCTCGCCGGTCTTGATGAAAATGGGCGCTTGGACAGTGAGACCTGTTTCCATCACCACTGGTTTTTTGCCAGCGGTCACCCGATCACCTTTGATGGCCTCGGGCGCTTCGGTGACTTTGAGCTTGACTTTGGGCGGCAGGGTGACGCCAATGGGCTCATCACCCAAAAACATCACGTAGACTTTGACGTCTGGCGTGAGGTAATAGACGTCATCGCCGATGAGTTCTCTTTTGATCTCAAATTGCTCGTAGGTGCGCATATCCATGAAGGCGACCACGTCATCATCATGATAAGAGTAAGTCAGCTCTCTGCTGGGGACATCGAGCAGTTCCACGTTTTCGTTGGTCTTGAAGGTAAACTCTAGGGTGTTGCCCGTGGTGATGTTTTTGAGCTTCGCCCGGGTAAAAGCTGAGCCTTTGCCTGGCGAGACAAATTGAGTGTTGGTCACTTGATGTGGCGCGCCGCGAAAATCAATGTACATGCCTTTTTTGAGATTACCGCCGTTGACTGTTGCCATAAATCGTTCCTTTATTAATTTTTGCTAAGAGCTTTTATTATACCATAAAAACGAGCCGGCGCGCGGGCAAATTGCCACCAAAAATAGTAAAAGTTATGTTATAATGGGTCAAATTGGTAATTAGGAAGGCTTTTATGGCTTACAAAATTGTTACCGACATTAATCCCCATATTTTCCGGGGCTATGACATCCGTGGCGTCATGGATGTAGATTTGAATGAGGACGTCTATTATACTTTTGGACGGGCTTATGCTACTTGGCTGTCAATGCATCGGATCGTAGATGCGGCCGTGGGTCATGACAACCGCATCACCTCCAAAGCCTACAAAAAAGCCTTCATCCAAGGGCTAAATGACGGCGGTATTGAGACTTATGATATGGGCTTAGCTTTGTCACAAATGGTGTATTTTGCCGCTTATGAGTTTAAGACCAAAGGCTACGCGATGATTACCGCTTCTCACAATCCGCGTGAATACAACGGCTTGAAGCTGGGCACGGGTTACTCGGAGACGATGCTGTCAGAAGAGGTACAGGCTTTCCGGGAGCTCACAGCTAAGGCCGACTTCGTGACTGCGCCCACGCCCGCGCCCAATCACAAGGTAGACATCTTTGACTCTTACCTGCGCACGATCCTCAAAAACTTCCGCCTGCACAAACGCTGGAAAGTGGTGATTGATGCCAGTAATTCTACCAGTGGTAAGTTCTATCCGGAAATTTTGCACGCTGCTGGCTGTGAGGTGATCGAGCAAAACTGTAAGCTAGACGGCAATTTCCCGCTAGGCGTGCCGGATCCCACAGAAGTAGAAGTGCTGGAGCGGCTACGTGAAGGCGTGCTCAAACATGAAGCGGATATTGGTTTGGCTTACGACGCCGACGGTGACCGGATGGCGGTGGTAGATGAAGCTGGCCGGGTACTGTGGATGGATAGCGTGGTGGCGCTTTTTGCCGACGATGTACTCGACACGATGCCTGGCGCGCCGATTGTCTTTAATAATTTGTGCTCCAAGGCTGTAAGCCAGACCATCACTAAGCGTGGCGGCAAACCGGTAATGTGGATTACTGGTCACTCTTTCATCAAGGCCAAGATCAAAGAACTTAATGCGCCATTTGGCGGTGAGCTTTCGGGCCACATTTTCTTTAATGATAATTTCTTTGGTCATGACGATGCCGCGTACGCGTCATTGCGTTTGCTGTCTTATCTGGAGCGCAAGGATCTGACTTTGGGCGAGGCCGTAGACAGTTTGCCAAAATACACTACCAGTCCAGAAATTAAGCTCGGGCTGGCTGATGACATCAAATTTAAGTTCATCAAGGAAGTGATTGCCGGCGACCTCAAAAAACAATTCCCCAAGGCCGACTACGACACTATTGATGGTATCCGCATGGATACGCCCACACAAATGGTGACTGTACGCGCGTCACAAAATGGGCCGTACATTACGATCAAATTTGAAGGCAAGACCAAAAAAGAATACGACAGCCTCAAAAAGATCATCCGCGACATCCTCAAGGCTCACGCGGAAATTGACTGGACCAAGGGCGTGAATACGCACGCTTTTGACTAAGGTCACTGGAGTTGCTAAAAGCCCGCCTTTTCCCCGAAGGCGGGTTTTTAAATTGAGTATTTTTTGTGAACAGTGCGAAAATAATGCCGGTGTATCAATATATTCATGGTGGGGTAGATTTTTAGCAGTCTAGCTGCATGTCTGCTAATGAAGCTCGGGTGCGTCGGGCGGGGCTCGAACCCGCGACATTCTGCTTAGAAGGCAGACACTCTATCCAACTGAGTTACCGACGCATACGCTGTATTATATCAGATTTTGGCGGAAATTTACCAGCAAATTGCCGCAAAAAGCGAAACGCCGGCATGGAGGAGGACCGGCGTCGCTTGTGGGAACCAGTAAAACTGGCAGCGCCGGGGTGGCGCATTTAATCCAACATCGATATTATAGCACGGCAATTAGATTTTGCAAGGGGCAATTTTAGTCGGCAGCCAGCTGGCTGGCGCTGGAGGCAGCCGCAAGAGCATAGTAAGTGGCGGCCAGATCAGCGCGCACTGCGGCCGAGAGGCTGGCGGCCAAATCTGCGCGATAAAAAAGATCGCTCGGTGTACCGCCGGGATTGGTGATGCTCACGTAAAAGCTTGGGAGAATCGTCTCATGCAGTAGATCCGGCATACCGCGGCCGGTGTGATTGGGGAAGTAGACGAAGGCTGGTGGGCGCTTGGCAAAGGTATCGAGGAAATCCTGGCGCAATTCGGGCGAGCGCCAAGACCAGTAGAGGTGAAAGTTTTGCCGGTCGGCAAAAGGAATACCCGTGAGCAGATTGAGGTAACCATAGCCTTCCTCGCCGGTGAGGAGCCGATCGCCGGGTTTTTTGAGGATATTGATGACATTAATGAGTGACTGCTCCGGCAAAAATAAGATCTCATATTTGGCTTGGCGGTCATCACCTTGGATCAGCCAGGCGCCGACAATGCCGGAGGCGACAAGCGACAAAACGATGACGTCGGCGCGGATGCGGCGGGTGGCACGCGGCCAGAGCTCGCACCAGACAGCGGCACTAAAGGCCGCCAGACCGGCCAAATACGGCAATAAATGAAAGCCTTCATACAGAGTGGCGGCCGGAGTATTGACGCGGTTATTGAGCAAGACGACGAGTACATACAGCAGTGTCACGCGCAGGCCTTGCTGGCGTGAGTGGGTATAAGAAATTATCAGCGGGTAGATGATCAAGACCGCCCAAATGAGGAGACTGGGTGAGCGATAGCTGATAAATCCCGATACCAAGGGATAAGTGAGCCAGAGGCCGAGATGAGTGAGCGCCGCCGGCGCTGACGACTGGATGTCTGCCGACCAGTACTGAGTGAAGTTGACGATGGTTTGGCGAAACCAAGAGACAGGGCTGACTAGTAAAAAGATGGGCAGTGCCACTAGTAAAAAGCCGCCAAAAACGAGCAACACTTCCCGCCGCCAGGCCTGGCGGCGAGGCCAGGCATAGATAATGGTAGCCGCAATGATAAACGGCGCCAGCGGCAAGAGATTAAAAATCAACCAACCGCAAAGCGCACCCCAGATGATACTGTCTTGCGGGCGCTGCAGCCGGGCCGCAGTAGCTGGTGGCCACCACTGCTCAGCGATCGCTAGGATCAGATAAGCGACTGCTGGCCAGACGAGGGATTCGGCCAAGACAAAAAAACCAAAATATGGGAAGGCGTGCAAACAGGTGATGACACTGGCGACAAGCCCCCGGGCGCGAAAGCGCCAAACCAGGACGGTGCCTGCACCAGCCCAAAATAAAGCCATCAGCAGACGCAGCCGGGAAATAAAAGCATACAGTGTGGCGTGAGGCACTAGCAGCGCAAACAGGCCGCCCACTAGCACTGGTAGCGGCTGATGGATCGTAATGAGATCTTGGTAAAGGCGCAGGTGATCACGATAGAGGAAATAGCCCACGGCCACGTGATCAGTCTCGTCGTGGAAATTGAAGCTAAAGGCATGAGCGCGGCTGAGCCAGACCCAAGCGGCGGCAAAAATGATCCAGACAGTCATGAGAGCTGCCAGACGATGGTGACGGCAAAAATTACGACTCAAGTCGATAAATTGACGAAATTTGGGAAAATTTCGAGTACAGTCGATAAATTTTTTTGGAGTTGACATGATCCGCCTTGCTGTGCCAACCCTTGGAATCGAACCAAGATTCCGTGTTTTTCAGACACGTGTCGTGACCACCTTGACTAGGTTGGCATTTTTTAAGAACAGTATGTATTATAACACGGTTTTGGGACAAATGCGCAGGCAATTTGAGGATGTTTACTCGCCCTCGAGACTTTTGACGCTGGGCAGAGCGCCCCTGGTAATACCCTGCAAGCCGCCATACATTGAGACCACACTGGCGCTAAGCGCCTCAATTTGTTTTTCGCGCTCGGCAAAATGCCGGTTCCAAAATGTTTTTTCTTTTTCGAGCTGGGCGCGCATGCCGGCGATGGTGTCGTATTGACTTTCGATTTTTTGGCTGAATTCAGGGCCGGTGAGATAACGGTATAAGGCTTCGACTTTTTCATCTTTGCTTTCTTGGGAGTCGAGCACAAAGCCGATCCGGATCAGATTGAAGCGCAGTAAGGTGGCCACAAATGTGGCCAGTTCTGGCTTGCAGACCCAGATCCCTTGGTAAAAAGTGAAGTCTTTGTCAACGTTTTTGGGCATTTGCGTCGTGGTGAGGACGGCGAGTTCGGCTTTTTCTTGGCGTTGATCATCTTTGAGCTTACTGATCCAGCCTTCCGTCCAATTTTTGGTACGTTTGCACTCCCAGATGATTTTGCCGCACTCACTGCCTTTGGTATTAAAAACGCGCTGGCGCACATCGGCACCATTGACGCCTTTGCCTATCGGCTCGATGATGTCATCACCAAAAGCTTCCCGGAGCTGATCTTCTAGCGCCAGCTCCAGTACTTCTCCCTGGGATTGCTGAGAACCTTGCTCTAGCTTGCGCCGTAGCACGGCCATTTCCGCCATGGCATCGGCCAGTTTTTTGTCTTTTTCTGCCAGGCGCAACTGATTTTCTTGCTCGACTTTTTTGCTAATTTGTTCCGTCAGTTTATCCCGCTCGGCGGCGAGCTGTTTGCGGTTTTCGAGTTCTAGGTTTTGCTTTTCTTGGGCCCATTTTTCTTTTTCCCGGAGGAAGTCGAGGTTTTGTTGGCGGAGTTTTTCTAGCTGTTCATCACGCGCTTGGAGTTTGACGTCGGCGTTTTTGAGTCTGTCAGCAAGCTCTGCTTGGGCGGCTTCGTATTCGGCCTTTGCGGCTTGCCGGGCACTAGCGGTGAGCTTGGTTTTGAGTGCGGCTAGTTCTTGCTCGTGTTTTTTGGCTGATTCCTGGAGAGCGCGTTCATGTGCGGCTTGAAGTTCGCTGCGGATGCGGTTTTCGGCATTTTGGGCCAGTACTTGGTCCACATCAAAGGTAAAATGACAATTGGGACATGAGATTTGTGTATTCATGCTGCAATTATACCACCAAAAACGCCAAAAATGTGGTAAGATATAACAAAAGTATGACTGGAGGAAGAAGTTTGGTGACAAGCGAGTGATTATGGAAAATGAAAACCCGGCCAGAAGCAAAGTCTGGGATATACTAGAAAATACTGATCGGAACGTTTTTATTTACGGGCCGGCTGGTACTGGTAAATCCACACTGCTTCGTGAATACGTCGCTCTCCTCGAGGACGAAGACTTAAATTATGTAGTGACGGCGCCTACCGGGATCGCTGCTATCAATGTCGGCGGCGAGACGATTCATCACATGATGCATTTGGGCGGCACCGTGACGCCCGAGCACGTCAAGAAAAATCGCACTAAAATCAGCCGTGAGCGGCGAGAGTTTTGCGCCAGCTTGGATGTGATGATTATTGACGAAATTTCCATGGTGCGAGCTGATCTTTTCGATGCTTTGAATGAATACATGAATATCACCCGCGGCAGTAACTTACCATTTGGCGGAGTACGGCTGGTGTGTTTTGGTGATCTTTTCCAGCTACCGCCCGTGTGTTCGCGCGCAGAAGAGGCCACTTTTAGGGAATTTTACGCTCATGAGTACTTTTTTGCTTCAGAAGTCTTCTACTCGATGGCAACCACTCACTTAGCCAATATGTACTTTTGTGAACTTAGCCATGTATACCGTCAGCATGATGATAAGTTTATCCGTGTACTGCACCGAGTGCGTGATGGGTCACTAAGCGCCGCTGACTTAGCACTGCTCAACACCCGGGTCATTAGTGGTCGATTTGACCCCGCCAACCTCGATGATTCCAGCACTGTGCTCACCACCACCAGACGAGGCGCAGACAATATTAACTCCATCCACATGCGCCGGATCCCTGATCAGCCGTATACTTATAAAGGTCATTCCACTGGCAATTATAATGAGCGCGACTTCCCCACGCCGATCAATCTGGTGCTCAAGCCCGGCGCGCGGGTGATGCTTCTTAGCAACGATCCCAAAAATCGTTGGGTAAACGGTTCCATGGGAGCAGTATATCAATGTTTCGAAGATTACGTAGATGTCCGCCTGGATAACGGACAAATCGTAGACGTCCATCCTTTCACCTGGGAAGATACCAGAGCGGTATACGACCGCGAGCAGCGCAAAATCATCCATCAGACTTATGGCACTTATGAGCAGCTGCCCATCAAACCAGCATGGGCGGTCACGATTCACAAGGCTCAGGGCTTGACTTTTGACAAATTGACCCTGGATTTATCAAGGCCTTCTTTTGCCGCGGGGCAGACCTATGTAGCGCTCTCCCGGGTGACGAGTTTGGAAGGGCTGATCCTCACAAAACCAATCACCATGGCCGACATCATCTGCAATCAGCGTGTGATCGAATACTATCAATGCTTTAGCGACGGCGGAGACGGCGAAAGAATCCTGACCACTCCCCTACCGCCGGTACCCATCCGTGCGGGCGAGCAAGCATTGCTTTTTGGTGAGGATGGCAGTGTCAATGCTGCCGTCCAGACTAACAAAAAGCGCCGAGCGCAAAACAGGGTCCAGTTTCCCCCGCTGGATACCAGCGCGCTTGAGAGCGGCCCCAGTTGCTACGATGATGAAGGCTACTTTGACTTCACTGACGATGACTGTGACATTACTCTGCGCTGGTGAGCTGATGTCCGCTTGCATTTTGGGCATGGTCGTGGTAAAATACGAGAACTTTAACAAAGGAAGTATCGCATAGTGGTCAATTGCACACGCTTGGAAAGCGTGAGTCCAGAAATGGCTTCGTGGGTTCGAATCCCTCTACTTCCGCCAAATTTCGGTACATAGAAAGGATCTGATGAAACGACGTGGCGGCTCGTCCGCATTTGTGGCTTTGGTGATTACTTTGGCTATCATCGGGGCACTTTTTTACTTTTTCTGGCAGATTTTTGGCCAAGGGCCTGTCGGTAATGCCGTGTGTGATGCGCTCAAGTTTTGCGAAGCCGTAGGACTACGTTAAGAAAGGACAAATGACAGCAACTGTATATTTTACACCAGAAGTTAGCGCCAAGGCTTTGCTAAAAATTTACCAAAGTCTCGGCGTCGCCCAGGCAGCGCCTGTAGCGGTGAAAATCTCCACGGGTGAGCCGGGCGGGCACAATTACCTCCAGCCCACGCTCATCGCTGATCTCGTCCACGAGCTTGGCGCCACGATCGTGGAATGCAATACCGCATACGGCGGGCGCCGGCAAGAGACCGCCGATCACTGGCAAGCGATCAAGGAGCACGGATTCCTGGACGTCGCCCCGGTAGACATCTTGGATGAAGACGGTGAAAAACAAATCCCGGTTACTGGTGGCAAGCACTTAGAGTATGACATTATCGGCTCGCATTTTGACCGCTATGAGTCCTTCGTCAATCTCGCCCACTTCAAGGGTCACCAGATGGGCGGCTTTGGCGGCGTGCTCAAAAACCAGTCCATCGGTTTTGCCTCCACTGCTGGTAAGGCGCTTATCCACTCGGCTGGCAGCATGACTGATGCCGCTGCTGTATGGAGCAATTTACCCGCCCAAGACGCTTTCCTGGAAAGCATGGCAGAAGCCGCCAAAGCGGTGGCGGACTACGTGGCCGCAGGCGGCAAATCCATTGTCTACATCGACGTGATGAATAATTTATCCGTAGATTGTGACTGTGACTCTCATCCCGAAGCGCCATGCATGCAAGACATCGGGATTTTGGCCAGCCTTGATCCGGTGGCGCTTGATCAGGCTTGCATTGACAAAATCTGGACGAGTGGTGATCCCGGGCGCGATCACTTTATCGCGCGTGTGGAGCGTCAGCATGGCCGTCACATCTTGGAATACGCCGAAAGCATCGGTTTGGGGCAAAGAGAGTATACAATTACCCAAATTTGATGTATAATACATGTGGACTTCACGCAAGTGGGTCAATAGACAACTTTGGAAAAACGCCCCGCAAGGGGCGTTTTTCCAGCACTTGCTGGCGGGAAAAAGGCGGCGTACCCCAAAAAAGCGGCAAAACCCGCCAGAAATGGCAAATTCACCCAAAAAAAGGGCGAGACAAGCTCGCCCTTTTTCTTGATTTTCTAACAGCCTTACAGGGTCTCAATTTTGATGTTGGCATCATACTCAGGAATCTTGACGAAAGCTAAGTATTTTTCCGTGGTCGTGAGGCGTTTGTGACCCACGATCTGCGAGACATAGACCATTGGTAAACCGGCGCGCAACTGCTCGACGATAAAGGTGTGACGCAGGTCATTGACCTTGACCCCAGCACCCAAGCCCGCCAGCCGGAAATACCGATCCAGGGACTTACGGATATTGCGTACCAAAAATGGTTTACAGGTCTTGGTCAAGAAAACGGTCTTTTCGCGCGCGCGCGGGCGGACTTTCAGGTAAGCCTGAAGTGTTTTCTTCGCGGTCTCATTGAGCGGCACCTTACGATTGAGATGCGTGTCTTCGGTCTCGATGTTGATCACACCGCGGTCAAAGTCGAGGTCATCAAGTTTGAGGTTGGCCAGCTCGCTGATACGCATCCCGGTCTGCAGCAGGGTTTCTACCACTGCCAGCATCCGGACGTCACCCCGGCAGGCATCACGCAAAGCGCGGTACTCGGTTTTACTGAGTACTCGAGGCGGAGTCTGTTCACACTGGGGCTGAGCCACCAAGCGTGAAGGATTATCCGGGATGTAGTGATTATCCGATAGATAGCGGAAATAAGACTTCACGGAATTGACTTTGCGGGACACCGTTTTATCCGAGCGGTAAACCTTGCCCAGATATTCCTTATAGGCCTCCAGATCATCAACACCGACGGCTTCCATTTGAGTTTTACCCCGACCGAGCAGAAATTCCGTCAACTGCTCGATGTCTTTTGAATAAGCGATAATAGTAGCATGGGCCTTACCGCTGGCCGTTAAATAATCATTAAAAAGTTTTTCTCCATCTTGGACTGTAAGATTTGACATAAGTTCTCTCTTTCTCTATAATAAATACTATATGAAAAAAATGCTGCCGCGCATCCTGATCACTGTTTTCATTCTCCTTCTGGCCGGCAGTTTTTTGGGTTCACTGCAGGTAAGTGGACAAAGACAACAGGCCACACATCAGGCGGTGCTGGCGAGCCAGCGCGAAAAAGAAAAGCTCCAGCTGCAACTTTTGCAGCGTCAAAGTGAGCTCGACTTGGCCGGCGAGCCGCTCAATCAGGAAAAACTGATCCGGGATACTAATTTATACAAAAATCCAGGTGAAGGTAATTTGGATTTGGCGACTTTTGAATACGTGCCAGGCGGTGTGCCCGAGTTTGTGACAGAGGAAGAAAGCCCGGATACAGCTTGGCGGCGACTTTTAGATCCCTTAGCGCATTTTTCTCAAGAATAATTAAGATTATTAATTATTAGTGACTAATTTATAATTGTGGTGACCTTATAGGTCACGACGTGTTTTTTGTGACTACCTCTGGTGGGTAGCCGCGTTGATGATCTATTTTCGATCCTGTTTTGGCTGTTAAAGAACGGTAGTTCAAGGTAAACTACGTTTATTATACCACATTATGGGCTTTTTGTCAAGAGGCAATTTTTATAAACTCTAGCCTACTATATCGTTGCTGTTAAAATTAATATAAGTTCCTTACTGACGGGTAATGATAACTGACCAGTTTTTGCCCGAAAATCAAGCTCAATCAGTTTTTGGTGGAGTCGGTAAAGGGCCGGCAGACCGATGCGTCCCGCCTGATTTTGTAAGCGGGTGCGGGCAAAAGGAGCGCCGTGAAAGTGTCCTAAGCTGACATCTATAAGCTGTTGGATTTGCCACAAAAAAGTAGCCGTCAAATATATTCCCGGGTCACTGCTAGAGTCGGCTTGCTGGATCGCTTTTTCTACCGCCGTGATAAACCTTTCGTTATTATTATCGGCCGTAAGGAGGGCGACGGCTTCCCAAATGGCTTTTTGGTCACGACTGGCGTAGACCTGGGCGGCCGGGAAAAGTTTGAGGGTGGCGGGAGTGAGTTTTTTGTCGGCCCAGACGAGGACTTCCAGATCAGCAGCCGCGATTTGCCGACACCACTCGTCACGGATTTTGGATTTGGGACGAGAAAGCAGGGCAGTGATGGCGAGCGCGCGCGGCCCGGCAAAAAGGTCTTGGCTGTCTAGGGCATCACTCAGGGCGGCCAGTGTGTCTTTTTTGCCGTCAAGACTGGTAATGGTAAAATTTTGGGCACGTAACTCGTCAAGTTTGGCCTGGTAATGGGCGAAGGAGTCGGCGGTATCGTCACCATGATAAATGTAGACTGACATAGTGGTATTATAGCAGGTGAATTGGAAAATTGGTCGGCAAATTTGGCAAAACTGCGGTATAATACGTTCAACTAGAAGGAATTTATGTTTGACTTTAAGGCTTTTGGCGAATCAGGAAAGAAAGCGCTTGACGTGATCCGGGAGGATATTGGCAGTTTGCGCACCGGCGGAGCCAGTCCGCAACTTTTGGATGGCGTCAAGGTGGAGGCTTACGGCAGTGTGATGAAGGTGACGGAGCTGGCAGCAATTAGCGTGTCAGACCCGACGATGTTGATTGTTTCTCCCTGGGATAAATCGGTGCTCGGGGCGATCGAAAAAGGTATCCAGACGGCCGGGATCAATCTCAATCCGGTGGTAGACGGTGACATTATCCGGATCAGCGTCCCGCCGCTGACGGGTGAGGATCGGGAAAAGCTAGTCAAGACGCTCAGCCAAAAAGTCGAAGCGGGTAAAGTCATGATCCGCTCGCTGCGCGCAGATACTAAGCGTGACATTGAAGCGCAAAAAGGCCAGGCCGGAGTCAGCGAAGACAATATCAAGGCCGATCTGGTGAAATTGGAAGATGAGACAAAAAAACTCATTGATCAAGTAGAACAGTGGGCTGCGGCCAAGCAAAAAGAATTACTCAAAATATGACTTTGGTGACGATACTTATCTATTTGCTGATTTTGGCTGTTCTGGTAATTGTACACGAACTGGGACATTTTTTGGTGGCGAAGTTTTTCCGCGTGCGGGTGGAGGAATTTGGGATCGGTTTCCCGCCGCGCCTGGTGAAATTGGGCCGATGGCTGGAGACTGATTTTGTGCTTAATTTGATCCCGTTGGGCGGCTACGTGAACTTGAGCGGGGAAAATGCACCCGCCCAGCCGGGGATCGAGATCACGGATGGTGAATTCTACACTAAGCCTGCCTGGCAGCGGTTTTTGGTGATTTTGGCCGGCCCGCTGGTCAATCTAGTGCTGGCGGCCATAGTTTTTATGATCGCTTACTCAGTCTACGGGATTCCGCGAGAGGTACCAGGGATGGTATTTATTGATTACTTAGAGCCAGGTTCACCGGCGGACAGATTGCAGCTGCCTGTAGGCGCGCGGATTGTCAGTGTGGCGGATGCGAGCAGTAGTTTGCAGGTGCAGCAAATGGAGGACGTAGCTGGGTTTACCCGAGAGAGGCTGGGGAGCGAGATCTCGATCACGCTCGATGATAGTTGCAGCAATGGTGTGTGTAGCGATAACTTAGCCACTTATGAGGCCAGGCTGCGGGGCGCGGAGGAAATTCCGGCCGGTGGCGGCGCTTTGGGCATCGCGATGACCAATTATCAAGATTTTCATTACCCCTGGTATCAGCAATTGCCGTATAGCGTTTATTACGGTGGTCGACAGTCGTTGCGACTGTCTTGGCAGATGTTACAGGGGCTTGGCGTGGCGCTACGACAGCTATTTTCCCGCGAGCCCAAGCAAGCGGTGTTGATGGGGCCGGTAGGCATTGTCGGTGAGCTGGCCCGTGCCAAAACCTTTGAGCAAGGACTGATGGAAATTGTGTCATTTGCTGGGTTTTTGTCACTTAACCTCGGGATCATTAATTTGCTGCCGATCCCAGCGGTAGACGGTGGGCGGTTGTTTTTGATTATTTGTGAGAAGGCCTTCGGCCGAGCGCGGATAGCTAAGGTAGAAGGAATGCTTAATTATATCGGATTTATCGGGATCATGATCTTGGCGGCGCTCATCACGATCGCTGACGTGATGCGCCTGACAAAGGGAGGCTAAAATGACGAAAAAACACAAAAAAAACAGACGGCAGCGGCAAGCAGCACGAGAGCTGGCGCAAGCAGAGGTGACAAGTGCGCCAAATCGTGGTAAAATAGAGCAAGTGGACTTTTACGGTTTTCCAGCAAGCGTTTTTGCCGCTGACCTTAAAAGGACGGCCTGGGCGACGCTCACGATTTTGGTGATTTTGGGAATCGTAGTGGCGGCCAATAGATAAGGGAAACAAGAAAGACAAGGAATAGACATGAAAAAAAATAATTATTTTCTTTATTTAATCCCGGTAGCGTTTTTCTTGATTTCGCTAGGGCTATCGACGGTGGTCTTCCGGCTTTTTAGCAGCACTGCCGCACCCAAATCTGAGCCGACGCCCGCGCCCGTTGCTGAGGAAGTAGTGGAGGAAGACGAATCGTTAATTGCTGGCATTGAGAGTTTACCAAAAACTCAGGAGTGTCCGCTCAACGGCGTGATGTATACTGAGCCAGAGCAGCAGGCCTGGGCCGCGCGCCGCCCACTGGCCGTAATGATCGAAAATTCCGTAGATGCGCGGCCGCAGTCGGGACTATCGCGGGCAGATGTGGTTTTTGAAGCAGTGGCTGAGGGCGGAATTACCCGATTTATGGGTCTTTTTTACTGTGATGCCCAAAGTGAAGACGTGACACTGGCGCCAATCCGTTCAGCTCGGACTTACTTTATTAATTTAGCGTCAGGATTCAACCGGCCGATGTATGTACACGTGGGTGGCGCCAACCTTGAAGGTCCAGCTAACGCTCTCGGGCAGCTGACTGATTACGGCTGGACTGGTGAAAATGACATTAATCAGTTTAGTGTCGGCTATCCTACTTTTATCCGTGACTACAACCGTATCCCTGGCAAAGACATCGCCACGGAGCACACGATGACCACTAGCACCGAAAAGCTGTGGGAAGTGGCCGCCAAGCGTGGCTGGACAAATATGTCTCCCGCCACCAAGGTAGGCAGTAAAACCGTAGACGGCACTGACTGGGCTGACGGCTTTGAAGGCTGGAGCTTTAGTGATGAGGAAGCCGGTAGCGGCGCGCAGACTGTCAGCTATCAGTTTTGGAGCGGTCTGTCACAATTTGATGTGGAGTGGAAATATGACGCCAGCAGTGGCAAGTACTTGCGCTCCAATGGCGGCGTGGCGCAGACAGATCTCAATAATGATGAACCGCTTGCTTATGACAACGTGATCGTGATGCATGTGGATGAAGAAGGCCCGATTGATGAGCTCAAGCACATGATGTATGACGTAATTTCTAAGGGTGATGGGATTCACTTTTTTGGTGGTGAGGCCACGCCGATCAAATGGTCAAAGAAATCACGCGAAAGCGAGTTGCAGTTTACCACGAGCACTGGTAAGGCCTACAGCATTCCTCGCGGCAAAATCTGGATTAGCCTCGTGCCCACTGGCAATAGCATTGATTATTAAGGCTGTCTCGGTCGTATAATCTGTGCTATAATGATCTTTATGAAGTTAAAGACTCACTCACCGCTTTTTGCCTGGCAACGTGTTTTTTCGCTACTGTCTTTTCTTGGCATCGCTTTGTTGATTGTGGCGGCGACAAGTTGCCTATTTGCTGGCGGTGTGCCGCCATTAGCCTCTGTACTGATGTGCCTGGGGCTTGTGACGGCATTGTGGGCGAGCTTGACGCGAGCGTGCGGGCTGCTCATTTTTCATCACTTACTACTGGTCCAGACACTAGGACTTTTGAGTGTGGTAGCACAACTCGTCGCTTACGTAGGGTGGTGGGCCTTAGCTTTTGGGGCTGTCTGGCCTTTTGACCCTTTAGCGGTACCGTATTTATTTGAGACCCTCTGCCTGGCGCCCGCGATCCTTTTTACCCTCAGCAGCATTCTTGGCCGCGCTTTACTTAAGGCAAAAAGTGAGGTATTTATCAAAAGCGGATTACTTTTTATCTATTCGCTGGCCACCGTATTGATAATTGGTATCGATCTGGCGTTGGTAGTGATCGCGGATGAGCGTCATCATTATCTATCGCAGTTTTTGCCAACAGACGAATCGGCGCGCCCGGCCATCACGTTACCTTTCCAGATGGTACAGCTAGACGATGAGTTACGTTTGCCCGTGGACGGTTTTTTGGAAGCCGTCACGGCTACGGTGTCCGCTTTCCCCACCACCAGAATGCTGGAGTGTCATTATTATCTGCGTGACAGTATGAGCCCGCATCAATACTTAGATGCCCACGTTTGTACGGTGGCGACTTTAGATTACTCACTTACAGCGCGGATAAACGCTGCGTCTGCGGGGCTGACAGCAAAGGCGAGCTATTTGGCGCCTGTAAGCATAAATGATGGACAGCAGTGGGCGGCGATTTTCCAGGTCCGGCCAAAATATCAAGCCAGCGTCTATTATAATATGCTCGATTTTCATGATGAAATATTGGCACTACTAGAGCCAGAAATGATCCTGACTGATGAACCGGGGCACTTACAGCTTTTTTGGCGGGAAGCGAGTGCCGGTGCATTGGCAGCGAGATTTGAGGCGCTGACACAGACAGCGGAAAAGTATAAGTTGGGGACGACGCAGCTGGACGTTTACTGGCAGTGATTGTACACATTTTGTGCTCAAAATGCCACACGCTACTGCGCCAGTGCCACACAAAAGGCGCAAAATGCCACACAGTTTATGATATATTTACCAGGCGAAAAATGAAAAGTAATGCCACACGTGTGGCATTTCGTGCTACACAAAAAAGTTTTTATATGCGACTTAGTAATTGAGGAATCCAACTTTTATCCATTATTTGGAATGCAAAACACTTTTTGCCTAGGTCCTTTAGCGAGGCTCCTAGTGGAGGACTGCAGAAAGCATGGCAACACCTTGTTCGGTAAATGCATATGGTGGACGGCGCAAACCAATTTTATCCGCACTGGAGGTCGCAAATTGCGACCTCCAATTCTCAAACTCTTGCTCACTTAATTGAAACATAAAGCTTGCTGGAAAACGTTCGCTGTTGCGCTTTACTTGTTCATTTAGACGCTTAGTTGGTACTCCGTATAAATCTGCCAAGTCGCGATCTAGCATAACGTATTGGTTCCTGATCGCCAGGATCTTCGATTCTATATTTTGAGTAATTATTTGCTCTTGTGATTGTATTTTGTATATTTATACCATAAAAAGCCAAAAATTGCAAGAGTGAAAAGTCGCATACATCTGCGCCCGCTTTCGCGGGCGCAGGCACATCTAAAAAAGTAGAAAGAGTAGTAAGTGACTAATTAAGGCGCGTGATGCGGGCGGCACCATTACCGGTATGGCCTACGCCACTGGCGTAGTAACCGCCTGACGGATTGGGCATTTGCTTGAGCGATCCTTTCACATTTGTCCAGGAATAACCAGCGCCGTCGATCATTACGGTGTCAGTAAAACTCAATCCTGTAGGACTAAGTGAGCAAGGGTAATTAGTAGTGCCGGTAGTACAGCCCGATTTGGGAGTAGTGTCGCTTTGTGAGGTAACAGCGACGCAGCCGGTATGGCCGGAGATGTAAGAGGAACCGCCGCCAGCGCCAGAATGATTAGAAGCACTACCTCCATACCATCCAGAGCCTCCGCCACTTTGCGCCCACGCATCTGAATTGTCCGGATTTTGGCAGGCTGCACCAAAATAGCCTATTGCTTTATCATCAGACATTATTTCACCATAACACATTTGCTGTCCACCAGATACTTGTGTTCCCCCAGAAGATTGACAATAGCCATAGCCATTAGTATGATTGATAGCCTGCCCGCGTATTCCGTACAATCCTCCACCGTCGCCACCCTTACCGTCACCATATCCTTCGGCACGAGCGTCACCACCACCGCCGGCGCCAGCCACCATTATACGACTACACAGAGAATTATCATTATTCCAAGATCCGGATATGGTCCTAATGTCACTAGCGCCGCCTCCGCTGCCACCGAAAGAACTTTGCCCACCAGTCAAGTAGCCGCCGCCATTCCAACCCCCAGTATCTGTATTCGTTCCTTGGCCACCTATGTATACGTAAAAATTCATCCTTGTATTCATCATGATTGTACCGCTCACATAGCCTCCATATCCACCCACGTAAGTTGTGCCACCATTATTTCTACTGTTTCCGCCTCTTGCTCCCCACAACTCTACCTGATACTGACACCCGGCGTACGCCGTAAAGGTCTGATAGTTTCCCGTATAAGTGAAACCTTTGCTAGCGCCAGCATACGTGAGTACCGGGTCAGCACAAGTATACGGTTTTACTGCTTGATAGCGGTTGGCGGCGATTTTTACAAACTTACTGCTGCCGATCTGGATGACTTCACCCAGCTGCACGTCTTTAATCTTTTTGGTCGTAAGGGTGGACGTAGCAGCGTAGACGGTTGCTTGCTTATATTCATACTCCCTTAGGTTGGGCTCTTCGAGCCCGCCTGTTTCCCCTATCTTAGGGGGAAAGTTTGCCAACGTTACCAATGTGGCCACCAAAAAGATCCGCCCATAAACAGTGCGCATACTGCCTTTCATTTGTATCTGCTAGTGCCGGAGATCGCAAACCTCAGTATATACTAAAGGTGAGCGATACACGTACTGTCGTACTTCCGGCGACACCATTAATGCAAGGAAATAAGAGGGAAAAATTATGCACTAATACCGGATAAAGCATCACTCACCTTATTGCGTGCACAATTCCAAGGCTCCTTCGTCCCTGCTCTAGTGTCATCGGATGTGATTAATCGTGTGTTGATTTTCCTCATCTTAGAATTTCACTCAGACTCCCTTCTCTTATTCCTTATTAATGGTGTCAGCTGATATTATATCACATTTTATTAATGTGTCAATGACTAGATTGTACACATTTTGTGCTCAAAATGCCACACGCTATTACGCCAGTGCCACACAGTTTATGATATATTTACCAGGCGAAAAATGAAAAGTAATGCCACACGTGTAGCATTTCGTGCCACACAAAATGAAAGATTAACTATTTTCGGCCGGATAGATGATGACTTTTAGCGGCGGTTGCGCAGGAAAGCCGGCGGCGCGAAAACGTCGTTTTCGTCGCTGTAAGAATCCGTTTCCGTTTTGGCTGGAGTGGGACGTGAGGGCGGATAACTGGGTGCGGCTTGATCAATGTTGCTCGTCTGCTCGATTTTAATCGCGCGCGGCGTAGGGATGGGATCGTAAGCCTGCCGGGGCGCAAACTGCGTGGCGACATTACCAAGTGGCATTGTCAGGGGATCTGGTTTGATGTCGGCGCGTGGCTGTACAAAGTTAGTCGGTGTCTCGCTGATTTGGATTTTGGGCGGAGCGGGATTGAGCGTACTTGCCGGCAAAGGTGAGGCCGGGATAGCAGCAACAGAGCTCGCGGCTGGCAGTGACCCGCCAAGCGGCGCAAAACGTTGATCGTAGGGAATACTTCCCGGGATGTAGGCATGCTCTTCAAAGCCGGTGGCGATAACGCTGATGCGGATTTTACCCATCATTTCTTCACGGATCGCCGAACCAAAAATAATGATGGCATCGGGATCGGCAGTAGACTGGATGATCTGGCTAGCTTCGGAGATTTCTTGCATCCCGAGATCCGGACCGCCGATAATATTATAAAGAATGCCTTTAGCACCATCTACAGACAGTTCCAAAAGTGGCGAGGAAATGGCCATACGCGCGGCAATGACGGCCCGGTTTTCGCCTTCGCCCTCGCCGATACCCATCATCGCGGTGCCGGAGTCCGTCATGACCCGTTCTACGTCTTTGAAGTCGACATTGACCAGACCCGGCATGGTGATGAGATCAGAAATGCCTTGCACGCCTTGCCCGAGGACATTATCGGCCAAGTGAAACGCTTCAATGAGCGTCATTTTTTTGTCGACCACATCCAAGAGGCGTTGATTGGGGACGACAATGAGTGCGTCCACGTAATCTTTGAGGTTTTCGATGCCGTCTTCGGCGATGCGCATACGTGCATTGCCCTCAAACATAAACGGCTTGGTGACGACGGCCACAGTGAGCGCGCCTGCTTCCTTGGCGATTTGGGCTACCACTGGTGAGGCGCCAGTACCGGTACCGCCGCCCATGCCGGCAGTGATGAAGACCATTTCGGTATCATACATCACTTCTTTGAGCTTTTCGCGCGACTCTTCGGCGGCGGCTTGGCCGACTTCGGGATTGGCGCCTGCGCCCAAGCCGCGGGTGTAATTATCGCCGATCTGGATTTTGGTTTCGGCCAGCGAATTCATGAGTGCTTGAGCATCAGTGTTGACACTGACAAATTCCACGCCGTGTATTTGTTTGGAGTCAATCATGGAATTGATGGCATTACCGCCGCCACCGCCCACGCCGATGACTTTAATCTTTGCAAATGTGTTATTGGTTGGTTTGATCTGTGCCATAACTTCTCTCTGTCCTTTGTTTGTTGATCATACTATATCACAAAAATCTTAAATTTGACGAGCAATTTTGCTCTACGGCATCCATTTTTTAAATTTCCTCGCCACTTCATTAATAAAACTGGGCAGATTACTTTGCTTGGCGCTGGCTGCAGGATCACTGATGGGCGCTGCTGCCTGTTCATGGTTGGCATAGCGCAGCAAACCGATCACTGTAGCATAAATCGGATCATCAAGGTGACGGATGACGCCATCAATACCACGCGGTACACCGAGGCGCACTTGCATCCCGAGGGTTTGCATGGCCACTTCACCCACGCCAATGGCTTTGGCCCCGCCACCAACGAGGACAGCACCGGCGCCCAGTTTGTCGGCGATTTTATTTTTTTTGAGGTCATCAGCGATGAGACTAAAAATCTCCCGATGTCTAGCGCCGATGACGGTGCGCACGAGCATGGCTTTGGAAACGGTCGCTGGTTTGACGCCGGGATCGTATTTAGTGAGGTCAAATATATCGGCCGCTTTGTAACGGCGGCGGAATTCTTCACGGGTCTCGCCTTCACGCTGTTTGATGGGCTCGCTGGCGTCTTTGGATAAATCAAGTTTGATGCGTTCTGCTTTGTCTAAACCGACGCGGGTGTAGGCGTTAATGTCTTGCGACACGTAGCGGCTGCCGATCGGCACCACGCCCGAAAGCTGGATCGCACCGTCAAGATAAACGCAATAGCTGGTCGTATCCGCGCCAATATCAATGCAAATGACACCGGCATTTTTTTCGTTGTCATCAATGACGACTTCGCTGGCGGCATAGCCGCCAAAAACAAATGATTCCTTTTCTAAGCCGATCGTAGCCAGGGCTTTTTCGAGGTTGCGCAGCACAGCGGAGGAAGCAGTAATCATGTGAATTTCGACTTCTAGGCGCTGACCGACCATGCCTAATGGATCAAGGATACCTTCTTGATCATCAACTTTGTAGGTGCGAGGCGTGACAGTGAGCACTTCTTGGTCAGCGGGAAGATTAATGGCGCGCGCGGATTCGATGGCGCGGTCAATGTCAGATTCTTCAATGCCGTCATCACTCGCCACGACCACCACGCCGTTGGAATTACGATAACCAATATGAGCGCCAGAAACGTTGACATAAACTTTATCGACATTATTGCCACACATTTGCTCAGCCATAGCCACGGAGCGCTCGAGAGTCTGGGTGGCTTGCTCGAGGTTGACGATATTGGCCCGGCGGATGCCAACCGAAGGGACATCACCAATGCCCACGATTTTAAAATTGCCGTCAGCTTCCCGACTAGCAATTAGGGTGACAGTATGACTGGAGCCGAGATCAACTGCGGCAATCATTTCTTTTCCGGTGGCGCTTTTTTGTATCATAGTGCTTCTTTATAAACTATTTTTATCAAAAAATCAAGTATCAATTTCTTTACTCCATTATATCACACTCTTGCTCTTTGTGGACGGACAAATTTTGCGATTTTGTCTAATTTACCAAGTCTCGCACGACGGGGACATTGAGCCGCAAGTCAATTTCCTGATACTTGTCGCTGTGGCGGTTTTTTTCGACGTAGTAAAGTTTTTGCAGGTTTTCATCCAGCTGGAAGGGGTCCACATCATAGACGGCATTGGGCGTGGCAATTTGCATGTGACCGCGCGAGTAGAGAGTCACCCACTGCCAATTATCCCGGTGCCCGCGCGAATAAAAATCCAATTCCAGAAATTTTTGGTGCAAAAGTTCGTCCACCCCAAACTGAGCCAGCCGCTCATTGAGCGGCGCGTAATGAGAGCGGATGTGAATGAGGTCGGCTTCGCCCGTGGCGATCGTGTAGCGGCCGTCAAGACTAAAACCGAGAGGGCTGCCATCGCCAATACTGAGTGAGTAGACGGGAGAAGGGAAATGATAATCAGCAATGACACTATCGGGCAGGATCTTATAGTACGTGACATAGTCAAAATCAGTCCCCTCAGTGTGGGCGCTCTCCAGGATAGTGGCAAAATCTGCAAAAAGCAGCGGTTGGCCCTGCAGCTTGTGGGCAGCCTCCCACAGCGACGCTGAGCAAGGCGTGTTCGTGCGATTGATGATGCAACCCACCCGGCGCACCACAAAAAAACGACGGGTCAAAAAATAGATGACCACGAAAAAAATCAACAGTGCCAAAAGCCAAAAAAGGGGGCGGATGAGTTTGCGATCTGATCTTGAAGACGGGCGCACCTTTGTACGGGGAGAGTGGTAATTGCTTGCGGGACGTTTGGCGTAGCGCGGGCGTGATGGTCGGAATGTTTTGGCGGACATATTGGGTATTATATCACGAAAAGTGACATCGTACACGTAGCATTTCGGGCCGCGCAAAATGACACGGCGGCGGGGAAATTTAGCTGATCTTACTCGCCACTGCCCCACTTAAGCTCACGACGCACGGCCGCGCGCAGTGCCTCCAGACTGTCTGCTTGAATCGTGAAATCGCGCTTGTTTTCATGTAAGACGCTGCCAGGCTCATCGACGCTCAAGCGTCCACTGGATACTTGTGGTAGCCGTTCACGCGAGAGAAAGTCTAAAGCCAGTGCGAGTGCGTGTGTAAATGGTAATTGATCAGCAAAACGATCATTGTAAAATTGGTAACACTCACCCAGTAAGCGCAAATCATAACGGCGCAGATCATCACGAAAGCGCGCGCCAAGTTTGCTGGCGAGCGCTTCAATGACTTGCCGCTGACGCGTCGCGCGGGCAAAATCAGAGCCTTCTTCATTTTGAGCGTGGCGCGAGCGCATAAATTTGAGCGCCGTCGGCCCATCTAAATGCGCCGGGCCGGCAGTAAATTCCACCGTCTCATAAAGCAGCTGGGGATCGCGCACCGTGGTGACGTCCACGTCGTCACGTGGATACTGGTAATCAATAAACGAACGGGCAATTTCCACGTCCACCCCGCCCACCAGATCAATGAAATCAGCGACGTCACGCATCGTGACTACTACCTGATAATGGATGGGTATATCCAGCCGGCTGGATAAATACTGAGCAGTCGCCAGCCCAGCCGTTTGAGTTGATTCTTGATAAAATATGGGATATATCGCGTTAATTCTGTTTTTGTCCCCGGGCAAGACTAAGTCGCGCGGCAGCGAAAGCAGAGTGATGTTGCTAAACTCAGGCTGAGCTTTGATCAGCATCATGGTGTCTGTAAGCGGCCAATTACCCGGGCGCGTCTCGAGCTCGTCTGTCCCCAGAAGTAAGAGGCTCGTCTGGCCGTCTTGGTTGAGGGTGCTTGTGAGCGCGGCTTGGCGTATCAGTGACCACAGCTGATCACCAGAAAGTCCGCTTTGCTGCAAAAAACTGCGGTAAGTCGAGCTTATCTGCCAACACACGATCAAAGCAGATATTATCGTCAGGCTGGCCAGCAGCCCCAACCACTGGAGCAGGCTAAAATGACTTTTATAAGTCCAGCGGGGGGCGAACATAAGTTTCCTCCATACCGTCATCATGATGAAAGCCTAGTAAGTGCAGCAGGCCGTGTTCAAGATAAAACCAGACTTGCTCATCCACCATTTTCCCCCGTTTACGGGCTTGATTGACCGCTTCTGCGTAATTGATCACGATGTCTCCGAGGTGGCGCGGCACGCCGGGCGGCAGGGTAAAATCCTTTTCTTTGGGGTCGTATTGCGGGAATGACAGCACGTCAGTCACACCCTCGTGACCAATTTGCTCGTTGAGCTGCTTGATTTTGTGTGAGCCGACTACATGGACGTCGACGATTGCGTTTTCCAGAGTGTGAGCCGCCAAAAAATCTATCGTCCGCTGCCGGAGCATTTTGCGGTCGACTAAGAAATGCGAGTTAACAAATAGGTTTACCGTTATCACTGCTATATTATACCAGAAAAAAACGGGTTTTGGTTGGCAGTTTTGGCAATTTTATGGTATAATCGGCCGCATGAGCGAGAGAAAAAACGTATCATTAGCCCCGTACACCAGTATCAAAGTGGGAGGGATAGCGTCTAGTTTTTGGGAAATCCGCACGCGCGAGGACTTGATTACAGCGCAAAAATTTGCCGGTCAGGATAAAGTCTTGATTTTGGGCGGGGGCAGCGATAGCCTCCTGCCAGACGGCGAAATTCCTCTAGTCTGGAAAATGATGCCGTCTGGCGAGCCGCTTACTTTGATCGGCACGGGCGTAAAAATCTGGGCCGGCGACATGATAGCGCAGGTAGCCTGGCAGGCAGTCAAAAACGGCTGGAAAAACCTAGAAAACTTTACCACGCTGCCGGGAAGTGTGGGCGGCGCTGTCTGGGGGAATGCTCACGCTGGCGGTATCCTGATTGGTGCGTTCGTGGAGAAAATCGAAGTTTTTGACCGAGATCGGGGTGAGTTTTTGTGTTTGAGCGCAGACGAACTAGATTTTGCCTATGACTATTCTCGACTGCAAAAAAATCCCGCTCTCGTCATTACCAACGTCTGGCTCAAAGTCACACCAGGCGCTGATCCTGATTTACTAGCGCGTCAGGCCAGAGCCTTGATGGCCAAAAAACGGCAAACTCAAGCCTTCAGTGAGCCAAGCGCTGGTTGTTTTTGGCAAAATCCGCCCAATACACCCGATCTGCAGTCAAGGTTTCCTCAATTTGCGAAGCAAGCCCTCATCCCCGCTGGATTTTTGATTGACCAATTACACTTAGATTGGACAGGCTGCCTGGCTGCCACCGGCAAACATTGCAGTTTTATCGTCAATAAAGGCACCGCAGCCCAGGCTGACATCCTAGAGTGCGCCCGCAAAATCCAGGCCTGCGTCTATCATGAATACGGCGTGTGGTTGCGGCCAGAAGTGGTGATTTACCGGGAAGATTTGAGCCGTGACAATTTGCCTCTTGACAAAACTGACATATTGTGATATAATATAGGACAGATCGCTAAATCAATCGCTCGTGACCGCGTGGTAAATATCACCGGCGCCCATGGTGAGTAAGACGTCACCTGAGTGTAAATCAGTCTTGATTTTGGCGGCCAGGTCGGCCACAGTGCCGATAGCGTGGACGCTGACATCAGGATACTTACGGGCGAGAGCCTGGGCAAGCATCTGACTGGTAATGCTGGGATCTAGTTTTTCCCGGGCAGAGGCGAAAATATCGAGCAGCCACAGTTCGTGATGAGTCGCCAGCGCATCTACAAACTGGTCAAAAAGCTGCTTGGTACGGGAATAGGTATGCGGTTGGAACGCCACGACCAGACGCCCCTTGGGGTATTTTTCATGCATGGCAGCTATGACGGCTTTGATTTCGCTGGGGTGATGGGCGTAGTCATCCCAGATCTCCACGCCGTTTCTTTTGCCCAAATATTCCAGCCGGCGTTTGACAGAACGGTATGAGGCCAGGCCGTCGCGGATGATGTCATCGGTGAGACCAATTTGCTTGGCGGCGAGCATGGCCGCTAAGGCATTGAGGCGGTTATATTCTCCCGGGATGGCCAGCTGAATTTTCTTTTTGGCAAGCGGATAATCATTAGTATCGGCTCGGCCGTAGCTAATGGTGGTCACGTCTGGACGTTTGGCGCGCAGCTGGGCGGCAAGCTTGGTAAGGTGAGGGTCGTCACCGTTGTAAATCAGGACGCCACCGGTCTTGAGCTGAGTGAAAAACTGCAGGAAAACTTCTTGGGTGTGGGCAAAATCGCGGTAGACATCAGGATGATCAAAACGGAGATTGGGACAGATAATGATTTGTGGATACAGATACAGGAAGCGGATATGCGCCTGGCTCGTGCCAATGGTAGTGGGATCAGCAATGTACTCGTCAGCTTCGGCGATGAAGTATTTGCTGCCGTCTATAAGCCGGCCAGTGCGGTCATGACCAATAATCTCGCCTACGCCCACAGCGTATGATTGGGGCTCACTCTTGGCAGTGATGTGAGCGAGCATGGCAGAAATGCTGGATTTACCGCCGACACCACACACAGCGATACCGCGAGCGCGATTAAAAAACCAGGCTAAAGCTTCCATATGTGAGTAGACTGGTAGACCGCGAGCGATGGCTTGCTGGACGAGAGGTTGACTGCGGCCACCATGAGAGCCGGTGTAGATGACGACTTGGGTATCTTCGGGGAGATCGCCGTCTAATGGAGTAATGGGGACAGCAAGCCGCTCGAGATTGCGACTGGTGGGAAAACGCTCATCCGTATCGGCACCGGCGACAGATTTGCCAGCATCTACCAGGCAGGAAGCGAGGGCTGTCATCCCTACTCCCTTAATCCCGACCAGGAAAAAATTATTCTTTTCCAGCGCGAGACTGGTGTCACCATGGCTGATGCCAGTCATGATTTGCTGGGCACCGGTGATGTCATTCCAAAGGGTTTCTGTCTGGCCATCGTAATTCATGCTTTGTTCATGACCCTTGCCAAAAATGGCGATCACATTACCAGGCTGGGCGTAGTGATGGAGGGCAAAGCGCAAGGCCTCCTCACGATTAGCGATAGACAAGACTCGGCCATGGAAAGGAGACAGTTCCGCTTTCATCTGTTGGATAATAGACCAGACGTTTTCTGTGCGCGGATCTTCACTGGTAAAAATCGCCAGATCGCAGTGCTCGGCCAGCAGTCGTCCCATAGCGGCGCGCTTGGTATGGTCACGCAGGCCAGCACAGCCGACGATACCGATAAATTGACTATTTTTCTGCACGTACCTTTTGCGGATCGCCGGCAAGACAGCGGCTAGTGCCTGCGGTGTGTGGGCAAAATCCACGATCATGGTAATACCAAGTTTGTTGGGGACAAGTTCCATCCGCCCCTGGGGGAGGGTAAAATCACCAATCGCCTGAGCAAGTCTCTTATCACTCAAGCCAAACTGTTTGGCAACCGTCACGGCTAAAATCGCATTGAGACGGTTGTAATCCTCGGCAAATTTTTCGCGGATTGCTTTTTCTAGGGGAGCACTAAAACGGGTAGACGGGTTAAAAGTTACCATTTTGATACCAGGCGCGAGGTATTTTTTGACCAGAGGAAAACACGCGGCTTCATCATTGACGACGGCGGTACTAGCTGCATTGAGGACGAGCATTTTTGCCTGGAGGTAGTTTTCATAAGTGAGGTGATAATCCAGATGATCGCGGTCGATATTGGTGAGGGCGGCAACCTGTGCCTGTATCCCCCAAGCACGGTACTGATAAGCGCCTTGCGAGGTCAGCTCGAGGACGAGATATTCCATCCCGGCGGTCACCATCTTATCCAGGTAACGATATAGGTCGGCTGGTTCGGGCGAGGTGACATGAAAACCAGTGTCCAGCGTCTCGTCACCGATGTAAGCGGCAACGGTCGAAAGAAGAGCAACTTTGAAGCCGGACTTTTTGAGTAAATGGTAAATCAGACTAGAAGTCGTGGTCTTGCCGTCTGTACCCGTCACCAAGATGATCTTGAGCTTTTTTTCAGGATGATGATAGCGAGCTGCAGCCAAGTAACCCTCCATCCCTGTCGTAAAGAAGTGGTAAACTCTTTTGAGCCGATATAGTAATTCTTTCATCAAAAACCTAATTTTTCCTTGATGTATCCGTCTAATTTACCGAGGCTCACACGCTGTTGCGCCATGGAATCACGCTGCCTGACAGTGACGTCATCGTTTTGCAACGAGTCGAAGTCTACAGTGATCGTCAAAGGTGTGCCGATCTCATCTTGGCGGCGATAACGTTTGCCGATATTGCCGTGATCATCAAACTCGATTTGATAGAGAGGCCGCAGGTGAGCAGCAACTTCGCGGGCCTTAGTGACAAGCTCTGGCTTATTGCGCAAAAGCGGGAAGACTGCTGCCTTGACTGGAGCGAGGCGCGGATCAAAGTGCAAGACGAGACGCTCGCCGTTTTCTAGTTTTTGCTTTTCGTAAGCAAAATCCAAGAACATGAGGAAGAGACGGCCCAAACCCACGGAAGTTTCCATGATGTGCGGGGTAAATCTTTCACCAGTTTTTTCGTCAAAATAGGTGAGCGGGACGCCGGAGAACTTAGAATGCTGTGACAAATCCCAGTCACCACGCGCGTGAATACCTTCAATTTCCTTGAAGCCGCCCAAAAATTGGCTATTGTACTCGATGTCGTAGGCCTGAGAAGCGTAGTGAGCAAGTTTGACGTGCTTAAACCAGCGGATTTTGCTTTCGTCCAGGCCAAAATCGAGATACCAAGCCCAGCGCTGTGAGCGCCAGTACTCGTATTTTTCTGCCATTTCTTCTGGGCGTAAGAAGTATTGCATTTCCATTTGTTCAAATTCCCGGGTGCGGAAGACAAATTGTCTGGCGATAATCTCATTGCGGAACGCCTTGCCTACCTGAGCAATGCCGAAAGGTAAATGTGGATGAAGTGAATCGATCACATTTTTGTATTCCAGATAAATGCCGCCACAGGTTTCCGGACGTAAGTAGACCACGTTTTCTTCGGTAAGTTCATCCGTCGGCGCACCGATATTGGACTTAACCATCAAGGAAAAACGTTTGGCCGGCGTCAGCTCCGTACTGCCACAAACCGGGCACTTGATAACTTCGCCTTTGGCTCGCAAATCGTCCAAATATTTATTGACCACGTCAATACTTTCTTTGTCGGCATTGATGCCAAATTCCTCTAGCAAGTGATCTGCCCGAATGCGAGCATGACATTTTTTACAGTCAATTTGTGGATCGTCAAAACTATCTACATGCCCTGAGGCTTTCCAAGTCATTGGTGCCATGAAAATGGCGCTGTCAAGCCCATAAACGTCTTCACGCAACTGGACCATTTCCCGCCACCAAGCATCACGGATATTATTTTTGAGCAAAATACCATAATGGCCGTAGTCATAAATCGCGCTCATACCACCGTAAATTTCGCTAGAAGGGTAGACGAAGCCGCGCGACTTACAAAATGATACTAATTCATCCAGAGTTGATTTTTCGTTTTTTGCCATATGGTCTATTATACCACCAAAATTGGTAATCAGCCAACTAAAAACCAGGCTGCCAGTGTCCCCAGTATTATCATTACCAGCGGACACACGACTTTTTGGAAGGGGAAATAAGGCTTACCGCCGTCGTTTTTAAGCTGACGCAAGGCTTTATCCAAATACAGTCCCAAGTACAGACAGATCACACCGATAATCATGCCTTGGGCCAGATTGGTGAGGCGATAACTAGTACTGGGACAAGGCGTGGTCACACAGCGGATGCCGTTATCATAAGGCTTGATGTAACCGTCGGCATAATACAAGGCCACAGCGGCGACGGCAATAACTAAAGCTATAAATAGGTATTTACCAGGTTTGAATCCCGGCCAGCGTTTGGCCACGAGGCCGCCGCCAAAACCGGCCGCACCAAAAATCGCTGCCCCCAGCCAGACGCCGACAAAAATATCATCTACCCCGAGAAAGCGGCTGATACCCAGCCCGCCCACGATTGCCAGCGTACAGACGGCACACTGAGCATGAGAAAGCCCGGTAAATCCAAGCGCGGCCGCTAAAATCGTGACGATAGATGTGAGTGTACGTGTGATTTTTGACATAAGGTATTATACCGCCATTTTGGGTAATTTCACATGCAAATTATGAGGGAAACGGTGTATAATAGCCTCATGTCAGCGCCAATAGCAACCCTACTACCTCTGGGATGTTTACCGAGTTTTGCCTCGAGCGTAGATTTTGTATTGTGGCTCAAAAAAACCCGGCAAAATGGCTGGCAACTGCTGCCGCTGGCCGACAGCTGGCGCACGCCCTATCGCAACCAAGGTATCGGCATCAGTCCTTACTATTATGATCCGCATATTCCCGAAGACTTCCAGACCTGGATGCTCACTCGAGAGGAGTTCCAAGAAAAAATGCATTATTGGCTGGATGATTATGCCCTTTTCCAGGCTCTGTGCGTGGAACTTGGTACTGATAATTGGTGGACGTGGCCGGAAGAACTTCTAACTCGCTCGCCAAATGCTGTAGAATCGGCCCGACTGCGACTGATGTCCCAGATTGAAGCTTACATTGATCAGCAGTACTTTTTATATAACACCCTCATTCATTTGCGCCGGCACGCTCTGGAAAACGAAATTACCTTGATCAGCGATCTGCCTTTTTATGTGGCACGGGAAAGTGCGCTCGTGTGGGCACACCAAAAACTGTTTATGCTGGGTGAGCGGGGTGAAATGAGACTAGAAAGCGGCGTCCCGGCCGCTCCGGATGAGCCTTTTGCCGAGCAATACTGGGGTCATCCCCTTTATAATTGGGAAAACAGTAGCCTGGATGCGATCATGCTACTTTTTGAGCAGCGACTGAGCTTTTTGCGCGGTTTTAGTGATTTAGTGCGGATTGATCACGCTAATGGTTTTTTCCGCTACGGGGCGATGTCGCCCACACATCCGGGCTGGAATAAAAAATTACAAGGCCCCGGGCGAGACGCGGCTGTCAGTTTGCTGGGGGCGGTACAGCAGTTGGGCTTTGGCGTGTATTTTGAAGACATTGCCAGTGACAAAATGCGCCTAGAGCAGTTTATGAAGGAATTTGACGTCGTGGGCACGGGCGTGGCCACGCTGACTTATAATGTGGAGACTAAAGAGCCCATTTCAGCCGAAAAAGTCAAAGATAAAGACTTACGTTTAAGCCGGCTGGCTGGCAACCGCATTGTTTTTAGCTCCACTCATGACACGCCGACACTTTTGTCCTGGATAAAATCATTACCGGATCAGATCCGAGAACGTTTTGCCCGGGTAAACGGTCTAGCGGCGAGCAGTCCTGAGCAGCTGGCAGCGGCCACGCGTAATCTGCTTTTGACCCTCGAGGCGCGGATGGTCGTCATCCCCTGGCAAGACTGGTGGCTAGAGCAGTGGCGGCTCAATACTCCGGGTCAAGAACAGCTTGCCGACTGGCATCACCGGATCAATTTGCGCGCACATATGTGATAACAGACACCCGGAATTTGCCCCTTGACAAATTCGCGGTTTTGTGGTATAATAATATATATTATGAGATATATGAGAATGGTTATAGTTAAAAATTATAAGTGTCCGGGATGAGCTTTTTGTTCTCGCTGGCGCAACCAGGACAAGATCTGTTTTTGCCCAAAATACAGCACCAAGCTCACTAGACTTCCGGCCAGGAAGGCCACTGCCGCCATCAACCAGTCGTGAGCGAGCAAGCGATCGCCTAGATAGACACTCGTCATCATCATTGGGAGGCAAGAAACGATCATGATCCAGGCGTAGGAGCGAAAACGGATGCCAGTTTGCACTGCCATATAAGGCACGAAACAGTTGGACAAAAACGGGAACAGATACAAGATGAAGACTACAGTTTGCGGGGAATGTTGATCGAGGATGCGGCGACATTTTTTCCAGGGGTTGCTTTCGAGGATGAAATCCGGCAGACGTGGGCAGTAGTGGCGCAGCAGGAGGAAAATAATAAAATTGCAAATGGTATAACTGATCATCAAGATCAGCGTGCCGCCTAGCACCCCATAAGTGGCGCCCGCGGCGATCTGGAGGATGACTTCCGGGAAAATAGGGAAGAAAACTTGGAAAGCCTGGACGGCAAAAAGGACGATGACTCCCGGCCAACCAAAAGAGCGGACGTAGGCCGTAAAACCGGCGTCGTCACGGCTGACAAGCAGACGCGCGATGGTCGTGACCACCCGCACAAACCCTGGCGCGCACCACCAGGCTACGGCCGCCAGAATGAGCGCGACAATGATCATGGCAGTGACTATTTTCTTTTTCCCTGACACGGGATCATTATACCACAGTTTTGCTGAAGATCCGGAGATGGTCACCCTGCGTCATCAGCGCGGATATTAAAGCGCAAAAAGAGCTTTTCGGCGAGTTCTTTCCAGGTGACGGCGGCCGTCTCGGCGGCATAAATGGAGCTTTGGGGGCGCTCGTACTTGACGTACATGAGGAACTTGGCGTCATCATAGGGCGCAAAACCGATAAAACTAGCGATGGTATCATCTTCATAGCCGCCGCCGGAGCTGGGGATTTGGGCGGTACCAGTTTTGCCGGCGATCAGGCCGGAATTTTTGAAAATGTATTGCGCCTCACCGTGCTGAGCGGAAGTCTGCATCATGGCTTGCATGGTGTCGGCCGCTTGCTCGCTGATGACTCGCCTGGTGATGCGGGGATGAGTATAATAAGTCTCACCGGTGGCCTGATCGACGACATGATCGACGAAGGTCATTTCCATCAGGTTGCCACCATTGGCAATCGCCCCCACCGCTCGGGCCATCTGGAGACTGGTGACCGCAATCCCCTGACCAAAAGATCTGGTGGCCGTCTCTACCGGCCCCCAGTTGGTGAGCGGTTGGATGACCGCGCGCTCGTTGACTTCTGCTTCGACTGGCTGCTTAAAGCCAAACTTTTCGATGTAGTCATTGAAGCGGTCAGAGCCCAGCAAATCGCTCACCCAGACGAGAGCGATATTATCTGATTTTTCTAGCGCCTCGGTCATCGTGATGGGACCGTTGACCTTGAAGTCCCAGTTATTGATCGTGGCTCCGGCTACTTGGCGGGGAGCATTACAGCGCTGACAGCGGGTATCGGGAGAAACTAGGCCCGCATCAATGGCGGCGCTCATCGTGATGACTTTGAAAATAGAGCCCGGCTCGAAATTATCTAAGATCGCGGGGTTTTTGTAACTCGCTGGGTCGTATTCATTGTAGTACTCAGGCTCGTAAGTGGGATAGGCAGCCATTGCCAGGATGCGGCCGGTTTTAGGTTCAGTGATGAGGATTTCTCCCCGGCTGGCGCCAAAACGACTAATGCCGTCGGCCAGGGTCTGCTCCACTAGGTACTGTAGATCGCGGTCGAGCGTCAAGTAGACATCACGCCCGTCTAAATTGTACTGACTCTGGTAAGTAGCATAGTCGCCACTTATTTCTGTCTGGTCACTAATGCGGCGGGACGCGCCAGAAAGTTCCAGATCCATGCCCTGCTCTATGCCGTAGCTGCCGCCGGAATTATCCCGTTTGAAAAACCCAAGCACGTGTGCCGCCAGGCTGCCTTCTGGATAGTAACGCCGCAAGCCGACTTCGTATTTGACGCATTTGTGCGGGGCTTTATCAGTGCACGGCCAGTCAAGGGCGTCAATTTTTTCTTTGGTTTCCTGAGCGACGCTGGATTTGGTCAGCCAGATCCAGCTAGAGCGGTTGGCCGCCTCCTCCACCAGGGAGACAAACTGATCCCGGGGACGCAGACTGCTGCTGGCTTCCCGATCAGCCAAAATGAGCGGCTGGAGCTGATCATACAAGGCACCGGCATCGGCGACTTGATTGGCTTGGACGTAGAGACGGTAGATTTTGCGGTTACTGACCAAAAGATTGCCGCCGACATCGTAAATCCGCCCGCGATTGCCGGTCTGCTCGTCATTTTCTGCCTGGTACTGGCGCTGGGCGAGCCCTTCAAAATACTCGCCTTTGATCACTTGCAGCCAAAAATACCGGCCGATCAGCACTAAGAAACCGCCGCCCAACAAAACGGCCAACATTACCCCCACACGCCACGGCTCGATTTGCTCGCGACTGACACTGGGTGCACTCGCAGGCGCTGGCTTTTTGCCAAAATTGGGTCGAGTGTGGCGGATCTGGAGCATATTAGAGGCTGGCCAAAGTATCAGTCACTACTTCAAGTTCGTCAATCGGCACGTAGCCGGCTTGCTCCAGATTGACAGTGCGCAACGCCTGATTAGCAGTGGATTTGCGGGAGGCGATTTTGTTGTCCAAAATCGCGATTTCGTCACGCAGAGCCTTGATTTCTTCTTGATTGCGCTCGAGGGCATAATTATCACTGACAGCCTGATTACTCGAGACAATGGCAAAAATAGAACGGCTCAAAAGCGTGAGACCGGCAATTAAAATCACATTGGAGATCATTTTGGACATACTTCCTTTCAATCATTTCTCGCTGCTACTTTTTCTACCCAGCGCATTTTGGCCGAACGGCTGCGCGCATTTTCTGCTTCTTTTTCATCAGGGATGATCGGCTTTTTGCTGCCGAGGATCACGAGTCCCTCATCCGCCCACTGCCGCATGGCGTGTTTGATGGGGCGGTCTTCGCCTTCGTGAAAGGCAATAGTGACCAGGCGTCCGCCGACTTTGAGGTAGGTGAGTGTTTGCGGCAAGACGCGGTTGAGGTTACCGATTTCGTCATTGACGGCGATACGTAAGGCCTGGAAGACTTTGGTGGCCGGATGCAGTTTGCCAGGATGGTTTTTTTTGACCCGTGAGACGAGGTTGGCGAGTTCAAATGAGGTTTTAAAGGCACTAGTGCCTCTTTTTTGCCGCTCGCGGATAATTTCTCGGGCAATACGACGGGCTTCGGTCTCACCGCCGTAGTTTTCAAAAAGCTGGATCAACTCACGCTCGCCTAAAGCCTGGAGGAGGTCATGCGCGGTCACGGCCATAGTTTTATCCAGGCGCATATCCAGCGGGCCGTTGGCGTAGACACTCAGGCCGTGGGCGTCAGACATCAGCTGATCGGTACTGGTACCCAGATCAAAAATCATCCCGTCAAAACCGGCAAAACTAGGGATTGCTTTGACAACTTCACCCAGGAAGATGAAATTGCGGTTGAAAAGTTGCAGCCGGCCGTCCTCAAGCTGCTTGGGGAAACGCTCACGCCCGCGCGCGACGGATAGTTCATCGTAATCAAGTGCGACTACTTTGCCGCCCTGATCAAGAATTTCGCGGGTGTGGCCGCCGGCACCAAAAGTACCGTCCAGATATAATCCATCGGGATGGACTTGGAGGAGGGCGACAGCTTGAGTGCGGAAAACAGTTTGATGCATTTATCCTTCCCAAGTGACCTGCTCGGCCTGCTGCTCGACAGTCGCCTCTAATTTATCCATCATCTGATGATAACGGTCTACATCCCAGATCTCTAAATGAGTGAGCGCGCCGACGACGACAATTTGTTTGTGGAGGTCGGCGGCAGCCTGCAAGGCGGTAGGAATCGTGAGCCGGCCGACATTATCTGTGGTCTGCGGGCTGGCATTACCGACGAGGTGACGGACGACGGCCCGATTTTTGGCCTGGAAATAAGAAAGAGATTGCAGCTTGGCGGCCTCAGCGTTAAAATCTTCTGCCTTGAAAGCATAAAGACAGCCGTCAAGACCAGTCGTCAGTACCCATTCGTGTGTCTCGCCACGAAAGACTTTGGGCAGGGAAAACCGGCCTTTGGCCTCGAGCGTGTGATAATATGTACCGACTAACATTTTTATAACCTATAATTTAATAATTTTTAAAGTTATACGGATATTTTACCACATTTTTCCATTTTGTCAAGGGGCAATTTTCAAGGCTGAGCGGGTGTTTTTCTGAGAGCGTATGACGGGAAATGAGTAATTTGCGCCCGGTAGTGGTAACTTAAACCGATAAAATGACCATTTGTCATACTTTGTGATGTGACTTTTTCTGGTCAAAAGTGATAAAACATGATCAATCAATATATTTTGCCTCTTGACAAATCCGATAATGTGTGGTATAATAATTATATAGGTTCTTTAACATGTCTGCAAAATACAGCGTGCTGGAGGGCCGATTTTTTCTAATTCAGGAGGTTTTTGGCAATGACCAACATGAACAATGGCGTTAGCGTTAACAATGGCAATCAGAGCAATTTCGTGCGGGTTGCGGGATGTAAATTCTGCGATTGCGCTGGTAGGGTTCAGGACACCCTCGACTACGCGCCAGGATTACACAGGACGCAGGCCGTGTACAGATGGGGAAAAACCTTGATGGTCACGATAGACAAGCATCCTGTAACGGATGATGTTTGCCCCTACTTTCTTATCTACCCGTACTCGCATTTCACCTCTTTCCTCAACATGCCAGACGAAATGAGTGGTGAACTTGAGGGACACATTGCTTTCTGTCGCTTGGCCGCAGAGTCCGATCCGCTGACAAAAGGCCTCAGAAATAGGGTCATCTTTGAACATGGTCAGATGAAAGACGGCAATAGCGTCAAATCCATATATCATGCTCATTTGCATGTTTTATTTGGAAACTTTGACGCGGAGAAGTTATTAGCCTATGCTCTCGAGGAAATGGCTAGGGTTGAAGTGCAGTACCAGGTTGTACCGGGGAATGACCCATACATCAAGACGTTACATAATAATGTGCCGGCTGGGCACGATTACCTGTACTTTAGCGTCAATGACGTGCGGGTAATAGCGCTCGACAAAGGCAACGACCAGATTTATTCTCAATTCTTTCGACAAATTTTCGCCCGCAGCTGTGGGGCGGAGTTTGTTAACTGGAAGACCGCTTCACCAGAGCAGGACCACCGCTTCTGCCAGCGGCTCTACCAGAGTCTCCCGACTAACCCCGCTCCCTGGGATCGCATTCCCGGTTGGGTACCGGGTAAGTAAGTAGGATCGTGTGGTAAAATAGGAGGTATGGACATGCCGAACGAACTATTAAACCACGGCGAAAAATTAGTGCGGGACGGGTACGTGAAAATCATTCCCTCCCGCCAGCTTTGGCTGGCTGGCCCAGAAGAATACCAGTACTTGCTCAAACAAAAGTTTGCCGAGGAGTACTGGGAGGCCAAAAATGCGGCCACCCGAGAGCAGAAGCTCGAGGAGTTGGCCGACATGACGGAAGTTTTGTTGACCCTCCAGGGAAAATTCCCCGGGGACGACTGGCGGTCACAGGGGCGGCTGCTGTATTTATTGCGCGGGCTTTTTCAAATCGAAGAGGAGGAAGTGGAAAAGGCACGCGAGGAAAAATTTGCCCGGTTGGGCGGATTTGGAAAGGGGCTTGTTTTGCGCTTGAAAAAATAGCCTGATGACCCCTAGGCAGACATAATGAACTTAAAACCCCGCTTTTGGCGGGGCTTTTTACTGATTACTTACACCGGAAGCGTTTGTAGTCACCACGCTCAAAAATGCAGTTGCGGATGCCGCCAAAAGGATACTGACGGTCACCAGAAAATGCCGGAATGAGGTGATAATGGAAGTGGAGCTGAGACTGACCCGCGTCCGTGCCACAGTTGCAGCCGAGATTGTAGCCGGTGGTACCGCTCACCATGTCATCCCAGTGATCCAGGGCAAACTGGACGAGGTGAGCGGTGCGCTCGTCAGGATTTTCGGCCAAGGTTTGCTCGTAGTAATGTTTGACGCGCTCGTCACGGCAAAGCTCGCGCATTTTAAGGATGACGGTATCCAGATCTTGGCGTTCTTCAGGTGTCAGCTCAAACCAATCTACCCGGTGAGCTTGGGAAATGGCTAAAAGATGACCAGGATTGGCCGGGGAGCGGTCGGCTTTGATGTAAAAATAGTCATCTTCCCAGAGAGTGGAAACGAGATCATCACGAAAAGATGGCTGACAAAATAAACATGACATCGTTGCTTTCTAGTTAATTTGAGATATTATACCACGAAAACGGCCAAAGTGTGGTATAATGCGCTCATGAAAAATGGCAAGCGGGATTGGCTGCGGCTGGCGGTACGAGTGGTTTTTGGCGGGGTGATTTTGTACTTGCTGGTGCTGGCCGCCTGGAGCACCACGATAATTACGGGCAAGGAGCATCCGTATCTCGTGGCGGCAAACCCGGCGGCGGTATTTTGCCTGGTGACGGCAATAATGGCTGTAACCGCTGGGCTCAGCAGGAAATTAGCAGAAAATCATTGGTTTACCGGGGAAAATGGCTGCTGGTGGCTGACAGCCAGAAAAATACTGCTAGTGGCGATCGCTGCCCTAGGCGTGAGTATCGTCTTGACGCTACAAAATGAACCCGGCTCTGACCAGGCAGCGGTCATGGATGTGGCCGCCCACCTGCAAGCCGGCAATACCCACGATTTTGTAGACATTGGCTACGCGGCGATGAATCCGCATCAACTCGGACTAGTGCTCATTTTATATCTCGGAGGCAAAATCGTGGGCGGCGGGAATTTTGTTTTTTGGCAGCTAGTAAATGTAGCAGGTGTCGTGATTATTTACTGGTGTATGGGTAAAATTTGTGATGAGAGCGGTAGGCAGCGGCGAATGGGGACGCTGGCGGCGGTGTGGGGTTTGCTGTTTTTGCCGCTACTTTTGTATGTAGAATTTGTCTACGGCACCATCTGGGGACTAGCACTCGCTTTGCTAAGCGCTTTGGCGGCGGAGAGATTTTGGCAGCGAGGAAGACTGGCGGATGCAAGCTGGTGCTTGGTCGCCTCCTGGCTGGCGGTGATGGTCAAGCCCAACAGCGCGATTTTGGTGCTGGGGCTGGCCGCCGCCTGGACTTACTATTGTCTGCGGCAGCACGCCTGGCGGAAAATGCTGTTGGCGGTGGGACTCGTGACGGTGTTGGCCGCGAATGGATGCGTGACAAACTGGGCGGTACGGCTGATAAGCGGCCAGAACGTGAGTAGTGGGCCGTCGTACTGGTCTTATGTAGCCATGGGTATGCATCCTTCCAGCCAGATTTTTCCAGGATGGTGGGATGGATCTAATGCCACGACTTATTATGATGCCAATCTTGATACCGCGCGCCAGGCTAGCGCCGCAAAAGCGGAAATTGGGGAAATTTTGGCCAGCTGGCGCGCTCACCCAATGCTGGGCCTCCAGTTTTTGGCCGCCAAAAATGCGAGCGCCTGGAATAATCCGGATTTTGGCGCGATTTTGCTCAATCAAAACCGTCCCCATCAAACCCGCTGGCCGGTCTGGGCCAGGCGACTGCTAGACACAGAAAACATCCAAGGACTAATTTACTGGTGCAAGCTGATACAGCTGGTAATTTTAACCGGCGCCTGGTGCTACTGTTGGCTGGTGCCAGCCGGGCGGAAAAACTTAGCCTGGGAGATGATGTTTTTGGGCGGTTTTGTTTTCCACAGTTTTTGGGAGGCAAAATCGCAATACACTCTCCCCTACTTCACCCTTTTACTGATACTGGCGGTGGCCGGGTGGATGGCGTGGGCAATCCCCAGCGGTAAGAAAAATAATGGCCGACAGCGGCGGACAGCGCTGATCATCGGGCTGCCGGCGGCTCTGGGCGTGGCAATTGCCACGCACCGCCTACCTGTTTTAGATGTGATTTTTTATCAGGTACACGGCAGCGAGGAATACTCGCACGCGCGCCAGAATGTTGATCAAATCGACATAGCGCCTGGTGATTATCTTTTGAGTGGTGATGATTTATCTTGGAAGGTAATACTCGGCCGTGACCCCGCTTCCAGACAGTATCTAATTTACCAGTGGCTAGGCGGCGACCCGCTCTATCCCGAGCTGTATTTATCAGCCAAGACAGATCTAGACGACAGTGAGGCGAGCCAAGCGGCAGGCTGGCGGCGGTATCCGGATAGCGGCGAGCCTGATTACTGGAGACTAGTGCTTAGTGATGATGGTGAGCAATTTTACCTAATCAGCGGAGAAAATGCCGCGCTCACGAGAGCGGATGACGGGACGATATTTGTGAAGTGGTGGACGGGTGAGACAGCGCAGCGCTGGAGCTTGGCTCATGACCCCAAGTAGCTTTGTCTCGACGGCGGACGTGATGAGATTTGCCAAAGCGGTGGGCTTCGTCACGGATGCGCTGCGAGAGCTGGAGCGCGGGGTCATCATCTCCAAGATTGAGGATAGTCCAGTCAATTTTTAGCCGTCCACCGGTATAATCTGTCACTTGTGGGATGACAAGCCGATCAGGATCCTTGGCAATGCCGATCACCGGCATATTAGCCCAGGCGGTGGATTGAAGCCTCGTGAGGACACTGCGCACTTGCCCTTTGCCACCGTCAATCAGCAGCAATTGTGGGGTCGGCCAGTCGCCCTCATGAGTGGCACGCCGGCCAAGCGCCTCAGCCATCATCGCGAAGTCATTGGGCGTGTCTAGCGAGCGGATATTAAAACTGCGATACTGGCCGTGATCCATTTCACCGTCTGTGGCCACCACCATGGAGACGACTGCTTGTCGGCCGCTGGTATTACTCACGTCATAGCCTTCAATGCGGCCGAGGACGTACTCACGCGGGATATTTTGGTAATTACTCAAGATCTGCCGCAGCTCCGCCAAGCCGTCATGAGAACGTTTCTGGGACAGATTAGGTAAGAAGTAGTCCTGGCGCAGGTGATGAGTTTCACTAGTGATTTCAGCAATAAGTTTGAGCTGATCGCGGATGACGGCAGCCGCTTCAAATTCGAGTTTGTCGACGTGCGCTTGCATTTCGTCTTTGAGCTTGTCAGTGACGTCCTTGGTCTTGCCAGAAAGAAAAAGCGCCAGCTTGCTCATGATCGCCCCATAATCAGCCGGCGAAATAGTACCGGTGCACACGCCTGGACACAGCCCGAGATGGTTTTCCAGGCAGCGGCGCATGTGAGCACGCCTGGGAGCATTGCACCAAGGGAAAATGGGTCGCACTAATTTGAGGACTTCAGTCACTTTAAAGCTCGAAGGGAACGGACCAAACGTTTTGCCCTTGACGTGACGTTTGAGGAGATCGCGTTTGCGCAAGCGCAAAACGCGGGGATATTGCTCGGCCGTAATGACTAAGTACAGAGGGCTTTTGTCGTCTTTGAGCAGTACATTGTACTGCGGCTGATAGCGATTGATAAGTTCCGCTTCTACTAGTAAGGCTTCCAGCTCACTGCGCAGGATCTTCCACTGGATGTACTTGGCGTGAGCCGTCATCTCCCTCGTTTTGGGGATCTTTTGTCCCTGATTTTTGTACGAGTTGAGCCGATTGCGGAGATTTTTTGCCTTGCCGACGTAAATAACCTTTTTGTTTTCGTCCATCCACCAGTAGACTCCCGGCAACGGCGGCAGCTGCGATGATTCCACCCAGACCGGCAAGGGCGAGGTAGGAGATACGAAGACCGGTGACTGTTTGCTCATTAATAATCTTTCCGCTTTCATCTTGTAAGCTGACTGTGAGAGTAAAGGGCTGATACAGCCGCCACCACGAGCCGCCAACTTTGCCTATTATAACCGATTTTTGCCACGGATACAGGGTCAATTCGGATGCGGCCGGCGTGAATTTCACCTGACCGCTCGGATCAGTGACGTGCACGCTCATACCTGGCAAGGTGCGCCCAGTCAGATTGGTCAAGCTCAGCTCGTACTGGCTAAAAATCGGCACTGGCCCGAGATACCGAGTACTGCCAGTAATGTGAGCAGACGGCGTCGCGTACAAAAATGAGTCCGGGGCTTGTCTGTCCCAGATCTGGAGATCAGACTCAAGTTCTGGATAGAATTGATTGAGCCGGAATTCGTGATCGAGGTGTTTGTAAATCAAAAATCCGTCTGCGCGCACTGGTAAATGGGCGCCAATATCCAGCAGGTAAATGCCCCGCCAGCGGCCGTCTGGCAGCACTTCCCAGGTATCGGGTGTAGGCGCGATATTGGCGTAGACAAAACTCACTTCCTCCTGGTCGCCCGGAAAAATTGCGGCGGCATAGGCCGGATAATTACTGAGGTTGGTCAAGATCCGCTCGTAATTAAACTGGAGGACTTGTTTTTGCCCAAAACCGATATTAATCGTCTGGCCGTCTTTTTGGTCAAAGGTATATACCAGTTGCCCAGAAGCCGTGCCCACCTTACTCGGCTGCGGGGTGAGTAGATCTGGGCTGCCAAAGCCTAGCGGCAAGCGGACGATAGTTTTGTACGTTGTGAGGTTTTCGTAGCCTTCAAGAGCTGGGATCCGGATCAGCTGACTGCCGCCCCGGCGCCCGAGGAGCTTGCTGTCTATGTATTCAAGGGCAAACTTTCTTTTTTTGCCTTGACCCACGGTATCATTTTGAAAAGCGAGGTCTAAAACCTGCCGATCGTGATCGGTATGCACTTCTTTCGTAATATCCTCGTCTTTGTTTTGGACGACAATACTGGCCGCGCTGCCAGGCAAAATCACCTGGTAATTTTGGACAAAGACGGCAGCGTTGGTGTTGGTCAGGGTATAATCAAGGGTAACTTTAGCCGGACTACTGGGTGCAAAACTATACTCCGCCTGTAAATCCGCGTCAAATTCGGCCGCCTGCACGCTGCTTACCCATGTAAGCGAAAAAACGAGTGCCAAGACGGTTTTTTTCATGACTATAAATATAAACTTTTATTACGTTCGTGACCATCAAGCGTGGTGGCATAGTGAATCTGCCCATCACTATCATGTAAATAGTAATAATAGTCACTCGGCGTGGGATCCAGAGCGGCGCGCACGGCATCCACGCTGACAGTACTGATCGGCCCTGGTGGCAGCCCCTTGTTGACGTAAGTATTGTATGGTGAGTCAAACTGAGTATCGGCCAGGGTGGGCGGTTCCCACCATTTGCCACTCTCACTGTCTTGACCCGTGGCGTATTGCGCACTAGCGCACAGCTGAAGCGGATAATGGTCTTCCAGACGGGAATACAAGATCCCGGCGATCATTTTCATTTCGGATAGAGATTTGCCCTCGCGCTGGAGCAAGGAGGCGAGAGTAATGATTTCATTTTGACTATAGCTGGAGGCGGCAAACTGTGGCTGCAGCTCGGGGTTTTCTAGGATGTCGTGTACAAATTGTCCATGGAGCACATCCACGATGGTCGCTGTATCACTCAAGGGAGCAATTTTGTAGGTTTCGGGCATGAGCTGACCTTCCAGATCGGCAGTGAGCGCCAAAAACTGCTTGTCATCAAATTCGCTCAAACCAGCAGTGCTCAGATAAGCAGCGATTTCTTCACGCCGCCACCCGGGCAAAATGGTAAACGTCACCTGAGCGGGTGGCATTTCTAGGCTCGAGATAATCCCGGCGGCATCATCACTGCGATGCAAGATATGCTCTCCAGCCTGGACGCTATCGCCCACATGGAAAATCCGGGCATAAAGCCGCAAGCCTTCCGCACTCTTGACAATGCCTTGAGCTTCCAGATCAGCGGCCACCGCCCCCAGTGAGCTACCCTTTGCCACCACATAGTGAATTTCTGTCTGGTCGGCAGGATTGATGGGAGCAAATAGAGCTTGCACATACCACACCAGACCAAAGAATCCGCCAAAAACTACGACCAAACCTAAAATCAATGCTGCCCAGATCACTTTTTTCACAAAACCCCATTTCTACTCACTACTTACCACGGCTAATTCACTAATAGTCATTGATTATCGGCAGCAGGCATACTGGCTGTCTCTGGCGCGAGCAAACCGTCAAAGTAAGCCATGATCGGCGTATCGCCAGCGATGCAACGTTCACTCATGGGCACACTCTCATCATTGATATAGAGGAACGGTGTACCCAACTGGCTGGAATCCTGGCCGCAAACTTCACTAAATTCCACGGCTTTATTATAGAAGTAGTTGGCAGTGGCCGTTTGAGAGAGATTGGCTATCTCGATGTCGAGACGAGAACGGCTGCCTTCATGACTATCAAGGTAGCTTTCTAGGTTTTGACAGTGGATGCAGTCGTCACGACTAAAGATATAATGACGGTGAGCATTAAAATCTAATGCCAGCTCAGCACTGGGTGAAACTTCATTATATGTCTCTGGGGTGGCGAGCGGGGTACGATGTAGCCGGACAAAGACCAAAGTCGCAAACAAAGCTGCAATCACGACGCTAATTGTAATGATGGGTGTATATCTTTCTTCCATGGTGTGCATTTTACCATCAATTCACATATTGTCAACCCCCAAAATCCACGCCGACCACATTCGCGAGTATTTTTGACTGTTTTTTATCACCTGTTTACCTTTCATAATTACCTATTATACCACATTATGGGTCATTTGTCAAGAGTCAATTTTGATTTAATATTATAGGCCTAAATTTGCATACCCTATAATATTTTAAGTTTAGGACCTATAAAAATCTGACCCCTTATGAGTATAAAATATCTACTTGCAGGACATCCCAATTCGTGATAACATAAGTCCGTGCAAGAAAAACCAAGAGTATTAATGATCGGCTGGGAGTTACCACCACACAATAGTGGCGGTTTGGGCACTGCCTGTGCGCAGATGGCACAAGCGCTGCATGCTGATGGTGTGAGCGTAAAGTTTACTCTGCCCTACATCGCCCAGGATGTGCCGGAAAACATCGATGTGGTGGACTGTTATAATAGTAGTTGGGCTGATTTCTTGCCGGAAGACTCAAATTCTCGCCCGCCTTTTAATGCTTACGCCAATAGCAAAAATACCGATAGTGCTGAGACTGAATTTTGCCCGCGCCCGGGATCATGGATGGAAGACCGAGTAGAAGAATACGCGGCCAAAGTTTTTGATTATGCCCTGGCCCACATTGATGAGTTTGATGTGGTGCATGCCCACGACTGGATGAGTATGCCAGCGGCGATCCGGATCAAACAAAAACTCGGCAAGCCTTTCATTGCTCATATCCATTCTACCGAATATGACCGCAGTGGTGGAGCAGACTTAGCTACTTATATCGGACAGTGTGAGGTGACCGGAATGCGGCTGGCCGACAGAGTGTTAGCCGTGAGCTATTACACCAAACGGGTGTTGGTAGAGCAGTACGGGATTGATCCTTGCAAAATCGACGTAGTGCACAACGGCGTGGTGCGTTTCTTACAAAAAATGAGCGGCGGCGAGAAAGTATTTGCCACCGGCCGGCCGGTAGTGGTGTTCATGGGGCGGCTGACGATGCAAAAAGGCCCGGATTACTTCGTACAGTTGGCCGAAAAACTGATGACGGTGCGGCCAGACATCTTGTTTATTGTTTCGGGCATGGGCGACATGTACCAGCATTTACTTTTGAGCACCGCCAGTAAATCTTTGTCTGCCAATTTGCTGTTTTCGGGATTTGTGCGCGGCGGAGCGCAGCAAGCAATTTTGCGGCGAGCGGATGTGTTTGTGATGCCGAGTGTAAGTGAGCCTTTTGGGCTGTCGGCGGCGGAGGCGGCCATGGCACACACGCCGGTGATTGCTTCCAAAAATTCTGGAGTGGTAGAAGTGATGACCGGCAGCCCGAAATTTGATTTTTGGGACGTAGACGCGATGGCGGCGGAAGTGTTACATTTGATCAATGATCACGCTTACCGCGAACAAGTAGTGAGCGATCAGTTGGCGCACCTAGACCAAAACACCTGGAAAAAGTCGGCGGCCAAAATTGAAAAAGTATATCAAAAAGTGGCCAGTGACGCTAAGAAAAAAACATCCCGTAAACGTAAGGTGACGACCAAAAAAAGGAAAACGAGTTAATGCCGAAAGTTTGTTTTTATTTTTTGCTCCATCAGCCTTACCGGTTGACAAATTTTGCGGTGACGGATCTCGGGGATGAGCGGCATCGTTATTTTTGTGATGATTGCCGCGACCAAAATCATGAGGTCTTTTTGAAGGTGGCCGAAAAAAGCTACCGGCCGATGCTGGGCTTACTTTTAAAACTAGTGGAAAAATATCCGGATTTTAAATTTGCGTTTTCGTGCTCGGGAGTATTTTTGGAGCAATGTCAAGCTTGGGGTCAGGACGTTTTGGATTTGCTTTATCGCTTGAGCCAGCATCGCGGTCAAGTAGAAATTGTGGGCGAAAACTATTATCACTCTTTGTCAGCGCTTTACTCAGAGACGGAATTTAAACGTCAGGTAAAAATGCACAAGGATTTACTGCGGGAACTCTTTGACGTCAAACCGGTGGTTTTCCGCAATACCGAAATGATTTACAGTAATTATATCGGCTGGCAGGTGGCTAATTTGGGTTTCCGCGGGATTTTGGTGGAAGGAGTGGACAGGCTAATGGCCGGCCGGCCAAAAACACAGGTTTACCGGGCAAATTGCGACCCAGCACTGCCGATGTTGCTCAAGCATGCTCCTTTAAGTGATGATATTGCTTTCCGTTTTTCGCAAAAAAGCTGGAGTGAGTGGCCATTGACCGCAGACAAATATTGCCGTTGGCTACATGACTACCGCGATGAAGAAATTATTAATCTTTTCATGGACTTTGAAACTTTTGGCGAACATCAGTGGGCGAGCACGGGTATCTTTCCTTTTTTTGAAAAGTTTGTAGAGCTGGGCTGCAATGATGAGCACATTAATTTCGTCAATCCGCGCGATGAACTGACGCCCAAAAAATACCGGACCAAAAAAGACTGGGCAGCGTGGGTGAAAACTTTACCAGTTTATAATGTGGATGAGCCGATCTCGTGGGCAGATGAAGACCGCGACTTATCCGCGTGGCGGTCAAATGATTTGCAATGGGACACCCTCCGGAAAATTTATGACTTAGAAAAAGCGGTGTGGCGCAAAAAAGATGAGCGTTTGCTGACTGACTGGCGTCGTTTGCAGACGAGTGATCATTTTTATTATATGTGCACCAAATACTTTGCTGACGGTGATGTGCACGCTTACTTTAGTGCTTATGATTCGCCGTATGAGGCTTACCGGCGCTATTGTATCGTACTGGCAGATCTGCAAGAAAGGTGCGCGTGAGCGGCAAGATCATTGCTATAGATGGCGGCGCGAGCCGATCGGAATACTTACTCGCAGACGCCAGCGGCAGGATAGAAAAAATTGTCAGTGGTGGTAGTGTCAATGTATCAGCGGTAAGCGTAGGCGTGGCCGGCTATAATGCGCGCGAAGGCGTGCGTCAACTTTTACAAAAAGAAGCGACAAACACCGACAGCGATCAAGTGCCACCAGCGTTGTTTGTCCAGCAGACACTGGATGAAGAAATAGAATTAGCGGTGATCGCGACTGCGGGGCTGGATACCAAGCAGGATCTGCGGCGAGCAGAGCAAGTTTTGGGCGAGACCTTGCGTGAGTGGCCAATTAAAAAAATCGTGATCATTAATGACGCGGTGGCGGCGCTGACAGCCGGGACCAGCAAGCGGCCAGCAATGGTAATTATCGGCGGGACGGGCAGTAATTGTATCGGCGTGAGCAGTGAGGGTCAATGGTCGCGCATGGGCGGACTGGATTACCTTTTGAGTGACGAAGGCAGCGGCTTTGACGCCGGTAGACTGACTTTGCGCGCGGTGGCACGAGCACTCGATGGGCGCGGCATGGAGACAACGCTGACAAAACCAGTTTTACGGCATTTTGAAGTGGACAATTTGGCAGAGCTTAAAGACGTCATATATAGCCGTGTCCCGGGCAAAGATGAGATCGCGGCTTTGGCTAAGGTATGCAGTACGCAGGCCCTAGCTGGTGACCAGGTAGCCATCCACATCGTCAATTATTGTCTGGGGCAATTGTTCACTCATGTGCAGGCGTTGGCTTACAAATTGGGGCTGGCGGAGACGCAATTTGACTTGGTGGCGGGCGGGAGTTTCTTGCTTTGCTGGCGGGAGGAATTTGCCAAAATGATAGCAGACTCAGGACTGCCAGCCGTGCTCATCATCCCGGAAAAATCCCCAGTTTACGGAGCGCTGGAAATTAGCTGTCAGATTGTGGCCGGGCAAAACCCCAAGCAGTGGGCAGTTTTTGTCTAAACCTATAATAATTATTTTTCTTTATTCTTTTTTCTATCATAATATCTTATATTATATCACATTATGGGTCATTTGTCAAGAGGCAATTTTTGCCTGGGTGAATTTTACCGATGCAGACAGCTTTTTGTATGGTATAATAACGCATATGCGCAAAACGCTTTTGATCATGGCAGCAGGGATGGGTTCGCGCTATGGCGGGCTCAAGCAAATTGACTGTGTGGGGCCGGGCGGACAGTACCTGATAGATTATTCGGTGTATGATGCGCTTCAGGCGGGATTTGAGCGCGTGGTGTTTGTGATCCGCCAGGAATTTGCCGCTGATTTTCAGGCGCATTTTGCCGCTACTGGGGCACAGGCGCAGGCAGAACTTATATATTTAAATCAAGAAATGACAGATTTGCCGGAGGGCTTTAGCGCTCCGCCGGGACGGACTAAGCCCTGGGGTACTGGTCATGCCGTCTGGACGGCCAGAAAAACGATCCAGGAACCGTTTGCGGTGATCAGCGCTGACGATTTTTACGGCCGGGGGGCTTTCCTCCAAGCGGCCGAGTGGATAGACAGCTTACCGGCGGATAGCCGCAAGCGATATGGAGTCGTCGGCTACCAGATCAGCAAGACGCTTTCTGCCAACGGTTGGGTGGCGCGCGGATTGCTAAAAACCAATGAGGCGGGCCTGGTGACGTCTATCCACGAGCACACCAAGATCGGCTGGTGTGACGGGAAAATCGTGAGCCGAGACAAGCAAGGCGTCGATCATGAGATCGCGCCTGATCGGCCGGTATCCATGATACTTTTCGCTTTTACACCGGATATTTTTAGCTACTTAGATGAAGGGCTGCTGGCGTTTTTGACCCAGTACGGCCACGATGAAAGCCGAGAATTTTTTACTCCCAATGTGGTCAATGATTTGATCCAGGCTGGGATCGCGCAGATGCAGATGTTACCGACTCATGAGCGCTGGTTTGGCGTGACGTATGCGGCCGATAAGCAGACTACGGTGGGTGCGATCAAGCAGCTGATCGCCGACGGCGTGTATCCTGAGGATTTGTGGGCTGAGTACCGGAGGGCTTGATGTTGCGCCGACTACTGGGAAAATCACTCATTTATTTTGGACTTTTGGTGGGCGGCAAGCTGCTTTCGGCGGTGTATTTTATGATCATTGCGCGGGCAGTCTTGCCGGAAAAATTTGGACAAATCATGCTTTTTGTGACGCTCATCCAGCTGGTGACGACGATTGGGGACTTGGGCGTCAAAAACTGGTACCTCAAACAAACAGCCCTCGCCAAAACGCCGGGACTATTGGGGCGGCTGACCGCTTGGCGGGGACTGCTGCTGGTCTGCTCGGCGGTGATTTTTATGGTGGCTGAGCAGCATTTTGGCTGGCTGCAAGCTGGCGTCTGGCCGTTTTTTTTGGGCAGTCTGGCAATTGAAGCCTTGGTGACGGTGGCGGATGCTTATTACTTGAGTCATGAGCGCAGTTTTATGCTGGGTGTCAAGCTGATTGTCCGCAACGTGCTGCTTTTTGGGAGTTTGTTTTTTATCCGCACACCGGATGATAGCGGGAAGTTTTATCTGGCTTATTTACTGACGTGGCTGATCATGATACCGTGGTACTTCCCCGTGACGGTTTGTTGGCGCAGCCTCAAGCATTACAAGCAGAGTGGACGGATCAACTGGTGGTCTAGTTGGCCGTATGCGGCAATTGACAGTTTGGGCGTAATTTACTCGCGGGCGGATCAGCTGATCATCAACCGGTTTTTGGCGAGTAGCAGTCTGGGAATTTATTCGGCGGCGTACCGATATTTGGATGCGTTTAACTTGCTCCCGCAGGCGCTTTTCCATAATCTTTTCCCGCTGGCGGCAAAAAAAGGAGGACTTTCTAGGCTGCAAATTGCGAAAATGGTCGCAGTGATGTGTGGGCTGGGCTTTGTGGTGGCGGGAGGAATGGCGCTGGGCGCCAATTTTTTGACGACGGGACTTTTGGGTGAGGCATACGCTCCAGCGGCCAAGATTTTGCGGCTGTTTGGCGTGGTGGTGATTTTGTTCTTTTTTAACGCTCCACTAAATACCGTGCTGCAAAGCAGTGACGGGGTCGCCCGTTACGTACCGTTTTTGTTAGGCTCGACGGTTTTTAATTTGTGCCTTAATTATTTGCTAGTGCCGCGCTTGGGGATCTCGGGCGGCGTGTGGGCAATGGTAGGCGGAGAGGGACTGCTTGTATTGATGAATGTCTGCTTGGTGGCCCAAATGACGAAAAGTAAAAACTCGCCGGTATCGGGCAGCACAAAGGCAGTGATAAGTGATATAATTAACTGATGACAAATAGAGTTGCTGGTTTTATTCATGATTTTTCCGCTCGCGTGCGGCAGGCTTGGCTGCGACTTTTCCGGCGGATGCCAGAGACCGTGATGCTGTGGGCGGCTTGGAGTGGTGTGATTTTGGCGATTGTTTATTTGACCGAGGTCTTAAATTATCCGCAGCCAGAGTGGGTAGAACCCGCCGTGGAGACATTGGTAATCTGGTTGAACTTTTTAACTTGGAGCTGGCTTTTGGCCTTGACTGCGAGGACTTACTTGCAACAGGATAATTGCCGTTTGCCGAAGTTTTTGGGAAGAATCCCACCGGCGTGCTTGGTAACGACACTAGCGCTAACGGGCGGACTAATCTTGGAGCGTGCCAGCGGTGGACTGCTTAGATACTTGCGCGATTTAAACCCGCCGGCAGACCTCATGGATTGGTGGGAAGGAATCGTAGTGACAGGCGGGATATGTATGTTGATAATGCTCGCGTGCGCTGCCTGGTATCACTTGTTGTTGGCTGTAAAAAAGCCACGCCTGCTAGGCAAACTAGGGCTGTATTTTATACATCAGGCAGCGTTGGCGTATGTTTTTGGCAGCATCGTTTTTATCGGTGTGCTTTTGGCTTTGGGCCTTTTGGAAGTATTATTTGACGTGAAGCACGTATGGGACTGGACACTCATGTGGCTGACAGGATGCGAGTTGATCTGGCCGAGCTTAGCACTGCTTTTGGTGTGGCCGGAGAAAGATTTTGATTTAGAGTCCTGGCGCGTGAATAAATTTTGGCGGATTTGCGGGATTTATTTGGCCGGGCCGCTTTTGGCTTTGTATGACGTGATTTTATATGTATACTTAATCAAGCAGGCTCTGATCCGGCAATGGCCGGAGTACGGGATGACACATCTAGCGTTGTGGTTTGCTATTGGCGCTGGTCTATGGCTGATATTGACCGATTGCATGCGCAAAAATAGCAAAAGCTTGGCTGATACTTTTGCCAAAATTTTGGCTGTAAGCTTAGTGCCATTAATGGCTTTAGTGATTTGGGGGATTGGGACTCGGATAAGTGCTTTTGGCTGGACACAGCCGCGGTTTTTGGTGGTAGCAGGAGTAATCTGGGTCTTAACAACTTTGTATTTGTGGTGGCGGCGCCAGACTATAGGCATTTTACTGAGCACCGCTTTGATCGCCTTGAGTATATGCTTACTTAGTCCCGTCGTGGTAGCATGGTCGCAAAAAAGTCTGCATGCGGACGCGTGGTTGGCCGAGCTTTATCCGCACCGGCATTATTATACTGGCCCGACGCGCGAAGATAATGATAAGCCGGCGGCGCAAGTGGTCCACTTTTACGGCAATTTGACATCGCTGTTGCGGTTTTACCCAGATGTGAGTGATTATGATCTGCTCGTGAGTGTCAATAATGAAATGCAAAGTGTAAATTGGAATGGTGAGACGTGGACGTGGCGCTGGAGTGAAAGTGAAACTCCGCTAGACGACAAGGTGGGTGTATTACTTTTGGCCAGTCCGAGTGCGCAGTTAACTTTGGACGTGACGCCGCTGGTGGCCGAGTTGAATACGCAGTGTGAGCTTACAAATGCTGAAAGTAGTCAGTACGTTTACGGTTGCGGCGACAGCGAAAACTTTGGCGCGGTGCTTACAAAGCTCAAGCCGCACGGCCTGGAACATTTCCAAGATGGTGCGGGCGCCAGCTGGAAAGTAAATCTCGACGGCTGGGAGGCGCACGTTTTGCTCAGTCACTGGCACGGCGAGCGTGACAATGACACTGGGGAATTTCGGCTGGATAATATAGAAGGCGTGGCTTTACTCAAAAAAATATAAGCACTGATATTACGATCATGCAGTCGTAAGCAGTGGCTTGTGACCGGAAACCTTCTCAGCTGTAGTCACTGGACTTATTGCAGCAGATTGCGACCGGTCATAGAGACGGGTTGAGGAATGCCCATAAGCGCTAGCATAGTGGGAGCAATATCGGCCAATACGCCGGAGGGCAGGGTGCGAGATTGATTAAAAAATTGCGGCGAGATCACGATGAAAGGCACTGGGAAAGTGGAGTGCTCGGTATCCATGTTGCCAGTGTTCATGTCAATCATTTCTTCCACGTTGCCGTGATCGGCAGTGATGATGAGATTGCCGCCTTTTTGGTAAACTGCTTTGGCAATGCGCCCGACGCACTCATCCACGTATTCACAGGCCTTAATGCCGGCTTGAAGATTGCCGGTATGCCCGACCATGTCGCCATTAGCAATATTAATGACGATCACATCGTAATCTGACTGAGTGACACGACTGCAAACTTCATCAGTGATTTCAAAAGCGCTCATTTCTGGCACGAGATCATAAGATCGCTCACCTTTGGAGGGCAGGATTACGCGATCTTCACCCGGGTAAATGAATTCTTTCTGGCCATTCATGTAGTAAGTGACAAAACGTTCTTTTTCCGTCTCACTCACGCGTAATTGCTTGAGACCGTTTTCTGCAAAAATGCGACCAATAGGCATTTTGACGGGCTGAGGCGGAAATGCTTCTACCACTGGCAAGTTATCCTCATAACGCGTCATCGTGACGAAATACAGATTTTGCAGATAGCGTTTGCGAGGGAAGGCGACGGAGACCTGGTTTTGGTGAAGATTGGTTTTTTCGTACTTTTCAGCATAAGGATCAAAACTCACTGTCTGCTCACCAAATTCTTGCAACACAAAAGCACGTGTGAGTTCGCGCGGCCGGTCAATACGGTAATTGGTGAAAATGACGGCGTCGTTGTCAGTGATGGTAATGAGCTTACCCTCGCTGTCAAGAATATTGGTAGGAGTGACGAACTCATCAGTATTGCCTTTTTGATGTTCGAGATTGATAGCGGCAAAAGGATCGTTGGCCTTTTCGCCGATGCCAGAGGTAAGGCAGTCATATGCAGCTTCTACCCGATCCCAGCGTAAATCACGATCCATAGCGTAAAAACGACCCATCACCGAGACAATTTCACCTTTACCTACCTGCTGGCATTTATTGAGCACAGTCTGGATAATATCTGGTGATTGATAGGGCGGTGAATCACGGCCGTCAGTAAAAAGATGTAAGTACACGTGTGGGACATTGTGAGCGGCCGCCATTTCGATTAAGGTAAGCATGTGTTGGAGGTTGGCATGCACTCCGCCGCTGCCGGCTAATCCCATAATGTGGAGAGCAGAATTATTTTTTTTGACGTGCTCAAAAGCGCCTAGGAAAGCGGTATTACGCTGGAAACTGCCATCATTAATCGACATATTAACCCGCGGTAAATCCTGATACACGATATTGCCAGCACCGATATTGACGTGCCCAGTCTCACTATTACCGTCTTCACCTTTAGGCAAGCCGACGGCCTCACCAGAAGCTGCTAGTTGGGTATGCGGAAATGATAACCAAAAAAGATCCATGTTGGGTGTTTTGCCCAAAGAAATTGCATTACCGGCATTATTGGGGCCAATCCCCCAGCCATCAAGAATCAGGAGGACAGTGGGCGGGCGACCGTACGGTTTACGCGGAAACTCATCAGTAAAATCTTTACCGGAGAGCATTGGCTGGATGATGTGTTTGTTAACTTTGAGCATAACTATTTACTTGCCTGATTGATCATCTGCAATTCGTTATTGATCTGGAGCAAGCGGTTGTACTTGATAATGCGCTCACCACGATTAGGCGGGCCAAATTTGACAAATTCTGCACCCAAACCTACGCCCAAATCAGCGATAAAGTCATCCATAGTTTCACCTTCGCGATTAGAGACGACGATCTGCCAGTTGGCCTGACGAGCGGTTTTGACGGCCTCGATCAGATCAGTGATCGTGGGCACTTGACCCGTCTTGACGATAAGAGTGTTGCCGATACGCTCTTTGATGGCGCCCGCAGTCAGCTTGGCATCAGTGCGAGTCATGGAATCCGAGACAATGCGTGCGGCTTTGTCAAATTCATTGGTAAATTCACGCCAAGAGCCCAAATCTGCACTGGCAAATGGATCCTCGAATGAGTACAGAGCGTAAAGTTTATTGAGATCTTTGAGATAATCCATCCATTGTTTCGCGCTAAAGGCTTCGGTTTTGTCTTTGATCTTGTAGCGGCCAGCAGAATAAAAGCTATCGGCGTTGAAATCCGCACCAAAGAAAATATCACGGCCGATAATGAGACTGATTTGACGGGCGGCTTCAGACATCAAATCGAAGGCATCAGTGTTTTTGTACAAATTTGGCGTATAACCGCCATTTGGCCCGACTGAGCGGATGGCACCTTTGGATTTGAGCAGATCGCCTAGTGCTTTAAAAAGAGAAACAGCAATTTCCAGTGAACGCTGGAAATTGAGATGATTGGCGGGGATGACTTGAAATTCTTGGAAATCAAGATTATCAGTGCCGTGTTTTCCGCCATCAATCAGGCCGTAAATACAGGTAGGCACAGCCAGCACGCTCGAAAGAGCGTAACGTTTGAAAATATAATAGTATGGCGGCCAGCCGTAGGATAAAGCCGCAGCTTTGAGCACTGCTTGAGAAACGACCATAGTTGTATTAGCGCCGATGTTTTCGAGACTTTTGGAGGAATCAAGACTAATGAGCAGAGCATCAATGCTTTCTTGGTCAATAGGATTTTTGCCGATTAGCCGTCCGGCAATTTGAGTATTGATGATGTCTACAGCTTTGGTGACGCCCATGCCGAGCATGCGATTGGGATCATGATCACGAAGTTCATGATAGCCCACATTGCCGGTCAGATTGGCAGTAGAGACGCTGGTGACGACCATCACTCCGTTCGAGAGGGTAAGGGAGCATTCGATGGTGGGAATGCCACGCGAGTCAAGAATTTCCCTTGCAATCAAGCTACTAATTGTAACGCTATTATTTTGTGCTGTAAGTATTGCCATAGTTTCATTGTAATCTAAGCCGCCACAAAAATCAACCCTATCTTAAAGGTACAAAATGGGCAATGTCACAAAATCAAAGCCAAAAGCCCCTGTAAAAAGCCAAAAACGAGAGAAACTGCGGCATACGAAAAGAAGGCGCCGAGGTGAATCTGCCCGAGTGAGAGCTCACCAATGCTAAAGCCAGACACCAAATATGCCGTCAGCCAAAAAATCAGGACATCAATAACGACATTAAATAGGCCGAGAGTGACAAAATTAATGGGCGCAGAAAGAATTTTGAGAATAGGCTTGGCGATCAATGAAAGTAATGTGAGCACGAGTGCGGTGACCAAAAGCACGGGCAAGCCGTCCCAAAAAACAGCAAATGAAAAATTTTTGCCGGTGGGATAGCCGAAAGAGATGTTATTCATCAGCCAGTCAGTGACAAATAAAGCCAGGACAATAATTATATAATTGCGAATGAATTTTGTAATCATGAGGTTATTATAGCACAAATTCTTGAAGTTGGCGGGGCAATTTAGTGAGGGGTTTGGGGAAAAATTTCGACTAAGGTCGAAATTTTTCCCGCCGTCACTTTTAGTCATTATAAGAGAAAAATGTGCTGTTATATTGGTATTTTTTGCAGGTGGTGGTAGCAAATTATGATAGATTTTGACTGATGAATATTGCTGGTGAACGCAGGTAAATTGGTTATTACCGCATATTTTGCGGTAAAAAGATGAAAGAATTTGAAAGAATTGTGTGTATATTTGCCAATATGCAAAACAAATTAAAACAAATGATACAAAATATAGTAGTAATGTGGGCGGCACTTGTCTGGCTGCTGATCACGAGTCAGTCCGCAGGAGCGCAGGAATCACCACGAGCTTTTTTGCTGGATTTTTTTGCAAGTGACACTAACTGGAGTAAGACTGGAGATGTCTGGGTAGAGCCGCCCGATAAAACTCGCAATCCCTTGGCTACCGGGACACTGCATCTAAGGCCTGGTGAAAATGATTTGGCGCGATCGCAGATACATGGTTACGATGGTCAGTCGATCGGTTTGCCAGTGGAGTATGCGCTCACGTTTGAGTTTTCTGTGACGGATTATCAGCTTGGCGACCGCTGGGAGGTCGACTGGCGCACTCATGAGGACGGGAGTGTAGATTTTTTGCGTTGTCGGCTAGATTTGGGCGAAGACAGGCGGGATACCGCTTTTTATTGTCTGACTGGTAATCGTGATGCCGAAGGACTCGAAACCGTCAGCAGTCATGAACGCTTAACTGTGTATGCCGTGCCTGAAGGAGAACATTTCATCGTCACGATCCAGGAGTTTGCAGATAACAGACTGATTAAAATGTACCCTACGGATGAGGCGCACCGCGAGTATTACGCTCACGGTCAGGTGATTGAGTCAAAGACGGTGCACTTAGAGCCAACACTTGCGCACCCAAGTTTTTTGATTGACAGCAGTATGCTGACGCATCCCGATACATCAAGCTTTAATTTACACTGGGTAGCCTACACTCCAGATAATTACCAGCTCAATTTAAACGTGCCTCAATTATTCCAAACAGATGAACGCTGGCGCGACATTAAGTTGGGTCACTCAGATACGCTCACCATCGGCAGTCATGGGTGCTTACTTACCAGTGTCGTAATGCTGCTCAACTCGTACGGTTACTTGCAATTTCCTAATAGTCAGCAACTAGATGTGCCACACTTAAATGAATGGCTTAAGGGGCAAAAAGATGGTTACGTCAATAAAACTTATCTCAATATGGCAGCAATCATGAGACTGTCAAATTGGCTACATGACTATTATCAAGCTTGGGACATGTCTTTCCCCAAATTTGAATACCGTTTTGAAAAAAGTGACTTTCTCTATGCAAGCGCGCCTATAGGACTGCTCAAATATGAGCCATTCATCCAGGAAGTAACGGGGCACTTTGTAGTAGGCAGCGGTGTCGCGATAAATAATTTGGAGGCGCAAATCAATGATCCTTATTATGGCAAGCGAAGCTTAAAGACATATGCTGGCAAAATTATTTCCCGAAGGCGTTTTGTGCCATCATTTACTGACCAAAGTTACTTAATCGTAAATGTAATCGGCGAGAGTGAAATCGGTGTCTATAATACAAACGGCGTGGAAGTTGGTGGTATCAAAGCACCTTTTTATGATCAAGACACCGGCAAGCAGGTGGGGTATCAGTATCTACTACCTAAGCCCAGGGATGAAAAATATCGACTCGCACTCTCGAGCGGCGATCCGGGAGCGACTTTTAGTCTTTTTGCTTACAATACTCATGGTGAGGTAGCCACTTATCATGAAGAGACGCTGCGGATTAATGAAGGAGTCAACATGACATTTAGTTATAATCGGGAAGCGAGCGGTGAGAGTCAACTTTTGACTTGGAATGAAGAAGATGAGTGGACATTACTCATGCGTGATAGACGCTGGAGCTGGCAGTTTGCACGCTTACTTCTGGATCGCTATTACAAGCTATCGCAGTATCACTTAGTGCGAGAATACTGTCTGGATTTTGCCCGGAGAGGATTACTCGATAGCGAGCTCGCCAGCGCAATAGTGGGACACCTGCAACGGTGGATATAAACGATAGCGTCTGCCCTACTCCATGTCAGGAACATAGACACTCTCACCGACTGTAGGCAAATACTCACTAGTGTCCTCAAAAATTATTTCCGGCTGGAATTCTACAGCGCTTTCCATTACTGTGGCTGGGATCGTGACTATAGGAAGTTCGTCTAAAATCTGATACTCTTCACTCATCATGTCGCCGTCTTCAATGAATTCCACCATTGTGAGCTGATCTTGATCATTGAAATAAAAGTTGTAAGTACCAGTGTCGGCACTATCGCGAGCCTGTAAGACGCCATCACTGATTAACTTTGGCGTCTGGTTGGTCTCCCACAGTCCGCCGTAAAAATGCTGACGGTCCACTTGATAAAGGGGTTTAGTGGAATACGTCCAGTCACCGCCAAAGTTTTCGTAGTAAGTGATGGTTTGTGCTTGATGATCAGTGACGATATAAAGTGGAAAATTCTCTTGGTCAGTGTAAGCTTGGGAGATTTGGGCGACGCGCGATTGCACTTGAGGATTACTGCTCAAACTAGCACTGACAGAAGCGGGCAAGCTCGTCTCGACGCGCAGATTGGGTGAGAGTGAGTATTCATGGCGGACAGTTTCGGTAATGGTAAACGGTGTGCCGTCAGAAGTTTCGTCGGGAGAGGTAAAAATTGCTGTGTGGCGGACCACAAATGTATCGAGACTTTCAAGTGTAGATAAATAGCGGGTTTGCGGAGTGATAGCAGTTTGTCGTGAAAGGCGATCTGGAGCAGGCTGCTGGGTTTTCGTCCAGTAAAAGACAGCTGCCAAAACAAACAACGAAACTGCAATAACAAGTAATTTTTTGGCGTTTTTTGACATGGTTGTATTTTACCACACTTATAAGTGTAATCGCAGGGAAATTTTGCAAAATCTAGGGTATAATAAGTGATATGTGGTGGGATTGGTATACAAAATTGAAAAAAACGCTCAAGGCTAGCATTCATTTAGCTCGGTATTGGTACTATTATCTTTTAGGAATAATCATTGTAATCTTTTGTTGGCAGCGGCTGGCCAAACTGCAATCCATCCCTGTTTTTGTGGATGAAGCAATTTATATTTATTGGTCGCAGCTGGCTATTTCTGATTGGCAGCAGTATAGTTTTTTTGCTCTCAATGATGGTAAAACGCCGCTGGTCATTTGGACGGCGATACCTTTGATCAAAATTTTTGCCGATCCGCTGGTGGCAGGACGGGTGGCGGCGATTCTTTTTGGTCTGGGTCAATTGCTCGTGACGATTTATATGGTCAAAGTTTTCGTCCATAAAAGGCGTTATCAACTTTTAGCAGGGTTGCTGGTAATTTTCTCGCCTGGATTAATGCTGACTAATCGTTTGGCACTGATGGACAGCGCCGTGTCTTTTTTCATCAGTCTCACGTTCATCCTTACTTATCAAGCGACTGGCGCATATTTGAGCCGAGACAAGGACAAAAACAGTTGGTACTGGTGGACGCTGGCTGCTGGCACCTCGTGGGGACTGGCGATGTGGACAAAGTTTTCCTGTCTTTTGTTGGCGCCAGTTTTAGCCACTGTGCCGTTTTACCACGCGCAGTGGTCAAAGATAAAAAACAAACAAAACCGAGAAAGTTTTTGGCGCTCGCTTGCCTCGCAGTTAATGCCACTTTTTGTCATTAGTGCGATCGGAGTGATAATTTTTGCTGTCTTAAAAATCAGCCCCGCATTCCCGATGCTATTTAGTCGCGGTGGTGACTTTTTATATAGCGTGGGTGACTTTTTGCGTCAACCGTTTGCGATTTTAACTTACAATGTGCTCAACTTTGCCCGCGTAATTACAAATTATACTGGACTCACGATGACTGTCACTACTTTGTGTATGGCTTTGATTTATGTTTGTCGCCGGCGTTCACGGACAGCGTTACCGCTTTTGATTTTAATCTCAGGATTCGCCTATGCTTTGCCTATCATCATGCTGGGTAAAGTCGTCTACCCGCGTTATTTTCTACCGGTGGTACCGTTTATTATCGTCAGCTTTGTGGTGTGCTTATCCCTGATTCGTCGGATTGAATTGATAAATTTTAAACTCGCGTTAATTTTAATTGTATTAGTTACTGGCCATTATTGGAGCTGGCGGATTCATACCAATCCATTTAAACTGCCGCTACTGCCAGCCGACAGACAGCAATTATTTTGGGACTGGTCTTCCGGACATGGGATCAAGCAAACGGCCGAATATTTACAAGAGTTGGCGGCGAGTAAGAAGCTGTTGGTTCTTACTGAAGGTTTTGTGGGGACATTACCCGACGGTTTGCAGATATATTTATGGAAAAGTAGTGTGCGTGACAACATCAAAGTCCTAGGTTTGGGTGCGCCGCCGATACACAATTTTGATAAACTTTCTCCCCAGCCAAACTGGGATGAATATGACGAGGTCTTACTGGTCGCTAATTCGCACCGGCTGGATTTGGATGAGGACATCAAGCCCGTCGCATTGGTACAGGAGTATGAGCGACCACAGGCAGATGCGCCAACACTACAAGTGTGGCGGCTAAAATAATCAGTCGACTTTACTGCCCACTAGATAACTTGCTGATTTGGGGCTATGCTGCCAAATTGTTTGCTTGTACTCTAAAAATCCCGATATATCAAGGAATTTATTAAGAACTGCTTCTGGTTCACGAGGATCGTCATCACCCAAACCAAAAGCGACTACTAATTCATCTATATGGGCGTGCTTGATGACTTCCATATAATAACGGATGCGGTCATTGGCCTCTACAGGGATAAAGGTGACAGAACGGTAATGACGCAATTCCTCAAAATAGTAAAGAGCGGTCCAACGATCTTGATACAGGAAGAGGCAATCTAAGCCCTCGTGAGCGCGTGCTCTGGCAATTTCTTGCTCTCTCTCCCAATAAAGATAGGGCCATTCTTGTACGCGCCAAGAAAAAACAGTACACACGCTGAGTACTGCTATTAATAGTCCTGATCGCCAACGAGAAGGCGCATGGCGCCAAATTAGTAGTGCCAAACTGCCGTACACAATGGTGATAACGGGGAAATACAGCGGCTGCATGTACCGGTCCACAGTAAAGACTGAAGAAATACCAACAAGAATCAGGTAAGCACACGCTGGCGCCGTCACCACCAGCCAAAGACCAAGTTTATTTACACTCGCTTGGAGCCGGCGTCTTCCTTGCCAAAGATAAACCGCCAAAGCAATACCGATCATACCAATAAGCAACCAGCCAAAACCGCCAAAAAGCTGTCTATTGAGCAAATTCGTATAAAGATCTAAACGCGCGCGAAAGGCAGACAGCTGCAAAAAGTTGCTCCATGACTGAGTCCCGCGGTCAGCAAAAAATACATGGCGCAGCGCATACGGGAATAGTATTAAGGCGCTGGCGACGCCAGCAACGGCACAAGCCAACAAATGGCGACAGGCTTGTTTTTGACCACGCCGCCAAAACAAAATGAGAGCGGCACCGACAAGTCCAATCAGATAGACGTATGCATAGTAATGGGTAAGGCAAGCGGCGGTGACAAGCCACGTAAGCGGAGTGCGATACCAGGATTTGATTGACACAGGATTTTGGATGAGGGCAAGCGTTTGATCAGTAATGGCCAAAAGGAGTGCTGACAGCAACAAGTACATCCGCAAAAAGCTACCAGCGCCAATGATGGCTGGATGGAGCGAGAGACACAGGCTGATCCAATGCCGAGCAGCTGGGCTGACTTCCAGACGACGCAAGATACTCCCCACAAAATAAAGGCACACTAGAGCAGAAATGATATTAATCAAGCCCGCAAAGCCACGCGAGAAAATACCTGGCGCAAGTGAGGAAACCACATGCAGCAACAAATAGTAAAATGGAGGATGGACATCAGCGGCCTGATTTTGCCACACAGAAGGTAAATCAAGCACGTGCCACCAGGAAGCGGTCACGTACGGGCGAAACACTGACCAAGCCGGCCGGAAAATACCAGGATTGCTAATATCTATTTGCGGCGTCAGACTATTGGCGAGACCATAGCTGTAAATTTCATCAATGTAATAATCCTTTTTGAGGGCGATGGCGATCGCCATCGCTAGTGCCAAAACCAGGTATGGCAGCCAGCAGCGCCAAGATTGAAGTTGGCGCCATTTAGACGTCATCCCATTCAGTATCGGTGGAATTTTCACATTCATAATGATAATTTCTTGGCCCGCTACTGTCTTCACCGCCAGTATTGCCGCATTCACAGTCAATAATAGTCTTACCGTCCTCGCTACCATAGGTAAGCGAAATCACTCCGTTCTCGCCACAGCCACGAGTACAGCCAGCTTCCGCACGCAATATGCACTGACTTTTAGCCTCGTCAAAAGCCTCATCCTCTTTGCCGCTATCCGCACCCATGCACTGTGACTCAAAATATGAGGCGGCGGAAACGCATTTTTTAAAGTTCTTATAAATGTCTTGATCTTGATTGTATAAAACTTGCTGCTGCAAAAAGACATTACTGATCGGCCCGCCAGCAGGCAGCCAAATCGGGATGTCACTCAGGTTACTCTTGGCGCCAGTGACTTGGATTTTACGATTTTGACGGCTGTCATTTTTGAGGAATTGCTGGTATTGACTAGTGCGGAAAAACGGCGAGACAATGTGCTCCTCAATACTTTCCACCTCATCACTGATCGGCTCGACGACAAAGTAATCAAGTTTAGCGTAGGCAAACCACGGGACCCAAAGGAACATTTTTTCCCGACATAAGCAGAAATCATTAAAATAGTTGACATCAGTGATAGCTGGTTCGAGCGGATTCACGGCAGAAGTGGTAATGGCGGAACTACTAAGCCCGCCGCTGACATCATCAGTACCCGGCGAGTTGCCGTTGGGATTTTCGATTTTGTAAAGTTCGCCATGTTTGATGGCACCGTTGATGACTTTCACTAGAGCCGCTTTGACTCGTCTGGCTTCGCCATTGCAGTTTTCACAGTCAATCAGATCACCGCTAAGCACATTTTTGTCGGTGCATGTTAAGTCGGCCTCTTGCATTTTGGCAAGAGTGGTAGCACTATTGGCCGTACAGGCTTCGGCAGAGTGCTGGGCGCGAGTTTTGCGTTTTGCTAAAAACTCTTCACGTTCAGCGCGGATCTGCTCCATATTCATGAGGAAATTTTTTTGTAAAAGTGCCGGATCGTGATATTCTTGTATCATGTCTGCATATTGGAATTGCTCAGAGGGCTCACATTTGACGTCATTCAAGAGCCCAGGATATTCTAGATCAGACGTTTTGCAAAAATTCTTATTGGTGAAAAGATCTGGGATTTTGAATGGATATACACGCACCTGATCTGGGGTGATACCAGGTATACAGGGGAGTTGTACTAAGCAGGTGCCTGTGGGTGCTGGTGCATACTTATATACGGGTGAGGATTTAGAGCAGATAAATTGCCGACGTACCGGGCAGATTCTTGTAGTTTGCACTAGGTATGCAGTGCGGTATTCACGTGCCAGGTAAAAGTCCAATTTTTCCATCGCCCAGCGCAGATAAATTTTGCCCATATCCTCCGCTTGGATGTTGCCTTTGGCCATTTCTAGCAGTAAGCCCGTCTCATCCGTAGCCGCTGTGGCTGGAGTATTATAAAGTGTCTCACAAAAAGGAATCCGGTTATCATAGATAGGTTCCATGACTTTATCTGAAGCCATAGCCAGCAAACGCGACAGTACATCTGAATTCTCACCGCCAATACTATTAATAATATTGGTTACTTGTCCCATGATGCCGCTAAGATCGCCTTTGCCCGTCGCCAAAGCGAGCGCCACCGCATTGATTAACTCGTCACGTTGGCTGCCATCAGTGATGAGAATGGCTGTCACCGCAAGAGCCAAATCATGGACTTTGATCTTAGTATCTTTGATGGTTTCACTGCCATCAGCGGTCAGGTATAGACCTTCGCATGTGTCTTCATGAAGAATGTCGCAAGTGCGCACGATATAGGCAAGATTGGCGGCTTTGAGGCTGCATTTGACAGGCTGCGACATTTTGGCGACCCAGGCTGACTCAGTAAGGATATCAGTGTCATTCACTCCTACCCGGGCATTATAGCCGTAATAATTTTCGGCAGAATTAAGCCGTTCAGGTTTGTAGTTACTATTGCGCATGAGGGGTACTTTGGCTTGGCTAAAATCTACATTGTTACGGCGATGAGAAAAATTCATATAGGGCTGCAAACGGCTGACAGTTTTGATATGATAGGCTTCATATCCCTCCAGCGATAAATTCTTGGCGATCATTTTAGCAGCAAAACCTTCCTTAATATTTTCGGCCGTGCCGCTCATTCTGAGTTTATCTATGATAGCGGTGATAAAGGATCCCTGTGCACCACTTCTGATGTATTCAGTTGCTTTCGGTGACGCTGACGGCGACGGCGAAGCGCTCGGTGACGGACTAGCAGACGGAGAGGGACTCGGGCTCGCCCCTGGCGACGGGCTGGCACCAGGAGAAGGACTTGCGGAAGGTGATGGTGAAGGACTGGCTGAAGGATCGGGAGTTGAAGAAGGCGAAGGGCTACTGCTTGGTACGCTCGACGGATCAATCAATCCTTCATCCTGTAGTTTTTTTTCCTCGTCTACGGCTTTTTTTGCCTCTTGGTCAAGTTCTTTTTTGGTTTCCTGAGCGGCTTTTTCCTGGTCGAGGGTAGAATTATCTAAGATACTGTCTTTGATTTTGTCGGTGCCCATTTTGACGATGTCCTGAGTGCTCATACCTTTGGTGACGGTTTCGTAGACATCCTTGTATTTGCCAGCTTCACCGGCAGTTTTAGATGTCACCTGCTCAAGAATGCCAGAAAAATTCCCTTTACCTTCGCTAAGACCAGACAAACTACCTAGATTAAGCGCGCCCAAACTTTCGGCAATTTCTTTATCTACCACACTTTTGACCGTGTCTGAAAGTTTTCCGCCTAAAAGATCACTGGCAATTTTACTCACGCTGCCGGCATCAGACGAGAAATTACCCGGCGTGAAAATGTCTAAGGCACCGAGGACATCCTTAGCGTCTTGACTTTGCAAGAGGGACGATCTAGTCATGCTTTGAAGCGTATTTTGCAAATCAGCCTGGCTGCCAAAACCCGAGGATAGTTCTCCGGTAAGATCGAGCGCAGACAAAATTTGAGCGGCGATATTGTTGACGTTCATCTGCTGGCCCATATTACTGGCATTATTGACGACGTCATAAGCGTCTGAGAGTGTCTGCGTGAAACTATTATTAATCCCTAAAGCGGCCACAATTTGCGCCGCAATAGTATTTATATTTTGGTAGTCCTGGATCTGCTTAGCTGTCGAGACCGTCTGCGACAAAGCTGTGCTGGCCTGTGAGTAATTATCTGGGTACTGTTTGGCGATCAAACTGATGACTAGAGAAGAGACATCAGGATTACGCGCTTGCAAAGCTTTGTAGACGTTGAGATACTTTTCCAGAGTAGCTATAGCTTGATTTTGATCACCGCCAGAACGCTCGATGATGTCGGCGGCGACATTAGTAGGGATGGTCTCACCTCGTGACTGGAAAATACTCATCACTTGACTATAAACATCCTGATACTGCGCACTCCAGACGTCAGAAACTAGGTCTAGGTGCAAATTTTGCAGCGACATCATGCAGCCAAAAACCAAACTGACCCCAATGATAACAGTTTGCCAACGTTTTGCCGGTAAGAATTTATCAATGCGCATATTATGGCCCGCTTGTACCTCCCGTACCGCTACCGCCTGTACCGCCACTGCTGGCGCTGCCAGAAATAGTATTGGGCAAGAATTTGATGACAAAGAAGCTATTGAGGCCAGTGTAATAAGAAATAAGATTGATGATCACAAATGATGATAAAGCCAGCACGAAGCCAAAAATTGCGTAAGTAAAGGTATTTTTCGCTGTTTCAAAGCCGCTGGGATTACCGCCAGAGATCATGAGCATAAAACTGGCATACACAAACATGAGGAAGCCGACGAAGGAAAACAGCGTCAGGACGGCATTTAAGGCATTGGCGATCAGGCAAACGATACCAGCGATAGTGGCAACGTCTTCAGAAAGCGTGTCTTTAGCGCCTGTGCACATTTTGGAACTCTTCCAACTTTCGTAAGGGGCAGCATGTGCTGGCCGTCCCGCAAACAGGCTCAAAATTAAAACTGCGATCACACTCCATTTTTTCATAAGTTCCCCAATTATACACCAAAATTAGCCCTTGACAAGAAGCAGTTTTTGTGATATAATGTAGTTATTGACCTTAGCCAAGCTCGGCATCCTCCCAGTTGCCGATTTTTAGTAAGCAAGCAAGGATAACATGGCAAGAAAAAACGATCTAAAAGCAAAAAAATCCCAGAGAACAGAATTTGCCGCGGCCATCGCCCAGGTGTCTGCCGAACGCAAAATTGATCCAGAGCAAGTTTATCTGGCGATTGAAGCGGGCCTTGTCGGTGCTTACCGCAAGCAGGCAGGCGGAGAAAATGACATCCCTCTAGATCCCGCTTTTTATTATTGGGGTCAAGTGGACCGGCTTACTGGCGAGATGTATGTTTTCCGTGCGCCACGGCTTCATCCTGATGATCCCGAAGACGAAAGCTATGATGAGACGCAAGCCGAAGACGTTACGCCGTCTGGTTTTGGGCGGATTGCAGCACAGTTGGCTAAGCAAATTATTATTGCCCGGATGCGTGATGCCGAGCGTGACCAGATCATTGGTGAATACCAAAATCAAATCGGTCAGATGATTACGGCGCAAGTAGTCCGGATGGAGCGGGGTGTGGTCTGGATGGATGTGGGACGTGGTTATGCTGCGATGCCGCCACGCGAGCAGATGCGCGGTGAGTTTTACAAGAGTAACGCTCGGCTGGCCGTACTCATCAAGGAGATTGGTGAGGTGGCTGGTCACCGGACGATTATCGTCTCCAGGGCCGATGCCCGCTTGGTAGAGTTACTATTTGAGCGAGAAGTCCCAGAAATTGCCAGTGGGGCCGTCCAGATCCGTATGATCGCCCGGGAAGCGGGTATCCGCACCAAGTTGGCGGTCTCCAGCAACCAGCCTCAAGGCGTAGATCCGGTAGGTTCTTGTGTCGGCCAGCGTGGTGTCCGAGTACAAGAAATCATCAAGGAACTAAATAACGAAAAAATTGACATTATCCCCTTTTATGATGATAAGACACAGCTAATTGCTGCGGCTTTGGCGCCAGCCGAAAACTTAACCATCAACTATGATGCCAAGACTAATACCGCCACGGTAAAAGCACCGGCGGATCAAATTTCTCTCGCGATCGGTCGCAGTGGGCAAAACGTGCGTTTAGCCGGCAAACTTTTGGGCATGTCGATCACGATCGTGGATGAAGCTGGCGACGTGGCCAAGCAAGTGAGCGGTAGCGAGGAATATGAAATTGATAGTTTTGGACTAAGCCCGCAAGTCCGCGAAGAGCTCGTCAACCTTAAGCTGACCAATAGTAACGACATCGTGCGTTTCCAAAACCGCTTGCAGGATAATGAAGTGCTTTCAGCCGAAGACAAGCAAGCAATCATTGAGCGCGCGACCAAGCAAGTAGAAACTGATTATCAGAATTCGCCGTCGCTTCTGACCCCGAATCCTTTAGCAAAGAAAGCATGAGCAAAAGATCCCCAGTCATCACCATCATGGGCCATGTAGACCACGGTAAGACGACGCTTTTGGACTTCTTGCGCCGCTCGCGGCTCACGGCCAAAGAACAAGGGGGGATCACTCAGCATATCGGCGCTTACCAGGTAAAGGTGGGCGATGCTCAGCTGACTTTTATTGATACACCAGGCCACGCTGCTTTTAGCGCGATGCGGGAGCGAGGTGCAGCGATCACGGATATTGTAGTACTAGTAGTGGCCGCTAATGATGGCGTCAAACCGCAAACCATCGAGTCTATCCGTCACATCAAAACGGCTGGTGTACCGGTGGTGGTAGCCATCAATAAAATTGATTTACCAGACATTAATGTGATCAACGTCAAGTCACAGCTGGCCGAGCATGATGTAGTGGTGACTGATTTTGGCGGCGACACCGAAGCAGTAGAAATATCCGCCAAAACCGGCAAAGGAATTGACAAGCTATTGGAAACTTTGGTCATTACGGCTGATTTGCTAGAGCTGCAAGCCGATCCAAATGATGACTTCCAGGCTGTAGTGATTGAGTCGGCCAAAGATCCACGCCGGGGAGCGGTCGCTAATATTATCGTCCAGTCGGGCACGCTCAAAGTGCGTGATGATATTTACACGGCAGAGACGAGTGGTAAAGTCAAAAACATCCTCAATGATTTTGGTAAACCGGTACAGCAACTTCTTCCTGGTGAGCCGGGACAAATAATTGGTTTCAAAGATGTGCCTGCCGTCGGTTCGATCGTCACGTGCCATCCTCAAGACCACAGCCCAGCAGTGGAGAAGCAAAGTGTCAGTAATGATCCTTATGCCGGAATTGATTTTTCTGTTTTAGGCGATAGCAACAAGCTCAAATTTATCCTCAAAGCTGACACCCAGGGAACGCTGGAGGCAATTGCTGCCAACTGCGATCCGGACAGTGTCGAGATCATTAGCCAAGGTGTGGGCGAAGTGACGGATACAGATGTAGAATTAGCACACACTGCCGGGGCAAAGATTTTAAGTTTCCAAGTGAAAGTCAGTCCACATATCACCCAAGTGGCCAAAGCGCATGGTGTCAAGATTAAATCATATGACATTATTTATGAGTTGATTGAATACATCCAAAAAAAGATGCTCAAGCTTTTGGAGCCAACCATTGATGAGGTAGTGACGGGCACGGCTACGATCCAAGAAATTTTTGAGATGAAAGGCTTGCGGATTGCGGGCGTGAAAGTGACCAGTGGTGAACTCAAGAAAAATGATAAATACCATCTCAAGCGTGACGGACAGATCATCGCCGATCCCATTGTCTCGTCAATGATGCACGGTAAACTCGAAGTGGATCATTTTAAAGCGCCAACTGAGGGTGGTATCACTTTCCGGCAAAAAAAGCTCGACTTCCAAGCTGGTGATGAGCTGGTGGCATACGTGGTGGAAGATTAAATTGAGTATTTATTGTGTACAATAAATGAATTTTGCTTTGTGTTTCAGTATTTTTTAACACCATTAAAATCATTAGCAGAGTAGACATGAGACTGCTAATTTTTGCGCTGACATTTTTGTGAGCGTTGATGCACTCTGCAATTTTGCTAGTGACTACTCAAAGTACTGCACCGTAATACTGTGAGTGTCGCTGAAATCTACGGGTACAGCTGCGCCAGCTTGGTAATAGGTGAAGCTCGCCGCTTGACCATCATGATCAATGATCCGGGACTGCCACTGATTGGAGCCATCGGGTTGGAAGGTGAGCAAGATTTTATTTTGACCCATGGTGGACAGACCAAGCAAGCGGCCGCCAGTGACTGTATAGATTGAGTCCGACTTGCCAGAGCGGATATCAAAACGGTAGACGTTGGTGCGGTCGTTATTGAGCAGGTAAAAAATGTGATTGCGCCAGAAAAAGTAACTAATGACACCGCTTAGAACTTCGCTTGATTTACCAGAAGGATCGGTTAAATATAAGCTGCCGCCCTCCCGCTGGACGCTGAAACCGTCACTGGCAGAAAGGCTATTGGGATAAGCTAATGGTGCGTTTGCTGGTTGACTGGTAGCGTTTTCCAGGTGACCGCCTTTAAACAAATCGATATAATAAGTAGGACAGGAATTAGCGTAGCAATCTACGCCGGTGTTAAAAGCGAGCCGGCCGTTTACTTTTTGCAGCGCAAAAATCGAGGAACCAAGATCGCAGTTAGGCACCAACTGACAAAAGGCCTTCTGATCGGCGACGCTGGCGAAAGTGACGTATTGATCCGGATTTTCTGCCAGGTCGACAGCATAAATGATCGGCATACCAGCGTCATCTGAAGAGCTGAAAACCATGGTGTGGTCACTAAATCCTGGCACGGCGCCCACGTAAGCGGCAGCATGGACGGGAAGCGACAGATCCAAAAAGTTAAAGACATCGCCGCCAAAATCCACCGTATAGATGTAAAAGTGACTCTCCCAGTTGCCGCCACCGAGATCCCTGCTCGTGTAGCTGATGGCGTTGGCTTCTCCCAGCGTGGGGATGGAGACGGTTTTGGGAACTGTGCCTGACGGCTCGACGCTGCCAGACATGACAGGAGCAATTGAGGCCGGTGTCGTTGGAGCTGCCTCGGTTTGTGCAAAGTTACCAGCCTCGATATCGGCCAGCAGCGATTCGTATTCTTGACTTTCGGCAAGTGATGAGTCTGCGGGAGCAACATGATTGGCAGTTAGCAGTTTGGTGCCGGTGCTTACTTTTTGGCCGTAGCCGAACCAGGCGCCGATGCCGGCGCTCACGATGGCAATGGCGAGTACTAAGATGAAGTAAATCAGTTTGCGGTTGTTGAGCATAAAAATTCTTTCTTTCTCGTTTTTATTTTATCATCGTGTGGTGCACATTGCAAGGGGTTAAATGGGTATGTTTTGTGTACAAAATACGAGATTAAAAAACCCGCGCCCGCTTTCGCGGGCGTGAGCACATCTAAAAGGTAGAAAGAGTGGTAAGTGATTAATTAAGGCGGGTGATACGGGCGGCACCATTGCCGGTATGACCCACGCCGCTCGCGTAGTAACCGCCGGCAGGATTGGGCATTTGTTGAAGTGATCCTTTTACATTTGTCCAGGAATAACCAGCACCGTCAATCATCACGGTGTCAGTGAAGCTCAGACCAGTAGGGCTAAGCGAACAGGCATTATTAGTCGTACCGGTGGTGCAGCCGGATTTGGGAGTAGTGTCGCTTAGTGAAGTGACGCCGACGCAGCCAGTGTGGCCGGAGATGTAAGAGGAACCAGAACCGCCGCAGGCAATATAACAGTGACTAGCAGTGCCGCCGCCCCCACCATACCAGCCGCCGCCACCACCGGCGCTATATGTACTGCCAGGATTGCCGCCTTTACCAAAGCTGCCCGCACTCGCTCTGGTGCCACCATTACCAGTACACGTAGAGGCACTGCCACCAGCCACTTGAGTACCGCCAGTCCCGGCGACGCAAGCATTGGGTGCGTAACCAGAGCCTGGACCAGTATAGCCGCTAATACCGCCAGCAAAAATCCCTTCTTGAGATCCGACTGAATTACAACCGCCCCAGATTTTACTGCCACCACCGCCGGCGGCGACAATGATCCGGGAACGCAGTGAGTTTTCATTATCCCAAGTTCCGCTTACGGTGCGAATATCTGTAGCACCGCCGCCCCCGTAGCCAACAGCATCGCCGCCGTGATTTAAGGGGCCGGTAGAACCGCAATTAAAGGAAGCTGCTAGCACTGACTGTTGATGTTGGCCGACATAAACGTAAAGTGAGCTTGTGCCGTCTGGCGTAAATAATCCGGCAGTGTAACTGCCTCTGCCGCCAAGTACTGAACCGTTGTCATTGCCCTGTGCACCCCACAGCTCCACCTGGTACTGGCACCCAGCATATGCCGTAAATGTCTGATAGTTCCCCGTATAAGTGAAACTTTTGCTAGCACCGGCATAAGTGAGTACTGGGTCAGCACAGGTATACGGCTTTACCGCCTGATAGCTATTGGCAGCGATCTTGACGTACTTAGTAACACCAATTTGGATAACCTCACCAAGCGCCACGTCTTTGAGTTTTTTGGTGGTGGCACTACTGGCTGCTTGCACCTCCCCTCTGGCTGTACCTGTGGTATGCCTATCTCCCCTCCATAAGGGGAGAAGTAAAACTGCCGCCAAAAACACCGGCACTATTTTCCCGTTCATACGTGCTTTCTAGCTGCAAAAGGTATGCTGACGCAAAGAAACGAGCGACTCTCCGACCCGCACAAGCACAAATTATCTCAGGAGTCGCTATAACAGCTTCCTCAATCGAAAACCTATACTTAAGCCAGAATACGTCACTCGCTTCTTTCCGCTTTCGATTGCCATCCATCGTAATTTCGTGTTGGTGCGGTTCATTTTTCTTCTGTTAACTCTTCACGTCTCCCTTCAGCAATAATTTGTACTTGTGCTGTCGCTATTATAACACAAGAAAGGGAAATGAGGGGACGCAATTTTGCTGGCTCTCCCATTCCAAATTCCTGCCAATCTGTCACTGATTGGGAATGACTATTGCCACAGCCGATACCGGCCGAGCTGATAATCAAGCGCTCCCTGACGTTCGCCGATTTTTTTGGCGGGGACGCCAGCGACAATGGTCATGGCTGGCACGTCTTTGGTGACCACCGCCCCCGCGGCGACCACACTCCCCCGCCCCAGCCTGACCCCCGGCAAGATGATGGCGCGCGGGCCGATAAAAACATAATCATCAATGATTACCGGCTCTTCACGAGCCGCCCAAGTAGGGCTTTTTAGATCATGTTCACTATTCCAAATCATCACTTCCGAGGCAATATCCACATGATTGCCGATGCACAGATAGCTGTCAGAGCCCGGCAGTTGACGGCGACCATCAAGCGTCGCGCGTTCGCCAATAATCGTGTCATCGCCGATAGTGATAAAACGGGGATCAAAAATGCGCGCGCGCATATGAATGGTGGAATGACGGCCGATACGTATGCCAGAAAGACGGTAAAAAAGTTTGCGGACGGTGTGAAACGGGATATGACCGACGAACCACCATAAAAAACCAGTGACAAATTCTAGCCAATACGCCTGCAACCGGCGGCTCACTTTAGCGGCAATAGTTTTTTGATCAAGTTGGCGTCCATCTTTATCTTGCATGGTACTATTATATCATCTACTCATTCGTGTTTTGGCGCAAAAGGCTTAAAAATACATCCTGATCGAGATTGACTTTGCCAAATTGCTTCATCCGTTTTTTGCCGCGAGCTTGCTTTTTGAGGAGTTTTTGACGCCTAGTGACGTCGCCGCCGTAAAGTTTAGCTGTCACGTCTTTGCGGTAGGCTTTGATTGTCTCGCGAGCGATAACTTTGGCCCCGATGGCGGCTTGGATGGGGATTTCAAACATCTGGCGCGGGACAACTTTTTTGAGTTTTTCCACCATTGCTCGACCTTTGGCTTCTGCTTGTGACTCGAGGGCAATAAAACTGAGGGCTTCCACTGGCTCACCGGCCAAAAGGATACTGACTTTGACAGCGTCTACTGCCCGGTAACCAATTTGTTCGTACTCAAGAGAAGCAAAACCAGAACTTAATGATTTGAGCTGATCGTGAAAATCGGTGATGAGTTCGCTTAGGGGGAGCTTAAAAATAATTTTGAGGTTGCCAGCGGTAAACTCGCTACTGGTCAGCTCGCCGCGCCGAGAACGGACAAATTGGATAATGTCGCTGCCGTAAAGCTCAGGCGTGAAAATTTCGAGGCGGACGATCGGTTCTTCGATCTGGGCGATTTGCGACGGATCCGGTAGATCCGAAGGCGTGAAGACGTGCAACTGCTCACCCGTGGTGAGAGTTACTTTATAATCCACGGTGGGCGCGGTAGCGATCAGATCGAGATTAAATTCTTGACTAAGGCGCTCAAGGACGATCTCAGCATGTAAAATTCCCAAAAAACCCACTTTGATCCCCGATCCCAAAGCGTTGGAATGAGTGGTGGAATAAGTGAGGGCGGCATCGTGATAAGAAAGTTTAATGACGGCATCCTGGAGCGACGGGAAAAGATCGGCATCAATAGGATAAACTTCCATGAAGACTACTGGCTGGACTTTTTTAAATCCCGGCAGTGGCTGGACGGCGGGATCAGCGGGAAAAGTGGTAAAACTATCGCCGATGGCTAGCTGACGGATGTCTTTGAGACCAGTACAAATATAGCCGACCTCACCGGCGCTTAGTGTCGACAGTGGCGTCATTGACGGCGAAAAGCAGCCAATTTCCAGCGGATGGCAGGTCTGACCGTTGGCCAAGAAGATGAGTTTGTCATCATGATGGATTTGTCCTTGGTACATGCGGACATAAGCGACAGCACCACGATGGCGGTCAAAAGTGGCAGTGATGATAGAGCCGCAAGCGGGATCATCCGGCGCTCCGGCGTATTGACTACTTGAGGGTGGCGGGATTTGCCGGATGATGGCGTCTAAGATTTTCTCGACGCCGACGCCAGATTTGGCCGAGACAGCGATCACATCTTCGGGAGCAAAATCAAAGGCTTCCATCAGTTCGAGCGTGGTTTTTTCCACATCGGCCACTGGTAGATCGATTTTATTAATGACGGGGATGATTTTGAGGCCGAGCCGGGCGGCTTTGTAATAATTTGAAAGAGTCTGAGCCTGCACTCCCTGAGTAGCGTCCACCACGAGGAGCGCGCCTTCGCAGGCTGCCAGAGACCGGGAAACCTCGTAATTAAAGTCTACATGCCCTGGTGTATCAATCAAATTGAGCTGAAAGCCGCGGTAATTAAGCCTGACCGGAGCTAATTTAATGGTGATGCCGCGCTCCTTTTCGATGGGATTGGAATCCATGACTCGCTCCGCCTGTCCCCGAGTGACGTTGCCCGTGAGCTCCAAAAGACGATCGGTCAGCGTGGTCTTGCCGTGATCAATATGAGCAATTATAGAAAAGTTGCGGATCTTATCACTAGACACTGGTAAAGTATCAGAGTTCATACCACACCTTTCTGGCTGTATCAGGCAAGCAGGACAGGGCTCACTTGCTGGCTTTGATGGCCTTGGCGACGTGGGCTTTAAGCCTGGCAGCTTTATTGTGATGGATCAAGTTTTTCTTGACGGCTTTATCAATAGCGGAATAAGCAGCATTGCCATCAGCGGCCAAACCAGATTTTTTGACTTTGTCCATGAAAGTCTTCACTTGGGTTTTGACGCGGCGGTTGATGACCCGTTTGCGTTCACTACTACGTAAAGCTTTTTTTGCGTTTTTCAAAATTGGCATATGCTATATTATATCACACTTTTGGGCAGTTTGGCTGGCAATTTTTTAGAGTTTAAATCTGCGCAGCTCGACCACCTGTTGGAGGAGCTCATTTTTGTGTTTTTCTTGCTCCAGAGTGGGGTCATCAATTTTATCCAAGGCAGCGATTTCCGCCGCAAGTACGGCAATTTTTTGGGTCGCCACCAGGCGTTCATGAGCTTTTGATTGCTTGAGCCATTCTGTCTGGAGATTGGTTTTGCCCGCCAGCGTGAGGAAATTTTGATTAAGGCTCAAAAGTGCGACTTTATCCTGGAAATCCTCTGGTAGTGATTGATGAAAACCCTTGAGCGTGGCTTGAGGATTTTTTTGATAATAATCCTGATAGGCACTGGCAAGTTGGCGCAAAAACGGCGTCTGCCAGTCAGCATGAATGACGTAAGTACTAGCATCGGCAATTTGCTCGCTCCGAGCCAGACATTGCAAGAAAAGAAACCAGACATAGGCCTCCTGACGCTTGAGCTTGGGAGTGCCAGAGGATTTTTTGGGGGGATGAGCCTGGAGCTTAGGAGATGATGGCGGATCTTTTGGCAAGAGTTGGCCGTATTGCTGGATGTCAGCGCGCACCACTTCGAGGTCTTGATTGAGGATGGAGGCGACTTTTTTGAGGTAGAATTCGTACTCCAGGCGGTTGTCTATCAGCGGGAAAATTTGCCCGAGTTCCTGGAGGACGTGTTTTTGGCCGTCGATCGTACGAATATCGTTTTGGGTCGTGATGACTTGAATGAAAAATTCATAAACACTCACTGCTTTTTTGACCTGTTCACGCCATGAGGCAGGATTACTCCGGGCAAGCTCATCTGGGTCTTTGCCGCCTTCTATCATTACTACGCGCAGTTCTACTCCTTGCGGACGCAGCGCTTTGATGGCTTTTTTGGTGGCATTAATGCCGGCATTATCGCTGTCAAGCGAGAGCAAAACTTTATTGGTGTACCGGGATATTAGTGTGGCATGATCGGCCGTAAGCGCTGAGCCTTTGATCGCGCAGACAAAGTCCACTCCAGCCTGAGTACTAGACAGCATGTCAAACTCGCCCTCCACGATCAGCATGGTCTTATTTTTGCGGATCGGCCCCGCATGTTCATAAAGACCGTATAACATTTTGCCTTTGTGATAGACCATAGTTTCTGGGGTATTGATGTATTTACCTTCGTTGGGATTGGTGACGAGCTGACGACCGGAAAAACCAACTACCTGACCACGATGGTTGCGCAGTGGAAACATCAGCCGACCACGGAAAGCATCGTAAATCCGGCCAGTATCTTTTTTCCTAGCAAGGCCGGCGGCGACAATTTCTTCATCACTAAATTTTTGACGGCGCAAGAAAGTACAGAGTGCTTGCCAATCATCAGGAGCGGCACCGAGTTTGAAATCTTTGATCAGTGTGCTACTAGTACCGCGCGTTTGCAGATATTTTCGGGCTTGCTCACCTACCGGCTCAGAGAGGTTTTTTTGATACCAGTTAGCGGCTTCCTCTAGGCATTTAAGGACGCGTTCGCGCAGTTTGTCTTCGGGCGAGCTTTGACGGTTGACAAGCTGGACGCCGGTCATTTCTGCCAAATACTCTAGTGCTTCGCGGAAAGTCATACCTTCGTATTTTTCCAGGAAATTAAAGACATCCCCTCCCTCACCGCAACCAAAACACTTATAAAAGCCGAGCTGGTCGTTGACGTGGAAGCTAGGAGATTTTTCATGGTGAAAAGGGCAAAGGCCCTTGAGGTAAGTGCCAGCCGGAGTAAGCTTGACGTGACGGCCTATAATTTCACTTAAAACCACCCGATCTTTGATGTCTTGAATCTCTGACATATCAATCTCCATGCGCTACTGCCAAGGCTTGGATGTGCTGGAAACCGGCATCATGCAGAATCCGCGCCGCTTCATTGAGAGTAGCGCCAGAAGTGACTACGTCATCAATTATTAGAACTCTAAGACGACGATCGAGGTCATTTTCGCGGGCGGCAAAAATGTTTTTAGTTTTGGCAAGACGCTCGGCTTTATTTTTGCTTAAGGCTTGCTTTTGTTTGTAGACGGGACGAGCGAGCAGGCTGACGCAAGGAATGCCGGACAAGCGCGACAATTCCTGTGCTAGAAGTTGGGCTTGATTATAGCCGCGCTCCACTTTCCTTTTTTTATGAATGGGAATGTAAGTGATAATGTCTGCGTCCCAGGATGTAAATTCATAAAGCCAGTAAGCCAATGACCGGAAAAGATCGCGCACGCCGCCGTATTTGTATTGATGTAAAACTTTTTTCAGTACAGCGTCGTAGACGCACAGGGCTGTCACATTTTCCAGATACACCGGGTTTTTTTCGTCACGAAAAAGTGATGGCACTAGGTTTTTGGTGGTGATGAAATTGAGATGAGTATAGCAGCGATCGCAAAAAAGAGTGCCGATTTGCCCGCAACGTACGCAAAAAGGTGGATAGATCAACCCTACCAAAAAATCACCAATTGCTTGCCAAATTTTTTGCATCTACATCTTATTATATCACGCTTGGATGACAATGTGGGTGGCAGTTGCATTCACCTTTGACAAACTATATCTTTTATGGAATACGGTGAAACGTTTTAATCTGACGGCTGATGAAGCCACGGCGCCAGCCAATCCGTATTTACTAGATGGGATACAGTTCCGATAATCTTGGTGACAGCGGAATGCGTTTCCCCTCTTGACAAAATGATCAAATGGGTATATAATAGTACTTATTGTTAGAAAGTGTAAATGAATAAAAAGTACGGTCAACTGGCAAGTATTCCGCTGTTTTCGGCGGGGGTTTTTAATCTCAACGATCTCGATCCCAATGGCGTCGGCGGTCTGAAAATCAACCCCAGTGCTGGCTCGCTTTTGCATAACGTGTTTACGCTCACTATCATGGTAGCGGCTTTACTAACTCTTTATCACCTCATCATGGGCGCCATTCACTGGATCGCTTCTGGCGGCGATAAGGGTAAAGTCGAAGACGCCCGTAATCAGATTTTAGCCGCCATTATCGGTATTTTAGTGTTGGCATGCACCTGGGCCGTTTTCCAGCTCGTCCTGACGGTGGCCTTCGGCACAGATGCTAGTGGCATCAGTGTCCCCACATTGGTAGATGGGATGTAAACGGCACCTAAGCCGGATTGGCGATGAAATCAGCGACCGCTTCCAATAGCTGTTCTGGGTTGTAGTCACTTTTGATCATGTAACCACGCACGCCGTACTCCAGCCCCTTGGCAATGGTCTGGTCTTGAGCCAAATTGGTAAGCAAAACCACGGATTTATTGGGCTGCTTGGTAGCAATATCCGATTTAGCATTGCGCTCAAGCACATCTAGTCCGTCAATGAATGGCAGCATGATATCCAAAAGGACCAAATCATAGCCGCCGCGACTCATTGCTTCCAGTCCGGCTTTGCCGTCACCGACAGCATCTACCTGATAATTCTCCCCTTGTAAGAGGATTTTGTATAGCTCTCGCAGTTCTGTTTCATCTTCTACGAGTAAGATTTTTTTTGCATTATCTGACATAACCCCTTTCAGACAACTTTTTAATATTATATAACGTTTGCGCGCAAAATGCAAGCTCAAACTTGATTCCTTTTTATTTTACCTGTTGCTGTCCGCGGTAAGGCGGTGACAATCTGCCAATTATAGATGCGCTTGTATTTGACATTCGCCTGGTTGACAGCTTCAATTACTCCCGCCATCACTTTTTGGATTTGTTCAGGTGTCGGCTTAGAGCCGAGTTCGCTGTGGTAACGGCGGAAATTATCCTCGTCAATCACCAGTAAAGCCGCGACTTTGGTATCATCATCTACTGCCTGACCGTAAACCATCGCCTCACGAATTTCCGGGCAGCAGGTGAGATGATATTCTACTTCTTCCGGGTAGATTTTCTTGGCGTTTTTACCGATGATAACGTTTTTTTTGCGCCCCACCACATAGAGAAAACCATCTTCATCGAAGCGGCCATAATCACCCGTGTGCAACCAATTGTCAATGATGGCTTGATCAGTTTTGCGCTCATCTTTATAGTAGCCAAGCATGACTGTGAGCCCGCGCACGATGACTTCCCCCACTCCCTCACTATCGGGCTCAAAAATCTTCACCCGGATATTGGGCAACGGCATACCGATACTGCGTGGTTTGTAATAGCGGTCTGGATTCATGGAAACTACTGGTGAGCATTCCGTGATGCCGTAGCCTTGCAGGAGCTTGATGCCGGAGCGGTCGTAAATCTCGGCGATGTCACTATTGATAGGCGCGCCGCCATCAATGATTCTCGTCAGTTGTCCGCCGTAGTAATTTTTTAGGGCTGCCGCCAAGGCCTCGTGATCTTCGGGATCATCCAAACTTGCTCGTACCCGGCGGTAGGCTTCCTCGATCACCAAAGGTACTAAGACCATCACTGTCGGCCGAACACGCTCGAGTTGATCGGTGAAAGCGCGCAAGCCGCCCGGCAAATAGTAAATAGTGCAGCCGCAGTAGATCGGGAAAAGTAACCCTACCATAAACTCATACGAGTGGTAAAGTGGAAGTACCGAAAGTAGGCGTTCGTTTTGGAAGTCGTTAAACTGGCGCATACCAGCCAACTCTGAGGCGAGGTTTTTGTGAGTGAGCATTACTGCTTTGGGTGTAGAAGTGGTACCAGAGGTAAAAAGCAAAGTCGACAGGCTATCTGGGAAAATAGTGATCTCATCATAAAGACCCGGATTTTTTTGCAGTTGCTTGATGCCGGCAGCGCGCACTTTTTCTAGTGTAATTGTGGCCTCACTGGCTTCGCCCATGGCGATGTAATGCTTCATTTTGACCAAAGAATTTTTAAGGCTGGCAATTTTATCATTGATAGTAGGCGTGAAAATGACCGAACTTACTCCCGCGCGCTTCATAAATGATAGTAAATCATCACTAGGCAAATTAGGATCTAGAGGCACGATGACATGACCGATGGTAGTGACGGCCAGGTAGCAGACTGACCACCAGTAACTATTAGGCGCAAGCAGTGCGATTTTTTTGCTGTCACGACGACTAACGTCAATCCGGAGCGCGCTAATCAACCCGCAGGCGACTTCTTTAATATCTTGCCGATACTGAGCAAAAGTGATCTTTTCTGGCTCATCCTCAAGGTGCTGCTGAAAAATAAACGCCGGTTTATCGGCGTAACTTTGGGCGGCATAATTAATAACTTCTCTCAGGTCGGCCATCGGCTCAGCCTGATATAATTCAAATTCATATTTAGTCCTTGACATATAACGTTCCTCGTTTATAATCATCACTAATTTATGATTGTTAATGTTGTACTACAAATTTTACAGAAAGTCAAATATGAATTTTGCACCAACTACCACTCAACTATATCTAAATAAGCTAAAACAGCACACTAGTGACGAGGCAGTTTTAGCGGATGCGGCGGCTTTAATTAGCAATTTGGGCAATTTAAAAAACTCGTTTGCGCAAGCGGGAATTTCTTACCGTTTGGCCCAACCCGCAGATTACATTTTATTGCAACCGCTTATAAGCGTCGCTTACAATGGCCGCTATGCGACAAATAGTGATCCCAAACGCATGACTTTTAACGAAACAGGCAGTGACGCCCACATCAAAACGGCAGTTGCTTGCAGCCAAGGTGTAATTTTGGGGACACTACGACTAGTGCACGAGAGGCTTGAACTCTTCCAGTTTTTTACAATGCCTGACGGCTGGCCGTACCAAAAAACCGGGCAAGTACCTTATGAATTTGAACGACTGGCCTTTCATCCTTATTTTGACCTCACTCATGATGACGAGCTAAGAATCCAGATTTTACATGGTCTCGTGCAGACTTTAACAGCAGACTTAGATATGCCCAAATCATGGTTGGCTTGCACGATGAGCACCAATGTGAAAGCATTTATGGATCGGTGCGGGATTGAGGCTCGGGAAATGGCGCAGGCCAAACTTGCAGACAACGAGCAGACGAGATTTATGCTGGCACATTGGCCGCGATACTTCCACAACTGCAGACCATACGAAATTGCTTTACGCAGTGACCGTATAAATAAAACCGAAAATCAAGGCGAAAATACAACTAATATGCCGTCAGCTGGCGACGAGTACATCTGGCAGGAGCTGATTACCAACGAATGGAATTTGAGCTTTGTACGAGACAAACTCGCTCATCCAGCCACTTTTTATCCCGGACGTCCGATTTTGATGTCATGGGAAGAAGTAGCCAGCGCGCGGATTTTTGATCTGAGCGATCAGCATTTAAGTGTCAATTTTGCCGGGCAAACTTTTGAAAATGTAGGCGGCAAGTTTTATACTTTAGTCGAGAGTACTTACGCTAAACTCAAAGAGAACCTCTCTACAGACAAAGGTCCGGTGGCACGATATTTAGCGGAGCAATTTAGTGCTTGGGAGCATTTGACCGACAAAATGAATTACGGGTTTTTTGGCTTTTATTTTACGCGTACCGGACAACTGGAAGCAGTTGTACAATTCCCTCCTTTGCCGGCCTGGAAATTGGCACTCAACTCCAGCCCAGGTCAGCTGCTACAAGACCGTGCCTACTCGATTTCTTGGCTGGAGGCTCGTTTGATTTTTGCACGGGCCCACGTACTGGTGGCCGGAGCAAGTGTGGCTAGCGCCACGGCAGAAAACTTGATCCGCGACGGCCGGATCGGATACCTAAGTATCGGTGATCCCAAAGGACCAAATGTTACCAATTTTAACCGCACCAATTATGACGTTTTGGATGCCGCCAGTCATGACACCAAAAGTGTGGATTTTGCCAGACGTCTGCATCGTCAAGACCCCACGCAAATCATTTATTTATCTGCCGATGGCTTTCACCGAGAAAACCTTACTGTCTGGCTGACCGGTGGCATTACCGGTCAAAAAGTGGACGTAGTGGTAGAAGCGATAGATACGCTCAAAGATAAATTGGCGATTCTCGAAATTGCCCGGAAAGAAAACGTGGCGGTGGTGGCGGTATCTGACGTAGGCTCTATCGCTCAGCTTACCTTCCAAAATAGTGATGCCGCTAAGCGTGGTGAGTCGCTGGTGTTTGGGCTTGGTGACGATAAACTCCAAGCTATGCTCTCAGGTGATTTTTTGCAAGTGGCAGCACGGATGGTGGGACTAGAAAATGCCGTGCGTGATGAAATGGGTTTGTATGTGCGAGGACAAAAAATTACTCCTTTTGGCGTCGCGATGCCGCAGCTCGGCAGTACTGCATATGTGGCCGCCGGAGTGGCCAGCGAGAAAATTTTACGTTTTTTATTGGAACGCGAACGTCATTTTACGTTTCGACGGCTGACATTTGATAAAAAAAATGTGTGTGCTCGTGCCTATCATCGGCCAAGCATTAAGGAGTGCGTGCTCAGTTTACTATTTGCGCTAAAAAGCAAATCAGCGGTCAAAACCAAAAATAAGCCATAATCTTCGTTTTTCCTCTTGCTTTTGGCAGGAAATGTGATATAATATGTGAGTTCTTTGAAAGCTGGCTCCATCGTCTAGCGGTCCAGGATATTTGGTTTTCATCCAAAAGATCGAGGGTTCGAATCCCTCTGGAGTCACCAATTGGTAGGTAAAATTTATCAATGCGTTTGGCAGTTTGTTAAACAAATGTTTAACAAATGTTAAACACCTACATCTGGAAAAAGTGAACATAATTTTACAAATTGCGCACAAAAAGGACAAAATGATCGCCATTAACGCCAATCAAGATCCTGATGAGTTCATTGAAAGAATAGCTAGTACCGTCACTAAGCCGGAACGTTTTGCTTATCAGAAAAAAGGTGGTAAACTGATTTTCTTGCGAACTTTTGCCAGTGATTTGCACCCGCTGGGGATGTGCCGGGTAGAAGTAGCAGTGCAGGACAGCAGCGATAGTCTTGCAGTCGCCACCAGTGAGGTCACTGACGCTGACTTTAGCGAAGATCCCAAACAAATCCGGATGTGGACAGTGATGAGCAAGACTATGCCGAAAAAAGTTGACAGTCTTGCCGATCTTATTGGGAATGATTAATTGTCAGCGCCAGCTCGTAGCCTTCTACAATTTGTTTAGTAGTATGGTTAATGTCAAAGCGAGCTAAGTTGGCAGTGACTTTTTCACGCAACGCTTCCAGTTGATGCGGCTGACACAGCAAATCTATCATTGCCCTCGCCAAAGCTGACTCGTCATTTTCCGTCACCATGACGCCCGCTTGACCGATGACAAAAGGTAAGCCTTTAGAGTGATAAGCCACTACTGGTAAACCGTATATCTGAGCTTCGACGCTCGTCATGCCTTGAGTTTCGCTCATGCTGGCGGTGGTGAAAAATTCACCCAGTGCGTAATAACCAGCGCTCAAAACTTTTTCGTGAGGGACATCGCCGGTGAAAATGACACTATCTGCAAGATCGAGTTTAGCGGCGTACTTTTTGACAGCTTCGAGATCAGGCCCGCCGCCGACTACCAGCAGGCAAGCTTCTGGGACTTCACGGTGTGCTGCTTGAAACACCCGCAGCAGACCGCGCAGGTTTTTTTCTTGACTGACACGCCCAATACTAACTATCACCCGTTTATCATCACTAATCCCTAGTGATTGACGCAGGTTGGCGATTTTTTCTCGTGAGAGAGGTTTTTTTTTGATCTGCACGCCGCTGGGGATAGTGAGGATGGGCTGCTTGAAATTGCGCTTTTTGAGGTCGGCGGCGACAAAGTCTGTGGGAGCAATAGTGACATCGGCGCGAGCGTGGACAGTTTTGGCCAAATCCCAGCCCAGTTCTTCCACAAATTTTGACCGACTGGATTTATCTATATGAATGACTTTGAGGTATTCGGGATCCATAAAATAAGTGTGAAAAGTCATGACGATAGGTAGGCGCTGTACTTTGGCGTAAGCCATGCCCGTCAGACTAACTGGCATCGGTGACATGACGTGGATAACTTCTGGCGCGAAGTCGTGGAGCTTTTTGTGGAGGCGCGGTGACCAGGAAGCAAGGCGTAGATCAGGATATAATCCCGCGGGAATGGAAGTAAGCCAGACGATTTGCACGCCAGGAAGAGTAAAATCGAGGGAAGAACGGTGAACTTTGGGAGCGACAATCAAGACCTGATGACCAGAGGCAGCTAAACTGACGGCCAGATGCTGCGTACTGGTAGACATGCCATCATTTTTGGGGTAAAAGGTATCAGTAAACATCGCAATGCGCATTTTAATCTCCTTTATCTATAGTAATGGATGCCAGCTCGCTGCGGGTGGTAGCTTGAGCAGCGGTTTTATCGTCTCGCCACCGGATAATGCGGGGGAAACGGAGGCCGTAGCCGCTTGTATGCATGGTAGAGCGAGTAAGCTCGTCAGCAGCAATTTCGGCTACTAGGTGCGGCCTCAACCACACATCCGGTATCAGCTGCTTGCCTACTTGGTAGTCGGTGGGCTTGGTATCTGTACGGTAATTTTCTGCTTGAGAGTGGAAGGAAGAAAGATTTTCATCAGTAAAGCCGGTGCCGATTTTGCTGATCGTGACAATATCACCATTATCTGCCAACACGCCTGTAAGAATCGCTCCCACGCCCATATCATGCCGCCGGCCCTGACCATAATAATAACCCATGACTACTAAATCAAGGGTGTCATTGAGCTTGCCACGAGTACCTTCTGCTTCTTTAATCTTGACCCAGTGCCAGCCTTTGCGGCCGCTTTGATAATCACTGCTCTCCCCTTTGGCCACCATCCCCTCCAGACCAAGCTGGAGCTGGCGTTCATGGAACTGGCGCAGCTGTCCGGGATCACTAGTGACGATAAAACTCGTCACCTGCGCGACGTCGCTATCGGCAACTGTTTGGCGCAGTAGTTTTTTGCGCTCAGCCAAGGGCGTCGTGATGAGTTCCTGCTCATTTAAAAGTAAAACGTCAAAAATGAAAAATTTCATTTTGATGGACTGAGCTTTTTGATCGACGTCGTGAAGCCGACGCCGACTAATGGTCTCTTGGAAAGGCAACATCTGCCCGGTGTGAGCATTAAAGCCCACAGCTTCTGAGTCAAAAATGGCGGCATCCACATCGAGGCTACTGGCAAATTCTTGTAGCTCTGGAAACATGTGAGAAACATTTTCCAAACTCCTGGTGAAAGCAAAAACTTGCAGCCCACCCTGACGGCGGACGTGAATTTGGATGCGCATGCCATCATATTTAGGCTCAGCGATGGTAGCGCCCACCTTTTCGATGATGTCAGTGGTAGAATTGAGCCGTTGGCACAAAGCCGGCACTAAAGGTACGCCCACGCTCGCGTGATAGTCTGCAGCTAATTTTTCCCGGCGCTTGAGCGGCGTGAGGTTTTGCAGTGGCAAGTAGGCGGCCGCCAGTAAGCCAACATCAGCTTTTTTTTGCCAGGCGCTTTCTAGCAGTTTGCTTTCGGATTTATCACCGCAAACCGCCCACGAAAGGCTGTCTAAAATCGTCATCGTAGAAAAACCCAAACGCAGTTTGCCGATCACCATCCTGATCACAAATTTAGCACTCGAGGCATCAATTGCAGACAGTAAAGAGACCAAGGCATCAAGCTTAGCCTGTTGTGAACCGTCGCCACTGATCTTGGCAATCGCGGTCAGTCTGGTATACACATCATTAATGCTCAAATTAGAGCCTTTTGCACCAAAAAGCTCGGTGTGCACTGACGCTGCCGTCTCGCCCCAGTCACCAAAACGGCGATGTATCGCTTTAATTTGATCAGTAAGTGACTGTTCATCAGCTTGCCCAAATAAATCCACACTTACGCCGCCAGCCAAGCCACCATTGGCGAGCGCCAGCTGCACCAGAGCGCGGGCGATCATTTTCACGGACAGACTAAAAACAAGCTGTTCATAGGGCGGTTGTAATTGTCCCTGGATAAGGTTGGCAGCTTGCCATAATTCACGCTCGTCCAGCTGCGGCCAGAGTTTTGATAAAATCTGAGTGATTTGCAAGCGCGCGTTGATTGCTTCGATGTCAAGTAGCGTCTGGCTTAATTTACTAAACTGCATACTCCTGATTGTACCACAAAAAGCGGGCTGTGGGCAGGCAATTTAAAAACCCACCGTATCTGGTGGGTTTTGATGTTGGCTTTTGCAATGTATTAGCGCTTTGGAGATTGCCGTTTGCGGCGAGCCTTACCGCCAGTGCCGATCTTGCGGCTTTCTTTCATCCGGTCATCACGTGTAAGCAAGGAAGAATCTTTAAATAATTCATGATAATCTGGATTCATTTTTACCAAAGCTCGAGCCAAGCCGTGAGCAAGCGCGCCCAGTTGGCCGTTTTTACCGCCGCCAGTGACTTTGACTGTCACCGCAAAACGTCCCAGACAATTGGTGATTGCAAACGGGCGATTGTAATATGTGGCCGCATTGGGAATATTCTCAAAATACTTGCCTGCGGGCACGCCGTTAACGACAAAATCACCAGGACGAGGATAGAGGCGGATGCGAGCTGTAGAGGTACGTCTGCGACCCACCGCAGCCACGTATTCGCCCTTGGGCGAAGCCATAGCTACCGCGCCACGACCAGATTTAGTCATGATTTTTGGTTTTTCTTTCTTGACCACTTTTTGCGCTACTGATTTTTTGTTTTTCTTGATCGCCATACGCTTTTATTCCTTTATAAAATTCTGATAAGAATGCTCCGATCCCGGAAAAACCTTGAGCCGTCCCAAGCGGACGTCGCGCAATTTGTTATCTGGTAGCATCCGTTTGACAGCCAAGCGGATAACCGCCTCCGGGTCACGAGATTGCAAAGAGCGGAAGCTCTCGCTAACTAGCCCCCCAGGATAATTGGAGTGGTGAGTGTAGATTTTCTTATCAGCTTTGTTGCCGGTAACGACCACGTTTGAGGCATTCACCACCACCACGTAGTCGCCATCGTCAATATTAGGAGTATAAGTGGGTTTTTGTTTACCCATAAGTAACTCCACAATTTGAGTGGCTAACTGTCCTAAGACTTTATTATCGCCGTCAAGCAAGTGCCAATTTCTTTTCACTTGTTTTTGTTTAAGCGTTGTCGTTTTTTGATGTCTGATTTGCATAGTTATTTCCCTCTGCCACCGCCGCTAGCTGTAGACCGATTCCGATTGGTAGAACGGCGCACTAGATTACCGATTTTATTGGTCACTTTTTCTGCCTTGCCTTGGTCAGTCTTAACTGCCTTTTTTGCCTGGTCGTCATGGACATGAGCGCTCGCGGTTGACTTACTAGTTGCCTTAGCTGTTTTTACCGGCGAAGTTTGCTTTTCACTTTTCTTGGGAGCGGGTAATACTTCCACCAGGCTCAAACGGTACATCGGCGTGTTATCACCGCGACGATTGCCGTAAAATACCAAGCGAGAAAAGCCAGATTGCCGATTGGCAAACACAGGAGCTACCCGATCGCACAGATTATTGACCACTTGACGGCTGCCGAAAATGCGGTGTAGTTGTCGGCGGGAGGCCAGATCGCCTTTTTTGGCTTTAGAAATGACCTTGTCAATCAGTTTACTTGCCTCCTTACCCTTGGGTTTGGTGGTGATAATTTCGCCATGTTCTAAGACAGCGACAGCAACGCCGTGCAAAAGTGCTCTTCTGGATTTGGTGTCACGATTGAATGATTTTTTATTTAGGCGGTGTCTCATAATTAATCCTCCAGCTTCACTCCGTGAGCAGCTAAGGCTTCTTCAATGATGCCAATACTCTTGGCACCGAGGTTTTTAACCTTAGCAATAACGCTCTTTTGGGTACTTAGTAAATCATAGACTGTCTTAAAGCCAGCACGCCGCAAGGCATTACTCAATCTAGTGGGCAGTTCCAACTCTTCCACCGTCAAGAGCATAATCTTAGCCTCCTTAGGATCAAATTTGCGTTGCGAGAAATCTTGTTTGCTTGGATCTAAGGCCACTGGGTCAAAGATCTGAGTGAATTGCTTCGCCAAGATCTGTGCGCCCTGCTGTACCGCTTCTAAGGGTGTGAGCGTACCTTTGGTCTTGACAGTTAAAAGTAGACGATCATAGTCAGTCTGACGGCCGACACGAGTTTCTTCCACTTTGTAAGACACAGTCGCGACAGGAGAAAAGAGCGCATCAATATCTATCTGGCCGATCAAGGATTTGGCTTTTTCCGGAGCCATACGATAGCCGAAGCCACTTTCTACTTCCATTTCGACATTGAAAGCTTTATCAGTGACAATTTCGGTAATCACCAGATCTTTATTGATGATCTCAAAGCCAGCCGGCACTTGAATATCGCCAGCAGTGACGACTTTGGGACCGACTACATCTAGACTGATATTGACTCGTTCGTCAGAATCACCACGGATGACTACTTGCTTGAGATTAAGGATAATGTTGAGCAAATCATCGCTCAAGCCATCCACACCAGTATAGGGATGGTCAGAATCAGCAAATTTCACGCTCGTGATCGCACTGCCCACTAAGGAGGTCAGCAAAACACGGCGGAGAGCATTACCGATGGTGTGACCGTAGCCATTCATCAGCGGCGAGATCTCAATCACTGCTTGATTGGGTTCTAACTCTTCAAGAACTTTCGTCTCAAAACCTGGATTTAATACTTCATATTGACTTAAATCTCTCATACACACTCCCCTCTATCGAGAATAGAACTCCACAATTAGCTGCTCTTCAATATTTTCCATGGTGTTTTCGCGCTTGGGCAAGCTAGCAATCTTGATTGCTCCAGCCTTGACCTGTAGCCATTCCATTTCAGGAACTTCACTATTTTTGATCGCTTCAGCGATAATTTTGATTTTATTGGAGCGTGGAGCAATAGTCACCACGTCACCCACCTGTACTCTATATGAAGGAATATCTAGCTTACGACCATTGACACAGATGTGAGCATGATTGACTATCTGTCTGGCGGCAGCACGAGTAGGAGCGAAACCAGCGCGATAAATCACATTATCGAGACGGCGCTCTAAGTATGAAAGCAAAGTCATACCCGTATTGGTCTGCTTGCTGGCAGCTTCCTTATAAAGACGTACGAGTTGCTTCTCGCTGACACCATAAATGGCTTTGACTTTTTGCTTTTCTTTGAGCTGCATGCCGTACTGGGAGAGCTTGCGGCGCATTTTGGCACCATGCTGACCAGGAGCTTGCATGAGACGGCGTGCCGTCTTAGCTGCATTTGTCTTGAGCGACAAGTCTTCATTAAATTTGCGAGAAATTCTTGTTTTTGGTCCGGTATATCTTGACATATTAGTATTCCTTAGCGATTATGTTTTGCCTTGCGTGAACGAGTACCGTTGTGCGGAATAGGAGTGCGGTCCACGATCATGCCTACTTTCATTTTGGAGGCGCGCAGCACATTGAGCACGACATCACGCCCCGGGCCGATGCCTTTGATGTAGACATCAATTTCATTCATGCCAAAAGCCTTAGATTTATTGAGCGCGTTTTCCACGGCGACAGTGGCGGCAAAAGGTGTAGATTTGCGACCGCCAGAAAATCCAGATTCACCAGTGGATGACCAGCAAAGCGCATTGCCTTTTTCGTCGGTGACGGTGGCCAAGGTACTATTAAAGGTAGCGCTCACATACAACCGGCCTTTAGAAACGACTCTGTTGCTTTTCTTCTTAAAATTACGACGATTATTGTGGTTTTTTCTCATAGTCTATTAGCCTTTTTTATTTTTGGCTTCCTCCAGTTTAGCCGCCATTTCCTTAGTCATGGAACCGATAGTAGTCCGCTTATTGCCGCGCACTGAGCGAGAATTGGTGCGGGTACGTTGTCCGCGTACCGGCAAGCCAGCGATATGCCGTAAACCGCGATAAGAACGGATACGTTTGAGCCGGTCGATGTCGTCAGCTACTTTGCGCTTGAGGTCACCCTCGATTACATATTGTTCTAATACAGTCTGGATACGGCCGATCTCTTCTGAGGTCAGATCACGAGCGCGCTTGTTTTCATCAATATTAGAGCGATGAATCACGTCTGCGGCCACTTTAGGACCGACACCATGAATGTATCTGAGGGCAAACGCCACTTTCTTTTGTTCTGGGATATCAACACCTGAAATGCGCAACATATTGACCTTTAACCTTGTCTTTGTTTGTGTTTTGGATTCGTGCAGACTACACGCACGACGCCACGACGCTTGACTACTTTACACTTATTGCAGAGTGGTTTAACTGACGATCTGACTTTCATTTTTCTTTCTCATTTTTTCCCTGTTAAGAATCGCTATTATATCACAATTTATCAAGAATGTACATCCAATTTACGCCGAAGTCTTTTTTGTGGATCTATAGGTGATTTTTGCCTTAGTTAGATCATATTTTGACACATATCCTTTGACCTGATCACCGGGCATCACCCGGATGCGGTAGAGGCGCATTTTGCCGGCTAGTGTCGCCAGCAGTTTTTTACCTACAAGCGGTTCGAGCGAGGAACTGGTGACGCTAAGGCGGAAACTGGTATTGGGCAGACAGTCCTCCACAATGCCTTCAAATTCAAACATGTCTGGATTCTTGACTTTATCCAGCTGAAAATTCACCTGTCTTTTGGCTTTTTCTGCTCTTTTATGTGCTTGTACCTTACCCATATTCTTATTATACCATAAAATCGCTATTTGTCAAGACCCAACCGGGCGAAAGCGACTATCTTGGGTAGTTTGAAGCGAGCGCTAATTGCTAAGCGTGAAGAATACTTGGTATGATATAATAGCAAATATGCACAAACTAATTACTTATTGGCAAGAAAACACAAAATTTCGGCTGTGTTTCGGTATTTTCATTACTTGCTTTGCTATTTTAGGCGTGGTGACGCTTGCCAGTCCTTTCTCGCCGTTGCAGTCAGTTTTTGGTCTGGGTGATGATTTTGGCATTTACGCTACTTATAGTGATTTTATCCGGCGTGGAGAGCTCCCACACCGGGACTTTTTTGACATGAAAGGCCCGATATGGATGTATTGGTGGGGTCTTATAGGTCTGCTTTACCCTGGTGATGTCTTCCGGGGGATGTTTTTGGTGCAATGCAGTCTCGCTTTAGTCAATTTCTTTTTGCTGCACCAAATTTTAGTGTCAGTGCGGGTACAAGAAAAATATCGGCTGGTTCTGGCGCTTTTAGCCACAGTATTGGTATATCTAGGTCTACCGCCACAGCCGATTGCACCCGCTTTGGGTTCGATCGGGAGTTTGCTTTTAACATGCACTTTGGGATGTGTGCTCCTGGCGCAAAACTGGACCAAATTGCCTAGCAAGTCTAAATTGGTAGCTAGTGTCATTTTGGGCTTGCTAGCTGGAGTTGTTTTTTGGTGTAAGTACACAGATATTGGGATTTTTTTGGTGACACTGGGTTACCTAGGCTGGATTTCTAAGCGGCGCGCGGGCGACCAAATAAGGCTCTGGGCCGGCTTTGGTGGCGGTTTTTTGGGCGTGTGTTTGTTGGTTGCTGCCTGGTATACCGTTCATGGAGCTTGGGCTGATTTGATTTATCATTATTTTCTTCTTCCCTTTCGTGCTTATGGTAATCAAGCCGGTGGTAGTTTGGTGGCTAAAATCCTCAAAATCATGGAGCAATTGGCTTTGATGTGGAATTTGCCAGCCAATCACACCTGGTCGCTCGTGTACTTACTCGTGAGCGTGCTATTTTTAACTTTGAAAAAGTGCCCGGTACAGTTTAAAGTGTTGCTGATCTCATTGTTGGTTGGCGGGATCGTTTTTAACGGTGTTTTCGGGCATTTTTATGATTGGTTTTGGGTGATGGGGATTTTGGCGCTGATGCTAATATTGGTATTGGACGAGAAAATTTTGCAACCTCACTTGCCAGAATTTGCCGCTTATAGTGTGATCTGCGTGCTGGCGACAGCAGCTGTTTTGAGTCGTAATTACCAGAGCACGAGGGATTTTATCTACGCCGAAAAACAAGATGTCATGACGGCCATCATGAGCTATGCGCCCGCGCCAAAACTTTTGGCTTTGTATCCGTATAGTTGGTATACGTTTTTCCACGGGACAAATGCTGTCAATGCTGGGCGTTACTACATGGTGCCAACACTATCACGCGCCGGGGCGCCAGAAGTATTTAGTGAGATCATCGAAATGATAGCCAAGCGGACACCAGACCTGATAGTAACACGCTACGGTAGCAGTGAGATGCAGCATGAATACGCTCCCGAATATGAGTATGCTGCTTATACGATAGATGATGAAGGTTATTTTTTCCCGGCAGCATTGCTGAGTAATTATCAAATCCTGCAGCGGGGAGAAGAGTTTATTTTGTGGGAGCAAAAACCAGCCACTAGTGAAGCTAAACTTGGGGCCAAATAGTAATTAACACCGTAAAAGCCGCCCTATACAGGGCGGCGCGATTGACAAGATGTCTAGTTTGGCTAGACTGGTGAAATCAGCAGTGGTACTTTTTGCTAGAGGCGAAAACAAGAATGCCCGTCCACAGCCACAATCCCGACAAAGCATTACAGCCGCCGCTAGAGCTCTGGTGAGTCGCTACCGGATCAGTGATGACGTCACCAGCCAGTGTCAGACCCCAGCCGCGAGACAAAAGGACATCGTCTAGCTGATACTGCCCGCCATTAATAGTGTAAATGTCTACGGGCAGTCGGGCGGAAAAATCTCCCCGCTGATCAAAAAGCTTGTAAACGAGTGCCGGTACCATAACGCCGTAACGAGGCTGATTATCTGGTGTGGTGATAGGAAGGGAGATCCCGTTGGCCAAATAGCAAGCCAGGATGGCATCCACTCGCCCCAGATACAGCCCGATGTCGTAAGGAAGATGACAACTGGCGTGAATGATTTTGACTCCACGACCAGCGAGTTCTGACAGGAGTGGCAGCACGATACTGATTTCGTCGCTGTAAGGAGAGGGAGAATCTGGGCTCAACTCCGATTCATAATAGACAGAGCTTAAAATGACTACGGTGTCCACGCCGGTGAGCAGTTCGCTTAAGTTTTCGTCGTGGACGTCTAGATTAAGGACGTCTGCCGCCTGGCTGCTTGTCAGCTGACCGTCAGCTACAAGCCGGTCAAGAGCAAGTTGCACTGATGCTTCCTGACTAGCGTAATAATAGAGGATGGCCACTCTCTCATCACCGCTAAGCGGCAAAGCCTGATTACGGTTTTCCACCAGCGTGACCGCACTCAAAGCAACCGGCCACTGGAGGTCGTGATGAGCCTGGTTGCTGACATTCTGGAGTACCGTCTGTGCCTGACTAGCCGCCCAAGAATCTGAGCGAGCATACGGAGTCAGGAGTTCATGGCGACTTTTAAACGTCAAAATCCTCCTGACAGCAGTGTCTAGTAGACCTTGCAATTGTTGATCCGCGTCCACCCGTGCAGTGAAAGTCTCCAGGGCCTGCTGGAATGCCGCCACACTCGCGACTGAGTTGAGGTCTAAAGCGTACGGCATCATGTCGGCGCCTGCCTGCAAAGCCAACTCTAAGACTTGCACGGCACTAAACTGTGCGGCCATGACTGTGCCCAAGAGTGCATCAGTGAGCACCAGGCCGTCAAAGCCGAGCCCACAGCGCAGCAGGTCATTGATAATCGCCGGGGAAACTGAAGCAGGGAGGGCATATTGCTGGCCGTCAGAGCCGGTAAATTGGCGCGTTTCTATACTTGAAAAACTGTCATTGCAAACCATCACGATGTCTACCAGGCCCTGCTTGATCACCTGGCGGAAAGGAATGAGATCGCAAGACTCTAGCTCTTCAAGGGTCTTACTAATGACGACGGGCAAATTGGCCCCATCTGTGTTTTCCTGAGCGCTGCCTGTGCCGGGGAAATGTTTGACTGCCCCTAGGACACCCGCCTCCCGCAGGCCGCGCAGATAGCTACTGGCTTGATCGGCTACCAGCTGCGGATCAATGCCGAAACCCCGCAGGCCGATATAACCGCGCGGATTGGTGACGACGTCGAGTACTGGAGCGAGGTTACAATTAATGCCGAGGGCCGACACTTCAGTGCCTAGGATTTTGGCGATCGTCTGAGTGGCAGTGCTGTCTCTAGCCGCACCCATAGCCATCGGCGAGATGCCGCTTGTGCCGTGAGTAAGCCTATAGACTAGGCCTCCTTCCTGATCGGTCATTACGAGCAATTGCGGCCGGCCGGTATCAGCGCTGATATTAGCACGTTGGACGTCATGGATGAACCGGACGCCGGCGTCATTGTCGACAAGATTTTCGCCGTAAACGATAAAACCACCAAAAGGATACTGACTGATGAGTGCCGCCGCGTCGCTGCTTAAGACAGTGGCGTCATTACTGGCCGTCTTGCGGTAGGCTGGGATCAGGAGCTGACAGATCTTATCGCTAGTACTCATGCTAGCCAAGATCTGTTCGATGCTCGCACCAGACGCAAGAGCGGGGAAACACAACACTGCTGCCAAACTCAAAACCCAAAACTTCAACTTCATGGAAATTCCTCCTTTAAGGATGTATGATTTCACTTCACTTGTCAAAGATCTGATTTCACCCGCCTCCACGAGCAAAACCGTGATGATCTGACCGTGAAAGTGAGTAAGATGCGTGATTATACCATAAAAAATGCGAAAAGGAAATTGGAATTACCTAGGTACAAACCCGAAACGCGACACCAGGAGAAAATTTATACGGGAAGTCGATGCCAATTCTTTTTGCTGCCGCCATAAACCAATGCTATAATACAAAGCAATGCTGCCCACCATGCATAATACGAGCGTAAATACCACACTGTATCCGTACCAATTTTAATTTGCACCGACAACCAAGCACACAGCAAAGCCAGCCAATGGCGCCGGAGTAATAGATATAAGCACGGATAAAGATAAATCAGATAGTGAGCGTACACCGGCGACGCCGCAAAAATGATGGGAATGATTAGAAACAAGCAAACTTCATCAATTGGTAAGCATTGGCCAAAGCGATAGCTTACAAAGGCGTAAATGGCGATCATCGCGGCCGGCACTACTATTTTCCATCCCGACCAATTCATCAGACGATTAAGGGCAACAATAAACGACTGGTCGTAGACGTCATCGCTGATTGACCCTGCCGTATGTAAGTGCGCGCTGACAGCGGCAAAACTGCGCGCCGTCGTCTGCCACCAAGGCAATTGAAGCAGCAAAAATGTGAGAATGGCGACTATAGACACTGTCCACTGTTTTTTAGATAACAAAAACGGCAACAAGGCCAAAGGCCAGATTTTAACGACGCCCGCCAGCCCTAAAAAGAAACCCGCTAACCTTGTATGCTGGCGAGAAAGCAAGTGACAGGTGGATAAAACCAAAAATAACACTAAAACATTAATCTGCCCCATGCCAAGATTATACTTGACGCTAAATGTTTGCAGGACAAAAGCATAAAACAGCATTACTGATGCTAAGGCAATTTTCGTGCGATGGAGCGTGAGACACAAATAAACACTGGCAAAAATCAAACTCAGATTGATGAGCAACCACACTTTTTGTGCTGTCTCCAGATCCAAAAATGAAAGCGGCCAAAAGATAAGCAAAGCAGGGGCGGGATAAAGGAAGGTCAAACTTTCACCAAGACCTAGATCGCCATAAGGATCACCGCCATCTCGCCAAGCTTTACCAGCTTGATAATAAACGTGAAAATCTAATTGGTGAAGAGTCCACAAAGACCTCAGCTGCCACAGTGACAGACACACGAGGACAACAGCGAATGCAGTTTGCCAATAGCGCCTAATCAATGTTTGCACCATACCTGTAGCGTTTTGTACCAGTTTTACACAGTAATGATCGTCAACGAATTATTTCCCACTGTGAACTAAGAGTTGCCACCGGCACACTGTTCACATTAAAACTGGTCATCACTTGATGGGCAATTTGGGTGACAGTTTGTTTATCAGTGCCGTAAAGCTCGCAGACCAAAGTGGTCTGATAACTCATGCTGCCGTCGTCTTCATGCGAGCCGCCACGAGTGGGATACATCGTGTAGCCGGGGACACGATTGGCAAGTATTGTTTCCAGCTCACGGATGTAATTATCTGTATCAGTGACACTATCTGGGATGACGATGTAAAGTTTGTAGGCCGCCTGTGCCTCGGCAAGTTGACTTGATGGCGCCGGCTGAGTGTGTTTTTGATTGACACAGTAGACATTGAGAGCGAGACTCACCACCGCGATCACACACAAAATAATTGAAATAAGATTATTTGATTTTTGCATAGGGGTATTATACCATACCGGTAAGGTGAAATGAGCGAAAGTTGTAAAAACTGGACGCTATATTTTTGAGCTTTCAAAATGTCTGCTCGTGTTATAATATAGTAATGTTTATGTTAGAAAATAATTTTTATCCTACCGTCAATAGAAAATTACAAACATACATCCAGCAAAATGTTTTCCCGCAGTACGCTCAAAATGAGCCAGCTCATAATTTAAAACACATTAAATATGTCATTGAAAGAAGTATTAACTTGGCGCAAAAACTGACCGACGTTAACTTAGACATTGTCTACACTGTGGCTGCTTATCATGATCTGGGACATCACATTGATCCAGCCAAGCATGAGATTATTTCTGCGCGGATGATGAGTGAGGATAAGCATTTGCCTGATTTTTTTAGCGGTAAACAATTAAAACTGATTAAAGAGGCAATCGAAGATCATCGTGCTTCAAGCAATCACGAGCCCCGGAGCGTGTACGGGAAAATTGTGTCCACGGCGGACAGAAATACGAGCGTAGAAGATTGTTTGTATCGAAGTTTTGTGTATGGTAAAAATTTACATCCGGATTTTAGTGACGAGCAATTGTTTGTGAGAAGTTGGCAACACCTGAAAGAAAAATTTGGTGAGGGCGGCTATGCGAAATACTTTTTTTCTGATCCGGAGTACGAGCGTTTTTTAAATGAGATCCGGACGCTTTTGGCAGATAAGGAATTATTTATGCGGGTGCAAAGAGAGTATATGGAGAGAGCGAGACGTCAAAGATGAGGACAATGAATGTCAATTCGTTAATAAACGTTTTAATGTGCTTTCTTTTTTCTTTACCACTGACAGCTCCTCATATATCGCGGTCAGCAGCTCGCGTAAAAATACTTTGTCTCCCGTATCGTCTACCAACAACATTTCTTTCGCACCGGGATATGGTAATTCTTTGCTTGTGTTTGGCATCAACGCGAGTGCAGATTTTGTTGTCTTGACCAAAAATCGATCATCATAAATTCCACCTACTACTTTGCCTTTGAAATAAATGATATACTCCCCCATCATCGAGCGGTAAGAAATATCATCCAACTGCGAGAATTGAGTTAGAAGGTGATTAAGGTAACTTTTGGTAGATGGCATACTTTCCTTACTGGAAGCAATAGAGTCATTTACCCATTACTATTATGCTCAATGGCGAATTTTATTTCGTTGCTTGTGAAACCTTCGTACTCAAGTTGTTTTTTTAATTCTTCGGTTGACGGATTAGCAAACTCAATAAAGAGGACTGCTGACCGTGATGCTTGATCGTTCCAATTGATATCAGCATGCTCTACACCGTATGCTGCGTCTTCATGAGAAAATTCTTCTAACTCGAGTTGCTTAATCAACTCTCGGCTCGACATTGGACTGTATTCCAAATATGATTTGGCAGCTGAAATGGCTCTTTTTTGGTTGTTTGCTTGAATTTCATCTCTTTCGTTCTTAACTGATTGGAGCTCTTTTTCTAGTGAAGCGATTTTTTCATTATTTTGTGTTGACGCATTCTCTAGCGATGCGTTTTTTTCACTATTTTGCGTTAACACATTATCCATTTGTGGCTGACCAGTTTGAATTGTGGTCATCCAGCAAAGAGCAAAAATAAAAGTCATGGTTGAATATAGCCATTTCTCATTTTCTTTCTTACATATTTTACTTACCAATTGAATTGATAGTGGCGAGATGAGATATGCGTAGCAGATAGTGAAGGCGGCAGCAAAAAAAGATTTATGCAGCAATGCAATGCTTAGAAGCACTAGCAATGCGGCCATGATTATTCTGCAAGAATGTTTGCTATTATCTTTTTGTGACATTTTTACTTTCTAGTCTTCGCAACCAATACCGTCTTTATCTCGGTCAAATTTAGATTGCCAACAAGGATGAGAAGGTGTCATATTGGCCATTCCCATTGCCTTTGCTTGGGTACAGTTATTTGGACAAGATTGGGTTGGCGCAGCTGGAGCTGGCACTGACGTAGGCGGTGGGGTTGGTTCTGGCGTTGGGGCGCGACTTGGCACTGGCGTGGGTGCCGGCGTAGCACTGGTCTGTTTATTGACATTATTGGATTTGTTAGTTGTTTTTGTATTGGTAGACCGGTTGTCACTTTCACAACCCACGCCATCTTTATCGCCATCAAATTTTTCTTGCCAGCATGGATGCGACGGTGTAATGTTAACCATTCCCATGCTTTTGGCCTCACTACAATTTGATGGACATTTTTGTGCGCTAGTGTTAGTTGGTTGAGTAGAAGCTTGGTTGCCTTCATGGTCATTTTGAGTTTTGTTGTTTTGAGATGATGACGATGTGCTTGACGAATCCATTTTATTTGTATTTGAGCTAGCATTGTTGTTTGAGGATGCGTGAGTGCTGCTGCTTTCGTTGCATTCATTACCCCATAGCCCAAGTCTTGCTTGTCTTGCCTGCGCCTGAGCTTTGGAGAATTCTTCTTTATACTTAACATCTGGAGGATAGGTTACGGTTGTGGCATAACCTTCAGCGACTAATTTATGATTAATCATGACGCCATCCAAATATACATATCTGAGTAAACGTCCATAGCGATCAGTTTCACTGATATCTTTTTCCAGTTCCACAGTTTTACCAAGGACTAATTCTCTATTTTTGTTACTGGCTTGTTTCCCAAAACACTGCACATTTTTTGTTGGATGAACTGTTTCTGGTGTATCAATTCCAATATATCTAACCTTTCGCCCATCATTCAAAACGATTGTATCACCATCAATCACACGGCTCACAGTGACAGTTTCACGCTCGACGGCATAAACTGTATCAATTATTTTAATCGGTAGCGAAAAAATAATGTGAGATAATGCCAATGAAAAAAGACAGATGATATTGACAATAATGCGAGGATGGAATTTTCGATGATTTTTCATGTTTATATTTTCCTTAAAGTTTGTGTTATTATAACGTAGTTATAATAAAAACGCAAATGTAAAAGTATTATATGTAATAAGGATTAGGCTTTGTTAGGATTAAAAAATATCTAAAAACCAACCAAGACTAAACAAACCAAATGTAAACAAATACAATATTCCCATGCCAATCTTTCCTTCATAAAACTTATGAGCACCGAATATGCCCAGAAAAAGACATAAACCCAAAGCTATCCACTTATTGATAGGCCGCCCGCTCCCCACAGCACCAGCATAGTTTATATTCGAATTGGTGTTATTGTTATTGATCACTACATTTGGAAGCTCGGCTTTTACTTGTTCGACCTGCTTGCCACACTTCGGGCATATTATGCAATTCTACATCAATAAGCGAACCGCAATGTTTACAGTATTTTGTTTTTTCATCTGTCATGTTTCACTTTCATCGCAGTAATCCCATCTTTTTGGGGTGGTTTCTGGCGGGAAATCCGCACCCAATTATTTGAAACTGATTATAACAGTATGAAGTTGTTTTTGCAAGAATTGAAAATAAATGCCAATAATAATTAATTATCAGTATTGACAAAATAGCGTTATTGTGCTATAAGTAATAGCCACTATGACAGAGAAAAAACAGGTTGCAAAACAAGTTCAGTCACTAACAATTCTAGATGAAAATTATGCCTCGTGGATTGGGAAGCTTTCTTCTCGTTATCGCTTGAGCCAAGTTAGAGCAGCAGTAAAAGTTAATCGGGAAATGCTTCGTTTTTACTATGATTTGGGCAGAGACATTGTGGTAATGAAAGCCGAAAGTAAATGGAGCAGTGGTTTCATGAAAAATCTCAGCCGAGACCTTAAAACTCTCAATCCTGACGCAACGTGTTTTTCGCCGACAAATTTGTTGTACATGAAAAACTTTTATATACTTTACCATCAATATTTCGAAATTGCTCCCCAAGTTGGGGAGCAAATAGAAAGTAATGTAATTACTCAGCAAGTCATTGAGAAAATTGAAAGCGACATTTTTTCTGTTCCGTGGGGCCATCATAAGCTGTTAATTGATAAATTCAAAACAGAACCACAAAAAGCACTCTTTTTTGTTCACCAAACAATAGAAAATGGTTGGAGCCGAGATATGCTACTCAATTTTATTGAAACCGATCTTTATGATCGACGAGGAAAAGCATTGACGAATTTTGGCAAAACCTTACCCAATGTTACTAGCGATTTAGCTCAGGAATTAACAAAAGATCCATATAATTTTGCTTTTACTGGTATTACCGATAAATACAATGAACGTAAATTAAAAGATGCCCTGCTAGAAAATATAACCAAATTTTTATTAGAACTTGGCACGGGCTTCGCGTATGTGGGAAAAGAGTATCGACTGCAAATCGGCGAGAAAGAAAAATTTATTGATTTGCTTTTCTATAATTTACAGTTGTCTTGTTACGTTGTGGTTGAAGTGAAAATTGGCGAATTTGATTTTGCCGATTTGGGGCAACTTGGCGGTTACGTGGTTTCTTGCAATCACCTTTTACAAAAAGAAGGACGAGATAATCCGACTATCGGTTTGCTCATTTGCAAGCAAAAAGATAATTTAATCGCTCAGTATGCTTTGGAATCTAGCAATCAACCATTGGGAATTTCGGAGTACGAACTGGAGAAGTTGTATCCGCAAAAGGTGGAAGGAACGATGCCGACGATAGAGGAGATAGAGAAAAAGTTGCTAGAAGCAAATAGGTAATTTTGATTGAAAGCCACCATGACTCCAAAATATGATTTTAGCAATATTTCAGGAGAAATAGATTTCACGCTACCTCGCAAGGGATTTACAGACAAACAGAAAGAATCAAAAGATATAACAATAAAATCTACTTCCAATAAAACCGCTGATATTTCCCCAATTATACTAAAAGAAACTGAAAGCACAAGATTACTTTTTTACCCAAAGTGGGTAGACCCATCTCAAACTGACAAACCATTGCGAGGAGGTTTCAGATGGGAAAGAAAAGGAATTAATGACAACTGGCAAAGTTATAAAGGCCTATCTGTTACTAAGTTAAGAAAAGGAGAATTTTATGATCTCAACCTTGATGGTGAAGCCATGAAAAATCTCTTTGAGCATTTACCGTTAATTAGAGAGACTCTAAATGAAAACGGTATTAAATTTGGAACCACAACAATATCTATTGGAGAAGGAAATATAGAAAGTGTTTTATTGCAAATTGGCGATATTAAAAATAAGGAAATGGTTATTACCAAGTTAAGAGATTTAGGAAAAGGAAACATCAGAGTATTAGAAAATATTATATTACTAGCCAAATTGCAGAATGCAATTAATACAATTGCGAAAAATATGAATAATAACCAAAAAGAAAACTTTTGGCAAGCATTCTTCACAGAAAATCAGTGGATTTTTGAGAGTTTGTTTTATTGTCCAGTCTGTTATTTGAATGGCGAAACATATCTAGGAGGAAAGAACAGTCGTGGAAGAAACGGCCAAGGAGGAGTCGCCGCTGATTTTCTTTTGCAAAATCTTTCAAATAAAAGCTTTGCAGTTATTGAAATTAAAACACCGCAAAGTGCCATTATTGGACATCAATATAGAGGCAATTCAGATGCCGTTGGAGAGAATGTGTGCTATTCCATGTCTGACGAATTGAGTGGTGCGATAGTTCAACTAGAAAATCAAATTAGAATTGCGAGTGATAATTTTTCAACTCTTATTGGAAAAGATTATGAAGATAACCGCTTGAATGCTCTTGATCCATTAGGAATAATTATTATCGGTAACAAATCAGGACTTCTTGAAGAACAAGAAAGATCGTTCAACTTATTCAGAAAGAGTGTTTCCAGAAATATAATAATAACATTCGATGAAATCATGAAAAGATTACAATTACTTTTAAACATTAACAATAATGATTAAATACCAAATAATTTGCTTAAAATATCGTTTTTATATGGATATAATTTGCGTACTTCAATATCCTATTTTTTGGTGGTTTCTGGCGGGAAATCCGAACCCAGTTACTTGAGGTTGATTATAGCATGATTGGGGAGTTTTTGAGACGGGAAGTTAAAGTTGCTCATTAGCATTATTTGGATTCTTTCTCAGATTATTAATTATTTGTTTAGGAATTTCGTCACAATTAAAAAAGAATCCAATACTTTCATACATAGTATTTAGTATTTTATTTCGTTCTTGATCGTTAACAAAATCAGCATTAATAAAAACTTTCTCCCAAAGAAAATATTTATCAGAATTACTATATGCAAGCGGAAAATTCTTGGTTGAATCATGAATTATCATATATGACCATTCTGGCACATTCATGACCACCTTAAGTCTAAGTTCGCCTAAATAACCAATTTGTTTATAAAAAACTGATGCATATTTTAAAAATTGTTCAATATAAACTATCAAGTATTCAAAGTCAATAATGTTACTATTTGGCGGCACTTCATAACCCTGGTAGTTATCAATCTTCTTTCGATTGTGTTGAACTATCTTGTGTTTTACCATGCACGAACCAAAGATGTCTTGAGCAAAAAATGCGCAATGGTTGCCTGTCTTATTGTCGGGAGTAAAAAAAGTTACTATCCCGTTTTGAAAATAATCAAGTTTGTAGTTTTCGTCAAGTGAACCAACGTTAGTGAGGTTTGCACCGCTGTTAGACGAATAGTGTTCTCTCAAATCACGCGGTGAAGAAATAGCGTATGATGGGAAAACTGGCTGGACAATAATACTAATGTTATCATGATAACATTCGCTTCTGAACTCTCGCCTATTTTTAATTGTTGTGATACTTGGATCTGCACAGTCGAGTGTATCCATATCTTCAGATATTATACTTTGCAGCGACGGATTATTTTTAACTTTTTCGTTATTTTGATACCACAAACGTTCTTCTTTATCTTTATATGATAGAAACAAACGATTTAAAGCTGTTTCCAATTCTATTGCCAGTTGTTGAGACCTTTCCCTTTTATTTCTTAAGAATTCCCAATTTTCAGAAGTGGCGTAAATATCCAAGTCTTCGTTTTTATTCTTAATATCATCTCTGCCAGTTTTTGTTCTAGTATTAGCTCTAATATAAAGATCCCTTCTGCTGTTAATCCAATGTGGTGTTTTATGACTTTCTGGGACATACACTACAACAAAAGCTCTTTTATTATCATGGTTGACAATAACCTTTGATGTAACTTCGACATATGGATAAATATTGTCAACAATTATAGTAGTTATACTAGACTCTATTCCATCTGTATAGTCAATCCCGTTAAATGGAGAGTTTGGACGATCATTCTTATCTTCTACTCCAATTATTATCCAGCCGCCATGTGTATTAGCAAAGGACGCAATAGTTTTGGCAAGATGATCATTCTTCTGATTAATTTCTTTCTTGTAATCAATATAAATATTTTCAGCAACACCTTTATCGCAAAATTTTTGAATGTCTTCAAAACTTAGATTGTCGAGATTCTTGCCAAAAGGTGTGAACATATGTTATTACCTTAATTTTTACTAATCGTTATTATCAGCCAGCTCATTCTCTATCTCCTCTATCGTTGGCAAACTACTCTTGAAATCAGCGGGATAGATTTTTTGCAACTCATATTCTGATATTCCGATCGGCACCGCCATGCTTTCTAGCGAGTATTTCGCCACCACATTCTCTTTGCTCTTGCAAATCAACAGACCGATAGTGGGATTGTCAGTTTCGTTTTTGAGCTGATGATTAACCGCGGTCACATACAATCCCAATTGCCCTAAATGTCCGGATTCAAATTTCTCCACTTTGACTTCTACTACCACGTAACAACGCAGGACAGTGTTGTAAAAGAGCATATCTATAAATTTTTCAGTTTCACCGATTTGTAAGCGGTATTCCCGTCCCATATAAGCAAAACCTTTGCCAAGTTCCAGCAGAAATCTTTCAATATTAGCAATCAGGGCATCCTTAAGCTCTTTTTCTTGATAGTTTTCTCTCATAGTAAGAAAGTCAAAACTGTAAGGATCTTTGGTAAGCTGTTGAGCTAATTCTCCTTGAGGCGAAGCTAACTTATTGGTAAAATTCGTAATCGCCTTCCCTTGCCTCTCGTAAAGATCTGTATCCAGGAAATTTAGCAGCATTGCTCTCGACCAGTTGTTTTCCACGGTCTTATTGATGAAAAATATCACCTTTTGTTGATCACCGCGACACTTATCTATAATATATCGGATATGTCCCCAAGGTATTTGCTCCAATTCGTCCACAACTTGTGGACGAATTGACTTATCAGTAAACACATCTGGAAAAAGATCATAAAAGTACTTCATGTATTTGAGATTTGTTTTTGATAATCCCTGTATACCAGGTAATTCTCGTCGTAGATCGCGACTCAAATTATCATAAAAACCACTACCCCATTTTGATTCGGCTTTTTTAATCACAATGTCACGACCAACAGACCAGTAATAAAAAATGACCTCATAATTAATTTTTATAGATGCTTTAATGCGACTATGTTGATATCTTGTTTTTAAGTCGACTAACCATTCCCGATACTCTTGATCATTAGACATCGACATATCGTTACTAGTAACTGTCTGGATCTTTTTTGTGTTTGTCATAATTAATGTGGTCTTTATATCACAAATTGATTAAAAATGCAAGACTTTTAAGACAGTTATTCCTGATATTTATTGACTAATTTGGCCAACTCTATTAAATCATTGGCTGTTTGTTTTGCCTCATCAAACTTCAATACCCATCCACTATCTGCCTTAACGGCAGCAATAAAATCGTGAACGTCCTGCTCTGATATAGGGTCGTAGCTAGTACGATATTTTTTCCCGATGTCGGTGCGAGCTGGTACTACTATTGTGCTCTGTCTCATGCGGTCGTTTAATAGCCTCGACTAATTTCTAGACAGGGATATTAAACTACCAGAGAAGCAAAAACTGAGCCTAGAGTAACTCCAGCTAAGTGAGTCTATGTCGATAGTATAATTTGTTTATCAAATTTAATAAATTTATTTTTACGTCTGTGTATCGGTGTAAAATTCATTTTAAGTTTTTGTTTGAGCTCCAAGTTAAGGTCATCTATAGCACGACAAATTAAAGTACTTCTATCATCTATTTTCGAGCTACTTAGATGAAGAGGACCAGGATCATACATCAGCAGCAGCTGATCGTTCCAGGGAATTTCTCCATTGGCTTTTACCAGTGCTCTGATGAGGACATAATTGAATGTTTGTCCCTGAAATTGGTAACAACGATCAGCGTGCCACAATAAAGTATCGGTCAGTAGCATTTGTGGTTGATTGAAAGTTATAAATAATTGTTCGAACTTTGGTAAGACTGGCAGTTTCTCTAAAAGATTAACCTTGTCATAATTGACTGTAAGTGAAACTGTATAAGTAAAGCTATTGTCCAGTCTAAAGGCATGCAAATCAATACGATTATAGTCATGATGGTCGCATATGGATTTCCAGGCAAAAGTGATATAACCTCCAGTTAATAATGTTGGCACTTATGCCTGGTGACCAGACAAATTATTAACCTAAAGCCGATTATAACAAACTCGTGCTGGGCAACTTATTAATTTTCACATTGATAAAACCTAAACAAACTAATTGAATAGTGATCATATTCAATAGGTGTTATCAGGTTAATCTGGGCGTAGTCACTATAATTTTGAGTAGACATAATTGTTCAAAATAATTCATATCACATTTGTCCATAACCCCGACCGTAAGGTCGGGGTAATTCATCACAAAAACTAAACATTACTCTCTGCGACTAACGCGCCAATTCAGTGACCAAAAACTTACCTGTCCATGACTTGGAGTTTTGTCCTACCAGCGAACTTAAAATCGAAAGCAATCGCTGTACATCCTCAAAATGCAAACCAGTGGTTGGCTCGTCAAGCAAATAAATTACGTGTTCAGTGCGATTACTAGATAATTCTTTACCCACTTAACCTGTGTGTTTTACCTGCCTGTATCTGTGTAAAAAAAGCCCCGGGATTATTTCCGGGGCTAATTGAACCTTATTTCCGAATTTGCAATGGTACAGCTTTGCTTCCTAGACTGACAGTGTAGAGCCCATCAGTCTGCCCAAAAGCGCATTTTTCCTATCTGTCGTCCCACTTCTTTTGAGAGCTAGATGTTCGCCCAATCTGTAATCATAGTCGTCATCAAACGCACAATCATTGGCCGCCACCTCCTGCAAAACCAGATTTTGTCTTTATCGGATCGCCAAACCGCCATGCAATCGGCAGCGGCAATCAATATCAAAGAACAACTCTGATTATACCAGAAATATTTGTTTTGTCAAGGGGTTGTTTACCGCCACTACATTTGAGACTGACTAGCTTTTAAAAATTCCCACGGTGTTTGATAATTCAAACTTGCATGTGGGCGGCACATATTATACCACGACAACCAATCTTTAAGCTCTAGAGAAAAGCGCTTAGGATGGTAAGCCATGGAGTCAGTGAGGTTAAGGAATTCCTCTTGGATTGTGCGGTTAAAACGTTCAACAATACCGTTAATTCGCGGTGAATGCGGTAAGGTAAAGTAGTGAGGAATGCTAGAATTATCCAGATATTGGTCGAAATCTTTCAAAAATTCTGAACCATTACTCATGAGTGGCTTTTCTAAAAACTTCTTTTTTAGATTCCGTTGTCGGATAAATTTGTTTTCCTCAAGCAAATTCATCAATTTGTTCTTGTAAGTGTTTGAACACCAAAGCCACTAAATAACCATCAGCAATCGCGTGATTAAGTCGGACTGTCACCGGCATCAGCAACTGGCCGCTTTCTTCTCGATACTTACCCCAATTCACGATAGGCGGGAAAAATAAGTGTCCGTCTGGCAATTCCAAGTGAAGCGCATCATAAGACAACCATGGAATAAACGAGGCATCAAACCAATTGGGATGATTGGTCATATCTAATCCGTATTCTCTGGTGTGTTTGGCTCGTTCCACATCGCGCAAAGCAGCTGAGTAAAATTTTTCATAATTCTCATAGTATCTTGTATACACGGGCGTGCAAGTTTCCGTGTCTTCATGGAACACATATTGAGTCGGATTAATGACGTCATAGCAGATTAGTTCATTAGTTTCGTACAGAAAACTCATTTTATAATCGTCACGAGAATTGAGGACTTTACAAAGCAGATAGAGGAAGTTGATGTAAAACTTTGTATGAGTTTTTTGAGAGTATTGTACTAGCGGTGTGACATTTATCTTTGCGGTTATGCTGATAGAGCACTTGCAATCTTGAGTAAAATGGCGATAAACACCAGCGCGGTAGTATTTTTGTGGGTCAATAGTTTTGTAGTTTTTTGACATACATCAACACTCCTGATAACTGATAAGTGTTCTCTGGTGGGTGACAGACGGGACTCGAACCCGCGACCTCCGGGACCACAACCCGGCGCTCTAACCAACTGAGCTACAGTCACCATTATTAAAGGACGGTGATATTATACCACAAAAAATGTTAAATTCTGGCGTAATTTGCGCTGACGATCAAGCGTCTGGCGGCAAAAGTCAATTAGTGGTACCCGTCGCGATCAAAGCGCTGCTACGGCCTTGCGGTCATCCTGCCCGGCTTCATCAGTTGCCGCAAGCAACCACACTGTGGCGGTATTATTGACAAACTGCCCCGCCGGGACACCAAAACCGTTCCACGAATCCACCTGATAGCTGATCTCGCCTGGGATGTCTGCTGGTACTTTCCAGGGAGCAGCCAGCACCACAAAAGCACCGTTTTCGCTCACGGGCTTCAAGGCTGTTTCTGGCAGCTGCAAAAGGACTAGTTCATCCACGCTTTTGGGCACAAAATTCTCATAAGCGATGCGATCGACCACAAAATGATCTTGACTATTGTCTATGGTGGGCACTTGCTCACCGGTGGCGGTAAAGATCAGATAATCACCATCACTTAGATCCGCTTCGGCTGTAGCCAATAGCCGACGCCACTCAAGAGGACGAGGCGAGCTTTGGATCGGCCAGTTGGCCTGAAGCATGAGTTCAGGCTCATTTTTGAGTGCAGATAGATTGTCTACCAGGCGGCGTTTATTTAGCCCGGCGACGATCAAGACAAGCAGTGAGCAGACACTGACACCAAAAAGGCCATACCAAAACTGCGGTTTAAGCGAAAGATTGGCCGCGCGTACCAGATTTTGTTTTAATTTTGTCATTTTTCCTGTCCAGTTCATTTATCATCTCATAATACTACTTATTATATCACAAAGTAGCGATTTTGTCAAGTAGCAGATTATTAGAGGACATTTTGCCAGGAAAATCTTAAAAATTGACCCGGTTTTGGCGGAGTTTGATGATATAATAGCCGTGTTATGCAAGCAAAAGAAATGAAAACAGCCAACAGTAAGCCATATGATCAGATTTTGATCGTGGGTGCAGGGATCACGGGGGCGACACTCGCCAGGCGTCTGGCAGAAGCAGGGCAGCGGGTACTGGTGATTGACCAGCGATCGCATCTGGCGGGCAACTGTTTTGATGAGAATTATGACGGGATTTGGGTGCACCAATACGGCCCACACATTTTCCATACAAACGATAAGAGGGTCTGGGATTTTTTGTCTCGTTTTACCACGTGGGAGCCGTTTTTCTTGCGCGTGAAGGCGATGATAGATGGCAGACTTATCAATTTACCATTTAATTTTGATTCGATCGAAAAGTGTTTCCCCGGATTTATGGCGTGTGATCTGCAGCAAGCGCTTTTGAATTTTTATCATTTTGGTGACCGGGTGAGTATTTTGGAACTGCAAAAAACGGGCAACCAAGACATTGAGCTTTTGGCGGACTACGTCTACGAGCATGTGTTTGCTAATTATACCAGCAAACAGTGGGGGTGTAGCCTCGATGAACTAGACGAAAGTGTGGCGGCACGCGTGCCGGTGGTGATCGGCCGCGACGACCGGTATTTTACAGACCGTTACCAGGCGATACCCAAAGACGGTTACACGGCGATGATCGCCAAGATGCTTGGTCACGAAAACATCACGGTGCAATTAGATACTGCTTTTGCCGAGATGGAAGGCCAGTCTTTTGCGCATATTTATTATACGGGAGCGATCGACGAGTTTTTTGATTACTGCTACGGGGCGCTCCCCTACCGGAGTTTACGCTTTGAGGTGCGTGAATACGAGTGCGAGCATTATCAAGAGGGGGCAGTGATAAATTATCCTGATAATTTTGACTTCACGCGGATTACTGAGCATAAGTATTTCTTGCCTCATGATGGTAGACGCGATTATACTGTGGTCAGTTTGGAGTACCCGCAGGAATTTGAGGTGGGGAAAAATGAGCGCTTTTATCCGATCAATAATAAGCAGACGGCTGAATTATACCGTAAGTATGCCGAGCGCGCGGCTGATACGCTTGGAGTGACGTTTATGGGACGGCTGGGAGACTATAAGTACTATAATATGGATGCCGCGGTAGCGAGGGCGATGGAGGTAGAGATTGAGGCTTGACTTAGTTCGAGTGGAGATGATATCGTTTGATCAATTGCGCGAGTAGTAAGAAGTCGTCTGGCTCATCTATTTCAATACCAGTGTATGCTGGCATTTCATATACACAGATTTTTCCCGATAGTCGATTTTGGTCGCGCTTGATGTTGGCTACCTTATTGATGTAGCAAGCGCCATTTTCCATCATCAAACCAGCAAAGTCCTGACGACGAGGACGGTGGCGATAGTCGTAATTGAGTGGTTGACCATCTGTGCTCCAAAAAAATCTTTTATTGCGAACACAGGAAATTGCCGAATCAGCATGCGTGTGCAGATATTGGCGATACATTTTATCGATGTCATCACTTTGTAGCAATGGCGAGGTGGCTTGGATAAGAAAAAAATTGTCTTGATCTTCCAAGTAAGCTTGACTAATGTATTCTAACATTACGCTTTCGGTAGAAGCCGTATCAACGGCGTTTTCAGGGCGTCGGTCATATATTTCTACCTTGGACATGTGAAAATCCTGGACGACTTTTTTAATCTTTTCGTTATCGGTGGCAATAATCACCCGATCAATACACAAAGCGTCATTGGCGGCGCGCGTGGTCCAGTATACTAAAGGTCTACCTGCGAGCAGCTTGATATTTTTGAGGGGAATGGACTTGCTCCCCCCGCGTACAGGGATAAAAGCGATATTAGACATATTGTTTTTCTAGTTGCTGTATCATCTCCAGGGTTACGGCTTTATCATCGATGTAATAATCAGCATTGGGCTTACCAAAAATTAATTCGTGATATTTGACACCCCAGCGTGATAATTGTTTTTCTGTGACCTCGCGCCAGTCGATTTTGGTGACATAACCGCGAGCGGTAAAAAGTTTGATGGTGTGACCGTTGTCATAAAGCCTATTAACAATGGCGATCATGTCCAGCTGGGGTTCACACTGAGTATAATCGGTACCATGAGTGATAGCGAGCGTACCATCAATATCAAAGCAAAATATTTTATATTTCTTTTCTTCTGACATATTTATTAATTTCCCTTAACACGCTGTTTTTTCTGGAAATTTTCTTCATTCACCCTTAAAAGAGAAAGGGCGCGTTCACATTCTCTAGGATTAACTTCACTGAGGTCCCTTTTATTTGTGGATGGACGACAGATAACAACACCTTGATTCGTCAGGCTTTTTACTACTTCATAGCCAGCACACTCCGCTACATAACGCAAAGTGTTTTGTGAGAAATAAAAAGCATGAGCGTTTTGCAAATAAGCAAATAAATTATTACCATAGTTAATTGTGATGGTCTCAATAGTGGGCACTGCAATGTAAATGAGCCCACTCTTATTGATGATGTCTCGCAGATTAGAAAGGAATTCTATGGGGTTGGTCATATGCTCGACTACATGACTAAGAATTATTAAGTCGGCAGGAGGATACTTTTTTAGTACTTGATAGTCACCTATCTCCAGATCCAAGCCTTTTTTTCTACCCAATTCTATATATTTTCTTCCAACATCCACCCCTTTTATTATCGCGCCGTTCTCTGCAAATGGTTGGAGAATTCCGCCCATACCTGTTCCCACCTCATATATTCTTTTTCCTCGAGTTTGCCATGTAAGATAGCTATTCACATTGTCCAAAATAACTTGACCTGCACGCACCTGATCACAAAAGAATTTTTCGATGTCGTTATTCACAAAAGTATATAGTCGGCGATACTCGCTATTGTAAAACTGATCTAGAGTAGTTGATGTATAGTAAGGGTTTGCTCTTATCAAGCCGCAGTGATGACAAATAACTGTATTAATTTTTATTCCATAACGATCACGTACTGCCACTAATTGGTCATCCTGAGCGCCGCATAAACAATTATTTGTTACCAGCTGATAATCACCAGCAATAGTTTTAGTATTGACCGAGTCACGCAAATATTTTTTCTCTCTTGTTAATCTCGCCCCACGATGAGACAATAAATAAGTGTTGTGTAGCTGATTCATTATGTCATTATACTCAGTAATTGATTCTTGATTAATCTCCAGTTGTCTTGCGATTTCTAAAACTTTTTTTTCTAATTCCATCAGCTGTATTGCCTGCGTTCTTATTTGATCCGTATGGTGCTTAGTAAGAGCGCGCTGGGAATGTATAATAATGCTATGCTTGTCTACTTTTAATATATAAAAGCCTTCATTTCTGAAAAATGAAATGCTATCACCTAGAAAATACCTAATGTAAACACCGTTCTCGTATTCTCGCCGATAAACTGTCATACCGAACATTTTTCTTAAAACAACATTGTTGACAGTGGCCACCTCCAATAGCGGCAGACCGCAGATTTTATACGCTCGGTATGAGTCGTATAGCGAGCCGTTGAAATCATTGCTTAAAATGCATTCCAAGGTGTGTCGACGCCTTTCATCAAAATACTTAAAAGTGAAACTGGGATCGTTTTGTAGGTCACTTGCAAACGTGTGCCACTTATCAAAAAACTCGCGTTTATATTCTAGATCTATATTGTGATAAAAACGTAGACCCGCCTTGCTGACTTGGAAATAAAAAGCTTCCTTGAGCGGAGAATAAAGATTGTATTCTTTCAGTATCTGTCTTGCTTTTTCCATCTGATCGAGAATACACATCAGAGAACGATCATGTCTGTGATTGTGCGATGAGGAATTGATATTATCCACTCGATAATGATATAAGTGTTTGTGTAAACCGATGAGTTTTTTTGTTTTACAAAAAACTTCTGTAATAAAAGGTCCGTCTTGGTATGCCATTCCTGGTCGCTCATCAAACTTAATAGATTTGATTAGTGAGCTTTTATAGAGCTTGGACCAGATTGACTGATGAGTAGTGTACAATCCAGGCGAATCCAAAATCGAAAATGTACTCTGGTCGTCTGTATTGAGATTGTTTTCGTTTATTTGTGTATCAATAGGTGTTTCTTCAATAGTTTGATAATTATAATAGCCAGCAATACACACATCTGCGTCATACTTGGTAATTTGTTGGTAGAGTTGCTCATACATGTTTGTTTCAATCCAGTCATCAGGCTCGACAATGCCAATATACTCCCCAGTCGCTATTTTGATGCCAGCATTACATGCCGATCCATATCCACCGTTTTTTTTGTGGATGACGATTATACGCCGGTCAAGTTGCGCATACTCATCAATTATTTGTGCACAATTATCATCGCTACCATCATCCACCAAAATGATCTCAATATCCTTGAGCGTTTGCGTCACAATACTATCCAAGCATTGATGCAAATACTGTTCAACGTGGTAAATCGGTACGACAATAGATACTTTAACCATAGGCTCTTAGTTTTCTACTATATGTTTTAGTTTTTTTCTTTGCACTTGTTCTATTTCAAGAATTTCTTCACGTTTGTAATTGAGTGCCAATGACACATTTCTTAGATCACGAGCGAGTTTGAGTAGTCCCTGCGGTTCCAAACTAGCAGCATGATCGGTACCTTTCCACGTACGATCAAGGGTAAAGTGACGCTCAAAGTGGGTGGCGCCCAAAGCCAAGGCAGCAATATCGACGGCAATGCCCAAATGATGTCCAGAAAAACCAATCGCTTTGACATCTCGTCCGTAAGCTTGTTTGAGTCTAGTAATTTCTCGCAGACAAATATCCTCAAAGGGCACAGGATAGCCCGAAGTGCATGCGTAAATCACCAAGTCTTGGGCTCGATTTTTGTGCTTGAAGAAGTCAACAATTTTTTTCTCTTCGTCCTGATCTGTCATACCAAATGAAAGATGAATCTCACCGTCATATTCATCACGTAATACCTCAAGCATTTGGAAATTAAGATTGCTAGCCGATGGTACTTTAATCATTTGAGGATGTAATGATATTATTTCTTTCGCTGCCGTCACATCCCAGGTGGAGGTAGAGTAAATCAACCCTTCTTGTTCGCACCACTCTTTTAATTGTTGGTGTTGTTCCACGCTGAATTCTAAAAATTCACGATGCTCACCGTAGGTTTTGCCATAACTATTTTCTGGGTGAGGATGCGGAGCATTGTACTCTTCTGGTGAAAGTAATTCTTTATTAGTTCTTTTTTGGAATTTCACGATATCGATGTAGGCATCTGGATTGAGAAGCTTAAAAGTGCCTAAAAGTTTGATCATTTGATGGGCAATTTCAATACTACCCTTGTGATTGCAACCAATTTCGGCGATAACGACCGGCTTCATAAACTCTTTCCATCTAATATTTCTACATCATCATTGCTAATTTCTGGATGATCAGTTAAGAATTCTTTTGTATAGACATCTTGGAACAATCCCCTCAAACCAATAGGATTAATAGATATTATTTGTGTCTCTGGATAATACTGCTCGGCAAACTGTTTGATCGCCTGCCAACCGTGTAAGGTATTTGTAATATTGAGATCATTGGAGTCAGTGCCGTAAAAATGAGGATCTCGATTGGTGTCGCAACCGACTAAGAAAACTGTTTGGGGATTGGTATATAAAATAAACTGCATAGCCGGATGCACAATTGAACCCAAACAAGTTAAGGGTTGACAAGCAATATCGAAAGTCATAGTCAGCTCGCATTTTGGTACTTTGTCATCAATAATATCCTTGATGTAGAATCTGGCAGCATTATGCCTAAGCGCAACGCTTTCAGGAATCAGAATAGACCGATCGTCTTTATGGAGCAAGTGTGGTGGCATAATTCCGTAAAATTTTTTTACGGGATAATTCAACTTATTAATATCTTCTATGTCTGTAAAGCCGCGCCAGTCCGAGGCAAATAAATAATCTAGTGTAACTTGATTTAGTTTATAAGCTCTATTGACACCAACATGTATAGCGTTGTCTATAGGCTGAAAGTATTTTGCACTACCTCCGGTAGCTATGAGGACAACTGTTTTATGCGCAAAAGCATTCTTGTATTCAGCAAAAGTTTTTTGGTGGAGTGCATATGATTTAAGATTGAGGTTATTCATGTATATTACTGATTCAGGGACAGCTAAACTTTGTCGGACGGTATCGAGACATTGTTGAATACCGCATACCTGGCGGTAGGTAGGGTCAATACACAGCCATATTTTTTTAAGCAGTTTTTTTATGCCTAACATACCTTGTATTTTATCATAGTCTTGCTATTTTGTCTATATGTTAATAGTTATTATTGTATAAAAAAGCAGTAATATATAGTTGAGTTTAGTTACTGATTATGATATAATAACCACCATTATGAAAAAAGGGAAAATTCAAATCTATATAGGGTACCATAAACCTTTCGGGTTGTTAAAAAGCCAGATTTTGCAGCCGTTGCATCTTGGTAGAGCTGTGGCCAATGCTAATTGCAAGGACGGAGCTATTTGTCATGATGATGCCCAATGGTTAGTGGAAAACACTATTGGCGATAATACTGGTGATAATATCAGTCTCAAGAATAGACATTATGCAGAATTGAGCGGTATCTACTGGCTGTGGAAAAACTATGAAAACATTGGTTCGCCAGACAAAATAGGCTGGATGCAGTATCGACGTCATTTTATCTTTAATCCGGAGCAAACTAGAAAGGCTAACCGTAGACATGTTTTAGAACAGGCATACTCCATACAATTTGTAGGTACCGTTTATAATGAATATCAACAAGATTATGGTCTGACTGACCAAGAGATAAATGAACTAGTCGATGAGTTTGACGTGGTTATACCTCAAAAAACTCATTTGGGTCTAAGAGGCATTAAGTCAATTGCTCAAGATTACGAGCGATGCATTAACGGCACACATGTAAAAGATCTCAAACTATATTTGCGTGCCATAAAAAAATGTGCTCCAGAATATTATCATTTAGCTCGTCAACGTTTGTTTCATAGTAACGATAAGAGGTGTTACTTGAGTTTTGTACTCAGAAAAGATGTCTTTTTTGACTTTTGTGAGAAGGTGTTTTCTGTACTGGACTATATTGAGAGGCGTTTAGATATAAGCAATTACAATATTAATGGCAAAAGAACACTAGCTTATCTAGGAGAGCTGTTTTTTGATGTTTATTTTGAGGCCTTGAGCCAAAAGGCGGAAATTCGAATTATGGAATTGCCAATGACTTTTTTGTGTGCTCCAATGAAACTCACTACTGCTGAAGATGTCAAAGAAAAAACTGCAATTGTTCTGCTTGCTCACTCTGACTTTGAGTCGCTAGAAATTACGTTGGCAAATTATGGCGAGAGATTGAAAAATACTAATGCAAAATTATTTATTTTACAGAATGGTCGTGGCACTTACGATTGCGAACGCACACTGCAAGTCGCCAGAAGATATGAACGACTCTATCCACGTAATTTCAAGGTAATTGCTGATATAGAACCGAAAGTGCCTTACCTGGCGATTGATAGTTTACTAGCTCGTCCAGAAATGAATGAGTTTGATTATATTTGTAAGGTTGATGATGATGTCTTCCCATTAACAGATGATTGGTTAGATAAGTTATGTCAGTTGTATTTCCAGGAATTCAGCCGGTATGGAGATAATGTGGGTTATGTGACTGGGCTTATTAATAATAATTCATTTGGTTTTAATGAAATCATTAATCATGATACCGACCTAGCTCACGAATACTTTTATAAATATGCTCGTCCGCATTTGTGCGGTATTGACAATAATCAATCGAAATACTATCGGCATATGTACGTAGTTGATAAAGATAAAATTGATCCTGGTATGATGGGAACTATTTGGGGATATCCTTACATTGCACGCTTTATACATCAACAATTATCCTTGCAGCCGACTGCTTTTATACAAAAGGTGCAGCAATGGCCAAATGAGTATATACCAAATACTGAACGTTATAGTATTGGCTGCATTTTATTTCGTAAATCCTTGTGGACTCAAATGAAGCTGCGAGAATTTAATGGTCTGCCAGCAAATGAGATAGTCAATAATGATGAGTTCTTGTTGCACATGTATGCCAAACACAATAATTTAATTCTTCCTATTAGCTTGTCGACTCCATTAGTGCATATTCACTATTATTCTCAGCGTGACGAAAACAGAGACTTAATGTCGCAATTCCGGGAAATATATCAAGATTGGTTGAAGCTTACATATCCAATCACTATAAATGACGATAAAGAGATAGAAAATGAAAATAGGTTACGTTATTTGGAGAAAAAAATTGAGGAACATTTTCATTCAGTGTCGTTGTCCAGAAGGATAAAGAATAAGATACTGCGTTTCAAACACATATACCGTAGAGCTCGAGAATTGTTGACGACATAATACTTATCAACAAACAAGTGTTGCACACATTGCTGGCATTTTGGCGGCATACCACCTACAACAGTCCCGTCATGTACACCGGCAAGTAGAGGATCCCGTTTTCCCACTGGAGATCATTGGTGTGAATGATAATGGGGTAATGAATATAAGGACGGAACTTGGCGAGAAATTTATTTAAGGAGTTATAGGTGTAATTATTGCCGGTTTTGACTTCGATCGGATTGATATTGTGACGGTTGGTGATTTTACTTTTGGCCAGCAAAAAGTCAATTTCCATCCTTTCTTCTGCCTGAGTGCGGTCGCTTTGGGAGTAAAAATACAGCTGACGGCGGTGAGCAGTCAACATTTGCGCCACCATGTTTTCCATAATCATCCCTTGGTTAAATTCTAGTTTACCAAAAAGAATTTTTCTGTATATTTCTTCTTCCATTAAACCTTTTTCATCAAAAGCCATGGATAAAAGCAAACCGGTATCAAAAAAATAGCATTTGAAAGCATTAGAGTTAAGCGACATGCGCAGACCGAGATTCGGCTCTGTCACCGCGTGGGCAATATTGACGAGCTTAGCGTCTTGCAACCAATAAAAAGCGCCATAATACTCGCGATAGCGAGCTTCTGGTGAAAGAGCGGCTAGATTAAATTTCTTTTCGTGGCGTTGCAGTTGGGCGGGCACTTCGTCAAAAATTTGCTCGACCTTGAGATTAATATTGTCAGCAAACTTGCGGATATCGTCGCGATAAAGGGATAACATTTGGCGTTTTTGCAAATCGACGCGTTTGAAATCCTGACTCTGTACGTATGCATTGACAGCCAGGGGCATGCCGCCTACAATCAGGTATTGCCGGAAACAGTTCATAATCCGGCGATGAAGGGCCGGTCCCAAGGGTTGACGATCCTGATATCTTTGCTTAATCAGCTCCATGAGGCGGCTTTCATTAATCGCCCACAAAAACTCTTCAAAATCCATGGGTACCATCGGTAATTTTTGCTCTTCTGAAGGAATTAAAATATCTTTGACGTTTTTTTTGATGGATATTAAACTGCCAGTTTCGATGTAATCAAAACGTCCATCGGCCACCAGGCGTTTGATCGCTTCACGAGCTCGAGGAAAACTTTGGACTTCATCAAAAACGATCAAGGTTTGGCGTGGGACCAGATCAATATTGTAATAAGAGGACAGCAGCATGAAAAATTCATCCAAGCGGTCGAGAGAATGATAAAAAATATCTTTGACCTCGTCACTCATGACTGAGCAATCAATAATGAGATATTTAGGATAATTATCACGAGCAAAATCTTCCACAATGTAACTCTTGCCGACACGCCTGGCGCCCTCGATGAGTAAGGCACTTTTGCCCTGGATTTCTCTTTTCCAGGCGAGAAGTTCGTCATATATTTTTCTTTTCATATGCTGTTCTCCAGGCTTTTTGGGGCATTATATCACGTTTTCACGATTTTTGCAAGGGCAAATTCTCACGATTTCAAGATTTTTACAGGGTCATTTTCCCACGTTTTCACGATTTTTGGCGCTAATGGCGGCCTTTCCAGCGTGCCAGCTTAGCTTTGGCGATGAAACATTGGGGCACATAACGTACCAGAAAGGTGTCAAAAGCATGCTGCCAGCTGTAGAGTCTAGTATCATAGATACCGGCTTGGATCATTTTATCCCAATCGCTCCGGATGAGAGGGACAAATTTGCGAGCAATACTCCACGGCAGGCGGGCGGTATTCCATTTGTAACCGTAAAACTTCGCCAAAGTCAGCGGGGCGGCAAATTCCGCTAAGCACCCGTACTCACGCAAGTACCGTTCTACCTCGGCATATTCTTTAAGGATGGATGTGGGATAAGCGCGGCTGACTACAGACTGACCAGGATGCTGGCGGTAATGATAAAAAGCCTTGTTGGTATAATAGACGCGGTGGGCGCGCGCGAGGGTTTTAAAAGCAAATGAAGAATCCTGGAAACGGTGGTCGGCCAGATCAAGGAAAAACAGGTTGTTGTCCAGAAGAAATTGGCGCTTATAAATCGCTGTCCAGATGGAGGCAGGACGAGTGAGTAAGTGCTCGATTTGAGCGGCGCTCAGGGTTTTTTGTTCGCCGCTTACTGGCAAGAGTGATTGTTTTTTATCCCGGCCGGCGACATGCAAATAATAGTCACTTTTGGCAATGTCAGCTTGGTGAAGGACGGCCTGATCATACAAAGTGGTCAGCATTGTCGAATCAATCCAGTCGTCACTTTCCACGATGGCGATAAACTGCCCGCGAGCTTGCCGGATGCCAAGGTTCATGGTATCGCCATAGCCGGTGTTTTTTTTGCTGATGATACGGAAGCGCGGGTCGCCGCTAGCAAAACGTTCGGCTAGTGACAGTGAGTGATCAGTGGAGCCGTCATTGAGAAGGATAAACTCCGAGCGTTTGAGGGTCTGCGCGTGTAAACTTTCTAGGCACGGTGTCAAAAAAACGCCCGTATTATAAATGGGCACGAGTACAGAAACTTGAATGTCTGAGCTGATTTTTTTACCTGTCATAATCTCAACCGACTATTTGTCTTATTATACCATAATTTGTGATGAATTCGACTAGACTTTTGCTAATTTTGTGATATAATACACGCCATGAAAGCAAAAAATGGTAACATAGCACCTAATAGTATTTCTCCCGGTGCGGCGACTGGTAAAAGAATTCGTTCCACCAAAAAAGAACTAGAAGACATGGAAACCGAACTCGCCAAACAGGTAAACAAAGGTAATAACACCATTGCCCTTTTGATCAAGCAAACCGGCTGGTCGCGCCAAGCGATTAACCGCCGCTTAGCATTAATGGTGGCGCGCGGGCAATTGCAGATGGTCTACCGCGGGCGTGGCACGTATTACTTGCCGGGCAATACCTATTTTGCTCGCCGTTTTTGACCTAAGCATCCGTAGCTTAATGGATAGAGCAGTGGTCTTCGGAACCAAAGGTTGCGGGTTCGACTCCCGCCGGATGCACACACAATTATTCCACGATAACTTCCTGATCGATGCTGGGCTGATTGCTGGCTGTCTGCTCGTCTTTATCCGTATCGGCATCAGTCGCCACGGGAAATAGTAAGACCACACAGGTACCAAGTCCCCGGCGAGAAATGATGTCCATGTCACCATTAAATCCTTCAGTCATGAGCCTGGCAGCATCTAGTAGACCCAGACCGCTTGGTATTTTTTTGTGACTGTGTAAATGCGAAATGATGGAGTCACGGCACAGCCGCCAAATCAGTAGTTGTAGCTGGGACATCCCGCAACCGTGATCGGCGATACTAATCATCAGACAGCGCATCCGTAAGGATGCATGGATGTCAATAATCCGACGGGTAGAACATTGTGAGTAACTTTCGGCAGCATTATTGAGTATATGAGTGATGATCTGGCCAAAAGCAATTCTGGAGCCATAGAGCGAAGGAAATTGGACATGACTATGAGTGAGGCGACAGTCAACGCCGTACGGTTTTTTAAAGGCTTTAATGACTTGATGGAGTTCTGAGATCGGCGAGAATAAATACTGTTGACGCCGGTGTAAATCACGACTGCGTGAACGCATCAACAGAATCATTTTCTTTAACTCGGCGTGAATGGAGTCAGTGAGTTTTTGCAGCTCAGCGCGCTGCGGACAGCGACCACTAAGAGTGCCGAGCGTGAATTGGAGCTGCTCCAAATCAAGCACGGCATTAGTAAGCGGAGTGGACAAATCATGAAGAACTTGTCTAGCAGTAAGCTCTCGATTTTTTCTTTGCCTTTTAATGCCCATTTGTTAAAACAAGCAACTATCTCCTTTTACTGTCTGTATGTTTACTGTGCTTGAGCGGTAGTGCCGGCACTGCTGGTAGTGAGGACGTAAATGTAGCCATCACCAGCAGGCACTTTTTCGCCGAGCTCATAGCTTGTCCAAGACTTGCCGTCGTAGACAGCGACATGAGTGCCACCAGCAGCACTGAATTCTACCTGTGCAGTTGTAAGTTTGGGTGCTTTGGTAAAGCTAAGCTGATAAGCAACCGGCCAAGTACCATTGTCGCGGCCGCCATCAGGCAGCATCACTACTTCATCAGTAAGACCTGCCGGTAAGCCGATTTGCTGCATAATCAAGTAATCCTGAGCACTGGCTAGCTCATCCGCAGTGATGGTAAATTGACCATCATGACTTTGACTAGCCGCCTTGCCAGTTTCAAAATACGTCCAAGTGGTATTGACGCCAAATTTTTCGGCAGCATCAAAATTGAGTGTCAGCGTGCCGTAGTCAACGTTATTGTTGATACAAGCGCCGCCGGCCGAACAAGTACCAAAACGGTTTTCGGTACTGGTAGGTAGTTTTGCCAGATCTAATTCCCCGATAAAAGCTTGCAATCCCCCTTCTGCCTCGGCGTCAAAATCCGAAATGGCTTTACCCTTGGCGTCGACAGCACTAGCTCCAACGACGTTATAAACGATCTCATACTCTGCGGAATCAGCTTGTTTGCGCATATCAGACACGACAATGCTTACAAATCGGCCGCCATCTTTACTAAATGGATGTAAACTCACCACTGGCCGCTCTTGTATATCCGTGACGTTTTGCGGAGCACTGATACGTTTTTTCTTAGTTGGCTGCTCAGCCACTACTTCTGGCTCAGCTGGAGTTTGTTTTTTGCCGCCGGCAAAGGCGACAATACAAATGATCACCAGGACAAGCAAACCAACGCCGCCGCCGATTAGCCAATAGAGTTTATTGTTATCTTTTGTCATGGTGGCTATTGTACTGGTTTTCTTGCAAAAGTCAAGCCGACAAAAGTCGTCATCAATCAGGATTATTTTGTGCATCAGCCTGGAGGATTATTTCAACATGATCGTCTACTAAAGTACCATTTCCTGATTCTTCCAGGAATGTATTTAGTATCCGCTTGCCGTCTGCACTGCCTTCAGCCCAGTGAGCAAGGCCATAGTTAGTAATAAAAACCGGATAAATAGCTACTTTTTGCAGCTTAGCGCCACTAAAAGTCCAGGCTGCTGCCAGCCCAGATTTGGTCTCCAGACTCCATTCTTGATCAAAAACAAAGTTACCATGTGAATAAATAATGGCGCCGTCACCGTATTTTTCTACAGTACCCAGCCAGTGCGAGTGATTACCGATCACGAGACTAGCGCCCGCATCAATGCTAGCGTGAGCGAGCGCCTGCTGGCGAGCAGTGGGCTGGTAACGGTATTCTTCCCCAAAATGCAAAGCCACGAGCAAATGATCTACTTGGGCGCTACTGCTGGCGACGTATGCCGCCCACTTTTGAGTATCTAGCGGGAAACTGACATCATCATGAGTAATGACACCAAATTTGACGTCGCCCAGCACGAATGTAAACAATTCATCACTACCGACAAAATCTTGGCCGGCACTGCGTAAAAGTGAACGTGTTTGACGGTAACCTTCGCGGCCATAATTATAGATGTGATTGTTGGCTAGTGTCACCAAGTCAATCTGACTGTCCGCTAAAGCCGCACTACTAGAGGCGTGGGCGCAAAAAATCATCCCCTCATCCGTTGGCGGACATTCATAAGTAATGGGCGTTTCTAAATTGGCGATCACATAATCAAAGTCTGCCAGATGGCTGTCCACGTCGCGAAGTGACCAGCCAAAATCACGACGTTTGCAACCGATGGTATTGACGCTGCGCCCGAGCATCACGTCGCCCACGGTGAGAATCGTCACGGGAGCGGCAGACGCGGTGGGAGCATAATTAACAGACGGCTCACTTGCTTTTTTGTCCGCGTCTTCGAGGCTAGCGGTATCAGTGGCGTCTGGTGTGGGCGAAAGGTCAGGCGTTCGCGGCACTAAGCCGCGCCCCAACAACAGCGTGATCGCCGCTACCGCGATCACTGCTAGCGCGAGCAGTGAAAAGTAAATTAGAGACTGTAACCATTTTGTCATTTGATATATTATAGCATACCGCAGTCAGTAAGCCAAAATTACCGCTTGACAAATACTACAAGTACGGGTAAACTTAGTATATGATTAAATTTGATCAAGTGAGCAAGAATTTTTGCCGCGGTGAGAAAATCGCTTTGGATGATGTTTCTTTTGACATTGATGATGGTGAATTTGTCTTCGTCACGGGGCATTCTGGCTGTGGCAAGACTACACTTTTGCGTTTGCTACTGCGGGAGTTGCAACCGACCGCCGGCTCCGTTTACTTTGATCACAAAAATCTGCGCCGACTATCACGAGGCAAAGTGGCTAAGCACCGGCGCAAGGTGGGCGTTGTTTTCCAAGACTATCGTTTGATTGACGAACTCAACGTCCAAGAAAATATTGCCTTACCACTTTTGATTGCGCACGAAAAGAAAAAAGAAATCCAAAATCGGATCGAAGAGTTACTGACACTTTTGGGGTTGGAAGGCTACGAAAAAGTCTTCCCGTCACAGCTTTCTGGGGGCGAAGCCCAGCGGGTGGGACTGGCACGGGCACTAGTGACGGCGCCAGAAGTGATTTTTGCCGATGAGCCCACCGGCAACCTTGATGCGCAAAATGCCAGCGACATGCTCAAATTACTCGCCAGCGTCAACAGTTATGGCACTACGGTGATCATGACAACTCATGACCTTAGCCTCATCTCACAAGTGCCGGGCGCGCGAGAGCTAAAATTCCAGCACGGCAAACTTGTAAAAGATACCGGCAAAAAAAACAAAGTAAAAATGCCGCCAGAAGAAAAACCAGCAGCTGAGCGTCGGGAAGAGCAGACAGCCAAACCAGAAAAACCGCATGCAAAGCCCGTGTCTCAATCGGAAGTTGAGCCGAATGTGACAGCGGAGGCCGCAGATGAAGTGCCGATTGATCACAAAATCCGACAGATTGATTTAGCTACGCTGCAAGATACTGATGACGTTACACCTGATCAGGAAGGTCAACATGAATAATATTTTTTCGAGTTGGACAAACCTGAGACGCACGCCCAATCAGAGTTTGACGGCGCTTTTTGCGGTGATCACCACTTTCTTTTTGGTGTACGTGCTGACTGATTTTTTATACATGGGTAATTTAATCCTCCATCACTTTGAGACACAACCAGAAGTCTTAGTGTTTTTCGACGTGAGCGTGAGTGATGAGGCTGCCACGCAAGCCGCCAAGCTCGTCGAAAAACTTGACTACGTAGACGAGGTGACGGTCGTGGGCAAAACAGATGCCTTCGCAAATTACCAAGCAGAAAATGCCGATGAACCATTACTACTGGGTCTTTTAAGCGCTGATCTTTTCCCCGCCAGTATGAGCATTAAAGCCAATTCTCCCGAAGGATTAGAAAAAGTACGCGATGAACTCACCAAACTTGACGGCATTGATGAAATAGATTATCACCAAGATGTCGTTGATCAATTTTTAAGTTGGACGAGTGCCCTGCGTAATGTCAGCGTCGTGATTTGTGCCGTCTTCACGGTACAGTTTATGTTGGTCATTGCTGTGATCACCGGGATGAAGGTGGCCGCACGCCGGCGCACACTCAACATCATGAGTATTTTAGGTGCGAGCCGAGGAGCAATCAAAGGAACTTTCATCCGCGAAGCTTTTTGGTTGGGGACGGTCGGGAGTTTGATCGCTTTTGGTCTTTCTTATGCTGCTTTGTCTTACATTTCCCCGCAACTGATTGAGTTTTTTGGCGATATTCATGTCCTGCCTTTCCCGCCACAATTCTTCTTTTGGCAAGCGTTTGTGGGACAATTTGTGGCCGCGCAATTGGCTTGTATTGCCGCTTGGTTGTCTACAGGTAGATTAATCAAAAAATAAAATGCCAAAAAAATTGTCCTTACTACTAGCGATCGTCACGCTACTAGTTAGTGGCTTTGGCGGCGCTGGCGTGGTGAGAGCGGATGAATGTCAGGATAATTACAACTGTGCGGCGATCGAAAACGACGACGAACGCGCAGTATGTGTAGACGAAAAAATGGCTTGTTATCAGCGAAAAATAGATGAAAGTAAATCGCAGCAAAACACGCTTTCGGGTGAGCTTTCATACATCAACAACCGGATTGCTTATCAAGAAACACAAATTGAAAAAACTCGCCTCGAAATTGTGAAGGCGGGCAAAGAAGCAGAAATTTTATCGGCGCGCATTGAAAACTTAGCTGCCTCTATGGAGAGGATGGCGGCACTACTTTCACAGCTGGTAGTGACGTCTTACAAATCTCAGCACGTTTCGACTTTGGAAATGTTTTTGGCCAATGCCAATTTCCGCTCAGCGGTAAGCGCACGTGAACGCGAAGAACTAGTAAGTTTGCAGACCAGCAAAGTGCTTTTCCGCTCGATGCAAGAAAAAATTGATTTTGACCAACAAAAACAAGACCGAGAAAAATTACAAGAAGAGCTGGAGGCCAAAACGGTACAACTCAAAAACCAGCAAAAAGCACTGGAATCGCAAAAAGAGGAGAAAGCAATTCTTTTGGCACAAACCAAAAATGACGAAAAACGTTACCAGCAGCTCAAACAAGAAGCGGCCAAGGAAGCGGAATCATTTCGCCGGTTTGCGCAAAGCGCCGGCGGTGGGCGGTGTCTATCCTCAATGCCGGGCGAAGGCAGCAATGGATTTTATTTTTCCCAGCGCGATCCGCGATGGTGTAATCAGCTGATCGGCGGCTCCGATATGACAGTGGGTGACGTAGGCTGTTATATTTCTTCGGTGGCGATGATTTTCAAAAAATACGGGACCAATACCAGCCCCAGTATCATCGCTAGCAACCGTAATTATTTCTTTTCCAATACGGCCTTGATGACCACTCCCCCATCCCCGAGCGGTTACACTTACAAGAGGCAAGATTATTTTAACCGCGAGACGCTAGACCGTGAACTGGCAGCGGGACGGCCGGTGATTGTCCACGTGCGCACCAATAATGGTTACGGCGGACACTTTATCGTCCTTTACGAGGGAAGCGGCGGCAATTATAAAATGCATGATCCGTGGTACGGCGCTGATTTGGATTTTACCTCACGCTATTCCACCGGGATGATTGACAGCATGCGGTTGTTTGTAAATTAAATTAGCAGTCTCACTCCTACTCTGCTAACGTTTTTATTGACTTGTAATTTTACCTGTGTATAGGTATTTTTTCGATTTATTGTACACAATAAATACTCAAAAACTTTCTCCATTTAGCCGTCATCCGTGTCAGAGTCGCATTGATTTGATTGAGATCGCCAGCTGCAAGTGCATCCACATCCTCGGGCGTAAACCAACGCAACTCGTCTGATTCTGGTGAAATCTGATAATCCCAGCTGCCGGCACGAGCGAGAAACCGGACATCATAATGATAGTGAGGCTCGCCAGGGTACGCGTCCACACGGTGGACGTCGAGGTCAAAAATATCACTGCTTAGCAGAGTAACATCCGCAATGCCGCTTTCTTCATGAGTTTCGCGCAAAGCCGTTTGGATAAGTGTCTCGCCCGCGTCCATGTGACCGCCCAGCTGTACCCAGCGATGAAATTTGTGATGAAGGGTAAGCAAAACATGCGAGCAATCCGGGCTTAAAAGCCAGCAGTCGGCCGTGAGATGGCCAGACTTATTGGCCGGATAAGTAAGGATGGAATTGTGACCAAGCCAGGTGATGGTCTGCTGGAGACTTGAGCGCTCACGCTCGTCGGCTGGCACATATGAGCGTAAAGCCGCCAAAATATCCTGTTTGTTTGATCTGTTTTGATCCATATATAATAGTATCCTTTTGCTCGTGATTTTGGGCGGAAGTGACAGGACTCGAACCTGCGAGGGATTGCTCCCGGCGGTTTTCGAAACCGCTGCCATAGCCGCTAGGCGACACTTCCAAGGTGTCTGTTATTATAGCACAAAAAGTTGAGAAAATGATTTCAGTTTGCTATCCAAAAACGGCAAATCCGTGGTACAATACGACTATCGTAGTGAAAATAGAAAGAAAAAATGAATATTACGGTTATAGGTACAGGGTTTGTAGGTGTAACGACTTCGGCTGTCTATGCTAAGTTTCGCAATAATGTGATCGGCTTAGATGTAGATGAGTCCAAGGTGGCCAGCCTTAATAAAGGTAAAGTGCCTTTTTTTGAGCCAAAACTGGAAGAGCTGCTCAAAAGTGGTCTGGAAAAGAAGAAATTGCACTTTACTACTTCTTATGAAGAAGCTATAAGTGATGCCGATGTCGTCTTGATCGCTGTCGGCACACCTTCGCGTCCGGATGGATCCATTAATCTAGACTATGTGAAGGCAAGTGCAAAGGAGGCAGCACCATATCTCAAGGAGGATGCAATTTTGGTGATTAAATCCACAGTACTGCCGGGGACGCTGGAGCAAGTCAAGCCGATTGTCAAGAAATTGACGGCCAAGAAGATTCATTACGCCAGTTTGCCAGAATTCCTCAAGGAAGGGACAGCGGTAGACGACACTTTATACCCAGATCGAATCGCCATCGGCGTGGAAGATGATTTTTCCTGGGAGAAGTTGTCTAAATTACACGAACCTTTCAAAGCACCTATGGTACGCGTGCGCCCGGCGTCAGCACAACTGGCGAAGTATGCCAGCAATGATTATTTGGCCTTGCGGATTGTGTACGCTAACGTGTTGGCTGATGTCTGTGAACAATCTGGGGCCGATATTGATGAGGTCTTAGAAATTATGGGTCATGAGAAACGGATCGGCAGTCACTACTGGTATCCTGGTCTTGGCTATGGCGGTTCCTGTTTCCCCAAGGACGTGAAAGCCCTGGCTGCATTTGTGGATGAGTACGAATCACCTGAGCGGAATTTGTTCCGGTTTATCAATAAGCTGAACGTCAAGCGCCCAGCTGACGTGGTAGAAAACCTAGAAAACGTCACCGGTAAACTCAAGGGCAAGAAGGTAGCAGTACTCGGACTAGCTTTCAAACCAAACACCGATGATCAGCGCGAAGCGCCGGCATTATTTTTGATCCCATTATTACTGGAAAAAGGCGCGAGTGTGGCGGCATATGACCCGATGGTGAAAAAAATCGCCAGTGATAAGATCAGCGAGGATAAAAATTACGAACAAGTACGTTCGATCAAGGCAGCTATCACGGATGCGGACGTGGTCATCGCTTTGATAGAGTGGCCAGAGATTACTGATTACAAATTTAAGAATACGGCAGACAAACAGGTAGTATTCTTGGATGCGCGCAATCAGTTTGATCAAGAAGCAATCACGAAAGCTGGTTATACCTATCTAGGCATCGGCAGACAAAATAAAACAGTTTGATATGAAGCGGATATTAATTACTGGTGGGACTGGTTTCGTCGGATGTTATCTGACTGAGTTTTTGCGCGAGCACGAGCCGGAAGCGGAGCTAATCGTGACGACGCAGCAGGAAGTCGTCAATAATGCTGATAAGAAAGTGATTTTTGAGGCATTGGATCTGACGGATGAAGACGATACGGCTCGTCTAATCAAAAAATATACGCCCGATGAAATTTACCACTTGGCCTCTATCGCCCACGTCGTAATAGGTTTTCGCGACCCCGGACTCGTGTTGCGGAATAATTTTATGATTACGCTCAATTTGCTGGAAGCCGTACGGATGTATGCGCCAAAGTCGCGGATCTTGCTCGTAAGTAGCGCCGATTTGTACGATCATGACGATCCATCACCAATTGATGAAAAACGCTTGGTGCGGCCGCTTAATCCGTATGCCGTCTCCAAAGCCACTCAAGATATGCTTGCTCAAGCTTACGCGGCAAGTTTTGATTTGCAAATTGTGATCGTACGGCCGTTTAATCACATTGGTCCTGGTCAGCGGACGGGATTTGTAGTGGCTGATTTTGCCTCTAGTGTAGCCAAAGCCGAATGCGACCCCAGTCAGCGAATCATGAAAGTAGGTAATTTGTCGGCCGAGCGAGATTTTACAGATGTCCGCGACATGGTGCGCGCTTATCATCTGCTCATGAGGGAGGGCGCGAGCGGAGAAATATACAACGCCGGCACGGGCAAGGGTATTAAAATCCAGACGGTATTGGATAAGCTCATTAAGTTAGCCAGCGTACCGATAGAAGTCGTGAGCGATAAGGAAAAATTCCGACCGGTGGATTATCCACAAGTGATCTGCGATGCGGGAAAATTGCGCACCCTTGGCTGGACACCGCAAATTACACTTGATGAAACCTTGAAAGATATTTTACAATTTTGGCGTGACAGGCAGGCTGGCGCAAATAAAGAAGGGTAAATATGACAAAAAAAGCACTTATTACTGGTGTAACCGGTCAGGACGGTTCTTATTTAGCGGAATTTTTGCTGGAAAAGGGCTATGACGTTTTTGGTTTGATCAGACGTACCAGTACACCCACCACCGAAAGAATTGAAAAAATCCTCGATAAACCAAATTTTCACCTCGTGCCTGGTGACATCACGGATACGGTGTCCCTGATGACGGCAGTACGCGATATTCAACCAGATGAAGTATATAATTTGGCTTCTCATTCTTTTGTCCATGCTAGCTGGGATGAGCCGATCGCTAGTTGCGAGTACACGGCCGTATCTGTTTCTAAGATTTTAGACGCTGTGCGCCTTTTCAAGCCGGATGCTCATTTTTACCAAGCTTCGTCGTCAGAAATGTTTGGTAAAGTCCGCGAAATCCCGCAGACGGAGTTGACGCCGTTTTATCCTCGTTCTCCTTATGGCGTTGCTAAGGCTTTTGGTCACTTTATCACAGTTAATTACCGCGAGTCTTATAACATGTTTGCTTGTTCGGGGATACTTTTTAATCACGAGTCACCACGCCGGGGCTTGGAATTTGTCACGCGCAAAATCGCTCATCAAGTGGCGGAAGTAAAACTCGGACGGCGTGACTTTGTGGAGCTCGGCAACCTCGAAGCAAAACGCGACTGGGGTTATTCTAAAGATTATGTACAAGCAATGTGGTTGATGCTACAGCAAGACAAACCGGATGATTATGTGATCGCCACCGGTGAAACGCACACCGTGCGGGAGTTTTTACAGTTGGCTTTTCATCACGTAGGAATTGATGATTGGGAAAGATGTTTCCGTCATAATCCAGAATTTGACCGGCCGGCCGAGGTAGACTTACTCATTGGTGATCCGACGAAAGCCAAAAAGCAATTGGGCTGGACACCAAGCGTGACTTTTAGTGAGCTTGTGAAGATCATGGTAGACAGTGAGCTGGCGATTTTGGAGGGGAAAGCTAAGATGTGTGATTTTTAAGATAGGATAAGATGGCAAAAAAGAAGGCAAGATCTAAGAACACAAAACAGAGTCGCCAGGCAGACAACCGGAAAAAAGTAGTGGTGATCATTCCTACTTATAATGAAAGGGAAAACATCCAAAATATTGTCCCGCAGATTTTTGCCGCCAGTGAAAATGTCAGTAGCTATGATGTGCACGTATTAGTAGTAGATGATACTTCGCCAGATAAAACTTACGAAGTAGTACGGCAGATGAAAAAGAAATGGCCGCGCTTGCATTTGCTGGTCAATCCCAACAAATCTGGTTTGGGCGGAGCTTACCTTAAGGGAATGCGAGAGGCTTTTGGCAAATTGGATGCTGATTACATTTTTGAGTTTGACGCTGATGGCTCACATGACCCCGCACGGATACCGGCATTTTTGGCCAAATTAGATGAAGGGTATGATTTTGTAATTGGTGGCCGTTATAAAGATGGCGGTAGCATTGATCCAGCTTGGCCTTTGATCCGCAAGTTTTACTCGGTGGTGGGCAACATCGTGATCATGTGTGTACTCACTGATTTCCGTATCCGCGACTGGACGAGCGGCTACCGGGCGATCAGCAAGCGGGTCTACGAAGCGGTAGTGCCAGAAATGAAAGGTGAACGGTTTTCTGGTTATACTTGGCAGATCGGATTTTTACATAAAGCAGTACGCAAAAATTTCCGGATTTGTGAAGTGCCGATTCATTTTGTAGATCGTAAAATTGGTCAATCAAAACTCGGCAGCGAATATATCAAAAATACTTTGTTGTACATTTTTAAGGCTCGCTTTGATGAGATTGTCAATCACAGAGTTTTTAAATTTGTGGTCGCCGGTGGCTCAGGAGCGATGACACAGTTGATCAGTTTTTTGCTGTTGCGCCTGTTTACGCCGCTGGCCGACGACTTAACTTATCCTTGGGCTTACCAAGTAGCCAACTTCCTGTCAATAGAGTTTGGCGGCATGGTCACTTTCGCGATTAATAATATCTGGACGTTTAAGGAGCGTAAAATCCCACCGCGCGAAATTATCCCCCAATTTATCAAGTTTAATATCAACGGTATCTGGGGTATTGGCGTACAAGCGCTTTGTATGTGGGCTGGTAAGACGCTTTTTGGTCTCGGAGAGCTTTTTACATTTGTCATTACCGTCAACCGAGAAAATATTTACCAAGTGGTGGGAATTTTCTTTGGGATGTTTATTAACTATTTCATTTACAATCACGTCATCTGGAAGGAAAGAAAGGAAACGTAGTCATGATCCAGATGCTGCGTACATACTGGCGAAACATAGCACACAGTGTGCGGCATTGGTGTCTGGCAGAACCTTGGCGGGCTGCGATCGTTATTCTTGCCTGCGTGATGGGTGGCTGGTTGCGACTTTTTCTCTTGCCGGAAACAATGATGTTTATGGGTGATCAAGGGCGTGACGCGATGATTGTCTCAGCGATCTGGCGCAAATTAGATCCTGTGTTTATAGGACCCGTCACCAGTGTCGGTAATATGTATTTAGGGCCGTTTTATTATTATTTTATGTTGCCCTGGTTGTGGCTTTCTTATCCTAGTCCTTTGGGTCCGGTAATTGCGGTGGCCCTAGTCAATACCATCGCGATCGGCTTGGTCTATTTTTTGGGACAGCGTCTTGTGGGCAAAAAAGCCGCTTTGATCGCCTGCGTCCTGACGGCAATTTCAGCGGTGGCAGCCACTTATTCACGTTTTAGTTGGAATCCAAATTTATCATTGTTTTTTTCAGTGCTGACATTATACTTCATCCACGCCTCGCTCGTGAAGACGGCACGCAGTTGGCGTTTAGTGGCACTTTTGGCCGGGATTTTGATCCAGCTACATTACGTCAATCTCATATTGGTAGCGGTAGCAGGGTTTTTTTGGCTGCTACAAGCGGTTCAAATTACCAAGCAAAAACAAAAAGCTGAACAAAAAAAGTTTTGGTTAGTTTCGATGCAAGCGGTGATGATTTTTGTGCTCACATGTGTACCGCTTTTCCTTTTTGACTGGAAACATGGTTGGCTAAACTTCAAAGCATTAGGAGGAATATTTACTGCGGAATCGAGTTTTGCCGATACGAATATATTCATTAGTGTTTTTACCGGTGCACTGGGAATTTTTGGCCGTATTGCTCACATTTTTACTACTTTATCTTTCCCCAAGATTGAGGCAGATTTAGCTTTTTTAGGCAGCGGCGTATACTGGATGCGCGTCAGCTATGGTCTGATGGTGCTGTTGGCTTTTATAGCTCTAGTTGGTCGAGAGACGATCACAAATTACCGTCAGCAGACACATGCCTCGAGATTATGGACAAAATTACGGACATTATTTCACACTGATCAAAATGAACGGATCACGGGTTTGTGGATTCTTTTGGTGACGTGCGTGTTTACAATTGTGGCGCTCGCTTTTTACCGGCATTCGGTCTTTGATCATTATGTGCTGTATTTTTTGCCGGTACTTTTTTTGGTTTATGGATGTCTGCTGACGGCTTTTAGCTGGCGCACCAATGCCGTCATGATCGCTGTATTTTTGATCATTTTCGCGTTTGCCAATCGCCCAAGCGATTATTTACTACCCAACGGTCTACCCTACCGCAGTACTTGGGAAGCATGCAAAAAAATTGTACAGATGTTGCCGGCTGATCATCACTTTGATTTTATTTTAATCGACGGTAATGGTGATTTGTGGGGCGAGCATTACCGCTATTTTTTTGAGAGCTTGACTGATAAAATTTTACCGCATGATCAATTTTTGCTTGGTGACGATTTCATCGTTATCGATGAAATGCGAGATATTAATTTGTATGATAATCCGAGCTATGAGCTGGTAGTTTTCCGCAATTTGCCTGAGGCCACGTATGAGCTGATGTTTAGTGATGCTCAGCGTGACGTATACCGCTTGTACCGGCAAAGCTCTGGCGTGGCGGCAGACTTAGAAGAGGACATATGACCAATAAAGCAATAAATAATGAGCGTGTTTTTTTATCAGTGGTGCTCCCGGCTTACAATGAGATGAATAATATTTCCAAGGGAGTTTTGGGGAAAATAGACAAATATTTGCATACTCGGGACTATAAATATGAAGTCATTATTGCAGACGACGGCTCAAGTGACGGCAGCCGGAAACTGCTAGAAGAATTTTGCCAATCCCACGAAGGTTGGCGGGTGCTCGCATTGGAACACGCTGGCAAAGGCCCTACTGTGGCATCAGGGATGCTGGCGGCTAAAGGTCAGTGGCGGCTTTTTAGCGATTTTGACCAATCCACACCGCTTAGTGAGATAGAAAAACTCTTGCCGTCTACAGTAGATCACCAAATCGTGATCGGCTCACGGGCGGCACAAGGAGCAAAGCGAGAAAAAGAACCTCTGCATCGGCATATAATGGGGGTAGGCTTTAATTTGCTCACGCAGATAATCGTCCTACCTGGGATAAAGGATTCGCAGTGCGGTTTTAAACTTTTTTCCGCCAGTGCTGCGCGCAAACTTTTTCCTCAATTGCGGATTTATGCGCGCGGCAACAATGTTCGCGATGCCTTTACGGGAGCTTTTGACGTGGAATTATTATTTCTGGCTCGCAAAAATCACATCCCGGTGGCGGAAATACCAGTATTATGGCAGCACCGCCCAACGCAGAGAGTAGCCCCACTAAAAGACTCAGTCCGGATGTTGCGCGATATTATCCGGATCCGTTTGGCAAGTTGGCGAGGCTTATATAAGCAACAATCATGAAAAAATATGGATTGATTATTATTTATAGTTTACTCCTGTGGGCTTACTCCGTGTGGTCGTGGCTGCTGGTTAATCCCAATTTATATTTTAGCACCCAGGAAAATTACGTGGCGATACAAAATTGGCTGACTACATATTTTAGTATGCATCGTCCGCAAGGGGCGCTAATTTATGCTGTCATCATCGGTTTGTTATTTTTGGTATTTGTGGCCTTGGCCAAAAAAATGACCCCAGCAAAAACAATTGGTCGATGGTCAGTGTTATTTACCATCTTGCCGGCCATAATACCGCTGCTTTTTGCGTATAATGCTTTATCCAGTGATGTATTTAATTATCTTTTTAATGCCAAAATAGTGAGCGTGTATCATGATAATCCTCATGTAAAGACGGCTTTGGATTATCAGGCTGACGACTGGACTCGTTTTATGCACAATGTGCACACTCCTGCTCCTTATGGTTACGGTTGGACTGGGGTATCACTGTTGCCGTTGGCGCTAGGCATGGGGAAATTTAGCTTGTCATGGTGGAGTTTTCGCCTTTTTAATGTAGTCTTATTAATTGCGGTCGCATATTGCCTTATTTATGGCGTGCGCAAAATTTATCCTGAGCGAGATAATGACGCTTGGTGGCTGTTTTGCCTTAGTCCTTTGGTGTTGATTGAAATTATCGGTAATATCCATAATGATTTATGGATGATGCTGCCAGCTTTATGGTCAGTATTTTTGCTCTATCCGCGCGGACACAAAAAAACGCTCAAAACTATGGTCGTTTCTGCTTTGTGCTTAATTTTTTCTCTCTCCATCAAATATGCGACGCTCGCATTATTACCGGCTTGGTTGTACTTAATTCTTGGCAGCAAAATCGAGGAATTATGTAGTCGGCTGCTTAAAAACTCGAAAGTACTGATCCCAAAAGTGCGCACTTTGTTTTTATGGGTTGATAAATACTTTTTTGATCTATGCGCCGTCGCAATGTTCCTACCGCTTTTAACCAGTCGCGCCCAACGTTTTCATCCGTGGTATTTGTCTTGGGCGCTAATCTTTGTACCTTTGGCACGGGCAAAAATGTCAGTGATGGCGTTTTACATTTTGTCACTAAGCGCGATGCTTCGATACGTACCTTTTTTGTGGATCGGCGAGCACACCGAGCAGCTCCATTTTACTCAGCAGCTGATCACTTTAGCCCCGGTGAGTATTTACTTAATTATATCCGGGTTGCGTTTAGCCTACAAACACAGGCGAGTTTTGCCCAAAAAAGGTGTATAATATGGATAATTGCAAATAATTAGAAAGAAATGATGACACTAGAAGCACAACTGATGGATGACATGAAGACGGCGATGAAAGCGCATGACATGGAGACACTGCAAGTGATCCGTTTTTTGCGCTCCACCATCCAAAACGCGCAAATAGATGGAGCTGGCAATACGGATGGCGATCTGCAAAAAATCATTGCTTCACAAGTCAAAAAATCTAAAGAGGCAGTAAATGAGTTTGAAGCTGCCGGTCGCAGTGACCTCGCCGCGCAAGAAAAGGCAAAAATCCAAGTAATGGAGAAGTACTTACCGCAGCAATTAAGCGAAGCACAATTGGATGAAGTAGTCAAAAAGATCATTGCTGAAGCCAGCGATACAAGCAATAGTGGCCGTTTGGTGGGACAAGTGATGAAACAAGTTGCCGGTCAGTGTGACGGAGCGCGGGTAAAAGCAGCAGTAGAGCGTTTACTGGCGAAATAATAAGTACAAGGAAAGAACCTGATGAGTCCAGATCAAGTTGTCCCAATTGTATTGATAGTAGTCATGACTGTTGTGGCCGTAGTATTGGTGGTGCTTGGCGTCCAGCTTTTTTTGCTGATCAAAGATGCGCGTCGACTTTTAGTCAGTGGCGATCATTTGATAAAGAATGCGGACGAAAAATTGGATTTATTGGTGAATCCTATCCGAACGCTCGGCAGTTTGGCTTCTGGCGTGGCCGGAGGAATGAAGGCTTTTGACGCGTTTTCACTGTGGCTGAAAAAACGTAAATAATGGAAGTCAACGTAGAAAACATTGACCAGCAGCTGGAAAATGCACGTGATAACGGCGAGAATTTAGCTGAGCTTTTGGCACTTTTTGATTATTTCATCAAACATACGCCTGAAGGCCGACAAGTAAGCCGCGAGATTGAGCATGACTGGCAGGAAACATGTGACAGACTACGCGAGAGCAAACGTCTGATCGGGGCAGATTTTAGTCTTTACGAGTGGCTAATGCAGATCCGCAAAGAATTACTAAGTGACGCCAAAACGCCAAAAGTCGCCCGCAAGAGCAAAATCAAGCCTACACGCAGTAATAATAAGCAGCCGCAAAAATTCCGCGGCATAGAAAATCAGTGATGAGTGAGGTGGTAGAAATTAGTCCAGTGAAAAGACATTTGACCACGGAGGTGAGTGAGCAGGCGCCTGCGCCGACGAATGTCTCCAGGAGGCTAGTGCGCACGCCTGTGCTTAGGAGAGAACAAAAGAATAGGCCAATCACACCGGAAGCAGTGACAGTTAGAGAGAGGAGTGCAGCGCTTAATAATGAAGAAGCGCAAGCGACGGCCAAAAAAAGTTTTTGGGGTAATTATTACCGGACGTCACCACTTTTGATTTTGGGAATCTTTTTTTACAGCCTGCTTTACATGTTAGTGCGCCGCACGGATCCGGCGGTTTTTGCCAATTGGCTTTTCCCGGATTCATATTTACTAGTGCAATTACTACTCGCTGGCGCTAACTGGTCAGTGGTGACTTATCTTTTCCAAAAACCCGCCTGGGGAACATGGGTAGCTATCAGCAGCGCGAGCTTTTTGTTTTTCCGGTTCGCGCACTTTTTGTTTACACCGGTGCTGACTGGTTGCTTGGTAATTATTTCCGGGATTTGGTGGTATCTTTTGGTCGGCAGACAGACAGGAATTCACATGCGCCCGCCAAAAACTACCTAAGTATGATATAATCAGCAATATGCACACACGTGGCTACCAAGAAATAATCACCAGTAAACGCAGTTTTGGCGATTTGGGCTTGGCGGAGTTATGGTCACGACGAGCGCTTCTTTGGGCTTTGGTCAAAAGAGATTTACGTGTGCGTTATAAAAATACTTTTTTGGGAGTGATTTGGGTGGTGCTACAGCCGGCGCTATCCACTTTGATTTTTACGCTGGTGCTCGCACGAGTGTTTAATAGTAACAATGACAGCAATTATTTGCTGAGTACTCTTACTGGTTTTACTCTCTGGCAGTTTTTTTCTAGCTGTATCGGGGCAGCCAGCGGAAGCGTATATGAGCAAGCTGGGATTATCAGGAAAATTTACTTCCCGCGTGCTTATATCCCACTCACGATAGTCTTTCGTCAGCTTTTTGATTACGGTATCGGGACGATATTTTTAATCGCGGCGATGTGCTGGCAGCACGTGTGGCCGACAAGTATCGGTATAGTAGCTTACATCTTAGGGACTGTCAACATTTTCTTGTGGGCGGCAGGCCTGGGCCTGATCACTTCGGCGCTGAGCGTGATGTACCGTGACGTCCGGCACTTAGTACCATTTATAGTGCAAATTTGGTTTTACCTCACTCCGGTTTTTTATGACCGGGGGCTTTTATCAGGAAAACTAGAGCTCATTGCTCACCTCAATCCGGTGACAGGGATCCTGGAATTTGTGCGAGCAGGACTTTTGACTGGGCAGATTGATCTGTGGGCTTGGGGCTTACAGCTGATACTGGGTGTGGCGGTGGCGGCCGCTGGCCTAGCTTTTTTCCGCCGCAAAGAATCAGACTTGATAGACCGGGCATAATATGAAAATGATTGAGGTAGACGGTATCGGCAAGCGTTATTACAAGCGAACGGGCTTAGAGCCTAGTTTTCCCACACTGCGGGAAAAACTCTTGACGCTGGGCCGACAAGTGCCTCGACATGAGTTTTGGGCGCTGCAAAATATCAGTTTTAGTTTGGAGGAAGGGCAAGTGCTAGGTGTAATTGGTCACAATGGCGCTGGTAAAAGTACGCTTTTTAAAATCTTGTCTAAAGTGACCAGGCCGACCACTGGCCAAGCGATACTACGCGGACGTGTAGCTTCAATGCTTGAAGTGGGCACGGGATTTCATCCTGAGCTTTCGGGCCGCGAAAACATTTATTTAAATGGCACGATTTTAGGAATGAGTAAGGCTGAGATAGATGCGCATTTTGCCGAAATCGTGGAGTTTTCTGGCGTCGCAAATTTTTTGGATGATCCGGTAAAATATTATTCGTCTGGCATGTACACCCGCTTAGCCTTTTCCATTAGTGCATTTTTGGCCAGTGAAATAATGATTATTGATGAGGTGCTCAGTGTGGGCGACAGCGCCTTCCAGAAAAAAAGTCTTGACAAAGTGAGACAGCTGGTACGCGATGAGGGGCGGACAGTGTTGATAGTCAGTCATAATCTAACGAGCGTCGCCAATTTAACTGATAAATGCCTTTGGCTGGACCACGGACAAATTAAAAAGTTCGGCAACACAAGTAAGATCTTGCCGCTTTATCAAGCAGCGCAAGGCGTCACGAGTAAAGAAAAAAAATAGTTTTAAAGCGAACTCTTGCGGGTACGGCTGCTTAATGCTTCCACCGCCTCCAGACGATAGTGCCAGACTTCATACAGTTTACCGTCTTTGCCCGGAGTGCGGAAACGCCGAGCATAGTGCTTAGCAGGATAAGGGCCATCGCTCACGGTGATTTTGCGTAAGTGTTCATTAACAGTAGACAATTGTAATTTGTAAAGCTCGGCCACTTGGTTTTGATTGAGCCAGACTTCGCCATCGGCAAAAACCACTGTGATTGGGCGACGGTTATTCCAGAGCCGATATTTGATGAATTGTGGCTTGGTATCTAAACCCAACATATAGCCTTAACTTGGATCGGTACCTTGGGGATTGATCACTTCTACTCGTCCTACATCCATGAGCCAACCCACGGACTGACCAGAAAATGTTTCTCCCCAGACGCGGATGTCCATGCCGACAAATTTATCAAGGTCAGTGACGGAAGACGTCAAATATACTGTCTGACTGGCGCCACCTTGGCGCAGTAGCGCGTGAGAACCCTCTCCATGAGCGCCACCGGCTTGCAGATAACCTTGAGCACTATCGACAAAATCATCAGGATTACTGCTACCAAAAACATCGCCCTTTTTGATGGCAGAAACATCAGAAGCCACTGTAGCCGTCACCGCAACGGGTTCATCACCGTCCACACTAGCACCGCCACTGCGAGTAGTGCCAGTCCCACGGAGCAACCAGCCGCCACCAATACCTAAAAATATTGCCAGTGCTGATAAAACAGCGACGATGATAAGTTGTTTGTTTTCGTTCATATCCGGCTCCTTTTTCCCTATTATACCACAAACTAGTCATTTTAGCGCTAGCAATTACACCAGCGACCGACCCGTCATCGCCTTTGGCACTGGTAAATCCATCAGTGTGAGGATAGTTGGGGCAATGTCACTGAGCAGACCCTGGTAATGAGTAAGACTAGTGATACTCTTATCTGGGCTTACCAGGATAAATGGTACGGGATTGGTGGTGTGGGAGGTTTTGGGCTCGCCGGTGTCCGGATCGCGCATTTCGTCAGCATTGCCGTGATCGGCAGTGATAATCACGTGATAGCCGTTTTTGATGGCTTCAGGCACAATTTGTGAGAGTGCCTGATCTATCGTTTCTATGCCTACAATTGTCGGAGCCATCTTGCCGGAGTGCCCGACCATATCAGCGTTACACAAATTGGTGGCGATGAAATCATAGTAACCACCGCCAAGTTCTTGCAAGAGGCGCCTGGTAATTTCTGGCGTGCGCATATATGGCTTTTGATCGTGCGTTTTAATGTCTGAGTAAGAATCAATCATCATCCGATCTTCGCCTTCAAAAGCGGCTTCGCGTTTGGCATTAAAAAAGAACGTCAAATGAGCAAATTTTTCAGTTTCTGTCACCCGGAGTTGCTTTTTGCCGGCGGCCGAGAGGACTTCTCCCAAAGTCTCACGCAGATCCTCTGGTTCAAAGGCAACTAGCACCTGATATTCTGGCTTGTACTTAGTCATGGTGACAAATTCCAGATCTTCGCTCTTTTTGACGTCAAGAATGCGCTCCGTAAGCTGACGGGTGCGATCATTGCGGAAATTGGCAAAAATCACAGCGTCGTGAGTGGAAATGCAGCCAACTTCGCCGTCATGATTAATTTCAATCAAGGCTGGTTCGATGAACTCATCACTACGGCCGTGAGCGTAGTTGTAATCAATAGCTTCTTCAATGGAATGAAAGCGGTGGGCACTATCTGCTTTGCCGCAAAGGACGTCAAAGGTTTTATCGGTGCGCTCCCAGTTGTGATCACGATCCATCGCATAATAACGACCTGAGATAGAAGCAATCTGACCAATGCCGATTTTCTTCATAAATTCTTCTAGCTCGTGCACATATTTTTTGGCCGTCTGCGGTAGCGTATCGCGGCCATCGGTAAACACGTGCAAGTACACACGCTGCAGGCCGTACTCTTTGGCTGCTTGTAACAGTGAAAAAATATGGTTTTCGTGAGAATGGACACCTCCAGGCGAGAGTAAACCTTGGATATGGAGGGTAGATCCATGCTTTTTGACGTGCTCGAAAGCCTTAATAAAAGCCTGATTGTGGAAAAAGCTTTTATCGCCTATGGCTTTATTAATTTTGACCAAGTCCTGGAAAACTACACGACCAGAACCGATCGTAAGATGATTGACCTCGGATGTGCCCATCTGGCCAGCCGGCAGGCCGACGGCCTCACCAGAAGCTGCCAAGGTAGCTGATAAATCTGTAGCCATCAATCGGTCATAAAATGGAGTACGGGCGACGCTGATGGCGTTATCGGGACCATCCGGAGCAATGCCCCAGCCGTCCATAATCACGAGTAAAACTTTATTAAATTTTTTCATGACTCCTTTGTTCACTTTTTGTGTACATTATTGTTCACATTTTGTCTATATTTGTTGTTAAACATATGTTTAACAAATGTTTAACAATTTCGCCTGGTTTTGATGAACAAACGAAAACAAAATGTGTTAATTTGTAACTTTTGTTTTATTTTGTGAACGGAAATTTGGCAAATGATGCCCGTTCACCAAGTTCTCTTTCAATCATCATCAAGCGATTATATTTGGCGATCCGCTCGCTGCGGCTTGCCGAACCGGTCTTGATCTGACCCGTACCCGCGCCGACGACGAAATCAGCGATAAAGGTATCAGCCGTCTCACCGGAGCGATGAGAGACCACCGCTGTGTAGCCGTGAGCTTTGGCAAGCTTGATGGCAGCAATCGTTTCACTGACCGTGCCAATTTGATTTAGTTTGATGAGGATAGAGTTGGCAGCGTGCAAGTCAATTCCCTTTTGGAGCCGGGCAGGATTGGTGACAAAAAGATCATCGCCGACAATTTGCAAGCGGTCACCAAGCAGAGCCGTTTGGGCGGTGAAACCTTCCCAGTCATCTTCGGCGAGACCGTCTTCGATAGAGACGATCGGATAGCGATCCAACCAAGCGGCGTATTTGGCGGTCAGCTCACTGCTGGTCAGTCGTACTCCCTCGGTGGCTAAGTTATAAGTACGAGTGTCAGCGTCGTAAAATTCGCTTGAGGCGGGATCAAGAGCGATACCAATATCTACTCCTGGCCGATAGCCAGCCGCTTCGATCGCTTCGACCATTAATTGCAGCGGAGCTTCATTGGTCCCCAGCGAAGGAGCATAACCGCCCTCATCGCCCACGCTGGTAGCAAAACCGCTATCTTTGAGGAGTCCCCCGAGTACGTGAAAAGTTTCTGCACCAGCACGGACAGCCTCAGCAATACTGGGGCGACCAAGCGGGAAAAGCATAAATTCTTGCATATCAGAGGATTTGATCGCGTGCTTACCACCATTGAGAACGTTCATCATTGGGATGGGTAGCACATAGTGATCAGTCGACTGGCCAAAAAGCTCAGCCACGTGCTGGTATAGCGGCACTTTTTTGAGCGCGGCAGCAGCCTTAGTGATACTCATGGAGACAGCCAGGATAGCATTGGCACCAAGTTTGGCTTTGTTGGGTGTGCCGTCTAAATTAATCATTTGGTCATCAAGAGCAGCTTGATCCTCAATGTCTTGGCCGACTAATGCGGGCGCAATAATATCATTGACGTTGGCGACGGCTTGCAGTACCCCTTTGCCGGAGTAACGAGTTTTGTCGCCATCACGCAGCTCTACGGCTTCATGCGAGCCGGTGGAGGCGCCAGAAGGGACGCCAGCAGCGCTACAGGTACCATCCTCAAGTGCCAACTGTGCATAGACGGTTGGATTTCCCCGTGAATCAAGAATTTCCTGAGCTTTAATCGAGGCAATTTTCATAATTTCTCCTTGTATATCATTTATCCTAGTCGTATTTTACCACCACAAATGCAGTTTTGGCGAGCAATTTAGACAGTTTGCGAAAATGCCGTTGACACGCTCTAATAACTATGTTATAATGGCAGTATATGACAAAAACAAAAAGTAGTGCCAAAAAGACGACGGCAAAACGGACGGGCGTGAAGTCCGCCACTAAGGCCGCTAAGAGTAAACAAGTACGGGTGGCTTCCAAAGTCAAGGACGAGGCCAACTGTAAAGCGCCAACGACGCTTTTTGAGGTGGAATTTCCTACAACAGTGCTTTTTTGGGCCGGTGTAGCTTTGTTTTTCCTCTTTATTCTTTTGATTGCACAGACGGTCAAGGGCGGCGTCTAAAGGTCATCTTAGAATGCAAAGGCTCGCCTCACCGGGCGAGTTTTTGTATACCAGACTATAAACTGGTCGCGTTGGCGGCTATTTCTGGCGGGAATTGGGTTTGCGGCTTTTCATCCAGTGGTAAATATTCCATACGAGCACGGCCATCACCGCTGGTAAAAATGACTTTTGTAAGCTGCAAGTCTTGGAATTCAAACTGGTAAGTGCCGCCTGCAACGCCAGGCGCAGTCAGGCGGTCGGTGCCGTCTGGTTCTGGTAAACTTGCCAGCTCCCACAAATGATGGCCGAGAATTTTTTGTGCCTCACCGTTTACAGGTTTGCTTGTATACACCCAGGCATCTCCCTGGAGGCTGTAGGTGCGCGCCTGCAAGCCAGCATCATCACTGCTTTGATAGGTAGTATAACTTGTATGGGTTGACGCGGGCAAGTCCACAGTTTCCGTGACGCCATCAGTCTCAATTGTCATCCGTGTAGCCGCAGCAATGGTCAGTGCCGGCGAGACATCCAGGCGATAATAGCCGGTGACTATGCTGGCGTCGACAGTCTCACGAGAAATAAGCTCATATACGCCAGCAGTCTGATCACACAGCACTCGGCGTCGCTCCTCGAGCAGACGGGTAGTTGGAGACTGATTCGGACTGTCAGCTGCAAGGTCTGGACTTTCGCTGACTACCGCTTCGCTGCTAGCCTCTGGCGCTAGCCAAGTCGTCTCGCCAAGAATCTTTTTTTGCTGGCGGACGTGACGGAAAAATAAAAACCCTATCCCCACTACTAAAAAGGCAGCGCAAATGAACAAATATCTGGAAGTATTGGGCCTTTTTACTGTCATAACTGTCTATATTATATCATAAAAATGACTAATTTTCACCCTGATTATTTCCCCGTCCAAAACGACAACTCCTGGATTTCTCTCCAGACTTGCCGGATGAGGTCGGCGAGAGCGGCAACTTCTTCATCAGGAAGTGTGAATTGGCGGACGTCGATTTTTCCTTTTTCGGATTTGACAAAATGTAAAGCACCCCGAGCAATTGGTAAATGAAACTCAGGGTCGCGCTCGCATAGAAGTTTGTAAAAAAGCAGCTGCCGCTTATATGGCGAGCGAATGCATTCTGGCAGTTCTTGCTCGCGGGCGGAAAGCTTGGAGCTGGCCGTAGTACCCAAAAGCTGTCCCATAGTCAGATGCTGACCAGTTTTATAATCTATGACCTCACCAGTGTCAGCATCCAGCTGATCAATACGGTCGATTTTGCCTGTAAGCGGGATGTCGTCTAGGTAGACGGGCGGCAAATCCCCAAATTTACGCTCTAGGGCCACCAGCATGACGGGTGAGGTGGCCAGCTGCCTGTAATACAGTTCTAGTGAGTCCAGACCCAAACTCGTCCAGGCTTGCAAATCGGCCTTTTCGATAATTGCCCGCCCAAAATCAGCAGCAAATAGTTCTTTGGCCGCGTCAAGCGAGAGGCGATCAGCGCCCGTCAATTGTGGCCGCAATGCTCGCTCCAGAGTGCGATGGAAACTGTTGCCAAAAAGCTGCGGGGTGCTGGCCGGCTCTCCTGGAGCACCGAGTAAGTGTCGCTCGATAAATACGTTGACGTCGCTCAAATAGTCATTAAGCATGGTAGCCGACAGTTTGAGGTTTTTGACGTGCCCTTGCAGATAGTCACGACTTACCGATCCCCAGTCTCGCTCGGGAGCGGGCGCCAGGAAGACGTCAAGTTCACGAGTGAGCGCGGCTGCATCCAAAAGTAGCGGTGCTTCTTCCACCAGACCAGCGGTGACCTGCTTTTGGAGAAAGAAAACGAGATCAGAAGCCTGCATTTGGCGGGTACGAGCGGCGCTAATTTCGCTTTCATGCCAGCTGAGAAAGTTTTGCCGCCGGGCACGCGTGAGCGCGACGTAAAAAAGCCGTTTTTCTTCATCAAGGATACTTTCTTTATCATCAAGCGACTGCATGGTGATAATACCAGCGGGCAATTTGACACTCAAAGCCGCCCGCGCGTGATCCCAGACGCCCTTATTAAGCCCATAAATGAAAACATAATCCCATTCTCGTCCCTTAGCTTTGTGAGCAGTGGTAAGAGCGATCGCGCCATCACGAGCGTTGAGATCTTGCAGTGGTAAATGTAAGTTGTGCTGGCGCATCAGATCAAAATTGGTCAATACTCCGGCTAGAGTTAAATATGGATCGGCACTGCACCATTCACCTACAGCTTGGGTAAAGGTGAAAATGGCGGTCAACTGATGTAAGTAGTCCTGGCGTGTCCTTACCCAGGCCAAAATGCCGCTTTTTTCCAGCAGTAAGGCGATAAATTGTGACGGAGGCAGATTGGCGGCCTGCGCGGCCAGATCTTTAAGAATATTACCGACGTTTTCGAGGGCCGCTAAGTGTTGCTCGCTCACGCCGTCAGCTGCCAGCTCTAACCAAGCCGGGTGGCGGCGATCGGCCAAAATATCCCAGAGCACCCATCTTTTTTCCCGAGCCAGGCGGATAAGTTTGACGACAGCCAGAGTGTCTGCATGCCAAAATGGACGCCACAGCAGCTGATAGACCAGGCTATCACTGGTTTGCCTGTCCTCCAGATGGGCGCAGAGACGGCAAAGCTGTAAAATCCAGATCACTGTCTCCATTTCGAGTACGTCAGCGCCGCCTTCAATCTCGCAAGCGATACCATAGTGAGCAGCAGCCGTTAGGAGCGCGTCGGCTTCACGATTTTTACGGTAAATGATGGCAATTTGCTCAGGCGGCGTGCCGGAAGCAATAAGTGAGCGAATGCGGGTAAAAATATTGATGATTTCAGCTTGTTGACTAGGACAAGCGGTAAGTAAAGCCGGCAGTGGTGACAAGTGACTGCCACTTTTTAGGGCCTCCCCTGCCCCGTCTACCTCGAGCGGACTCATCTCATGGGTCAGGGCATGTGCGAGCGCGTAAGTATGAGCATGACAACGGTAACCTGTGAGGAGATTGATGACTCGGGCGGCCGGATAGCGACTGGTAAAGCCCAAAAAGTTCTCTACATTGGCGCCCTGGAAACGGTAGATAGACTGATAAGGATCGCCGACGACAAAAATATTTGCCTGTTCACCCCAAAAACTAGCCAAAGCGTCAAGCACAGCATTTTGAGAATTGTTGGTATCTTGATACTCGTCCACGAGCAGATACTGGAATTTCTCCTGGTACTGAGCTAAAATATCCGGTTGCTCGCGGAAAACGCTTACTGTTTGCAAAATCATATCGGCAAAATCGTAACGATGACGCTCACTCAGCAGGCGGTTATAATGCTCGTATAAATCCGCCAGTTCTTCTTGCTTGGCAAAAGTGACCCTCAAATGAGTAATCACAGTTTTGCGCGGGCGCTTGCGGGCCATTTCTTCGTCAATCAAGCTGTCTACCCGTTTTTTTTCCTGCGCCAAAAGCTGGCGGTATTTTTCTGGTGTCACGTACTCAGCCTTGAGATTTTGGATCGCACTCGAAATCGCCTCCAGATACGTGTAAGCGGCGCCCGTAGGCCGGAGACTAGGCGGCATTACTTGGTCAATCACCTGTTGCAAAATGTCGATCCGTTCTAAGTCTCCCAGAGGTAAGGCGTGCTCACCAAAAGGGAAAACTTCTGGATGGTCACCGATCACCGTCTGGCAAAACTCATGAAAAGTGAAAAACGGGACTTGCAGCCCAGCGGTGCCGATCATTCTGCCCAGGCGAGTGCGCATATTGGCGGCAGCTGAGGTAGTGAAAGTCAGTGCTAAGATCTGGGCTGGCTCGGCCAGACCCTGACTGATGAGATTGGCGATGCGCAGCGTGAGGATCTGGGTTTTGCCTGTGCCTGGGCCGGCAAAAACCATCACCGGGCCTTCCAGCGTGTCCACGGCCTGTTTTTGGGCAGGGTTGAGTTTGGCGAGTTCACTTTTAAATTTGGCAGCAAAATTTGACATGAGTGATTATAACATGTCAAACGCAATTTAACGGGGCAATTTTGTACAGAAATGAGGTTTCACTTGGCTTGGCGCAAAAGCACTTTGAAAGCTAAGCTGAGACTCCCCAAGGCAACAATGACGCCTGCTACCAGCGCACCACCGGTGGGCAGACCGGTATTGAGGATATTGACACTCTGGCCGGTGACCGCCTGGCCGTAAGTAATGTAACCGCCGCGAGTACTGCTGCCTGTGGCATAACCATTGACCGTGTGATTGGAGTAAGTGATGACTCCAGTTTCCACGTTGGTGGTTTTGTCACGACAGGTGGTATTGCCGTAACTATCGGTACTACACTCGCGCTCAGTATAAGTGCGCGTGTCAGCACTAACTGGTAAGACAGCGCCAGCAAGGCCGAGCATGATGGCGGAGCTAATAATTAACTTTTTCATATTTTCCTTAACTTAGTCACTTTTAACCATGACAAATATATTATAACATATCATCTTCATTTTGTCAAGGGGCAATTATGCGATAAAAATACCCTCGAGAAATAATATTAAGTTGATGATTTGGATGACCGCCATGATAATTATAGAGGGTATCAAATAATGACAGCGTATTTTTCTTACGCACAAGATAAAAAGGGGTACTGACAGGCAGACTAGTGTATAACGGCTCATACTGCTGAGCATCCCGGTGGCTGGGCCGATCAGGTAGGCGGCCAGGCTAAAAAGGAGTAAGTAGAGAGGTTGAATGCGGTCTTTTTGTCGCCAATATTGGTAACTGGCGCCGATAAGCCCCAGTAAATAAGCGAGCGAAATCAGCAATTCCTGGTAAACGCGGTAGGCTTCAGGCCAAGAACTAAACCCGACCAGGCACATTTTTAGATAACGGTAAAAAACTTGCGGTAGCAGCACCAACTGTGAGGTGTCCCGCCCACCGCCAAAATCAGCTTGGACATGGACAAACATTAGAGGGTCACCATGAATAAGGTATAAGTGGATCATATAGGAGATCAAACCAAGACTGCCGAGGCTGAGTACAAAAAGATTACAAAGAGAAGATTTTTTGGTTAATTGATGTCTTTTGTATGACTTTATAAAATAGTCACAAAACAGTGCAACCACTGCCAAAATGCCCACAATCCGGCAGGCAGAAAGGAAAAACAAGCAAACGGCACAAATGGGGTAATTTTTGTGTTCATAAGCGGTAAAAGCAGCTAAAAGTAGGAATAAAAAGAGGCTCTCCGTGTACACCGTAAGATAGAAAAAACTGCCTGGTAAACACAAAACGAGGGCGATCAGCCACCAAGCGGTGGTAGTGTCGGTTTTTTTTCTAGTCCAGCGGAAAAGAAGCAGTAAAAATCCATATAGGCTCAGGCTGGAAATCAGTAAACCCGAAACAATAGACTGGTGAGTGATAAAATTAAACAGTGACATGAGCCAAGGATAAAGCGGGAAAAAAGCCTGTACACCGCCAATTTCTCGGTAGCCGCGGTGATTGATGATAGTCTGGTAATGCACGCCATCAAAGCCAGCGAGACGAGAAATGTAAGGCGACAACGGAGCTGCATCGAGGAGTTCTGAGAGCGCGTGACTGGGATGATAGCCGAGCGGCTCAAAGTAAGTAGTCAGACTCGCGACAGTCAAGATGAAGAGATGATAGACGATCCAAATCAAACCAATACGTACCCAGTCAAAACTTAACCAACGACAAAGCCTTTGCATGGGGATATTATACCACACCGATCAAGGTTTGTACTCGATATTAAAACTGGCAAAACTACTTTGGGGAATGCGTAAAAACCCGGGGGCGCGCAGATTAAAGATTTGCTTAAATTCGCTGCCTGACAAGGTGAGCTCGCCGCGATTTGTCTGGAAACGGACCTGAGCTGTCTGACCGCCGCTGCCATGAGACACGGTCACACCGGAGATCGTAGTGACGGCTCCGCCAGCGGCCTCGGCAAAACGTTTGAGTTCATCAAGGGAATAAGGATTGCCACCCGAACCACCGATTTTGCAGGAGTTAATCGTCACAGGCTGGATCCGGCTGATGTCGGCACCAGTAGAGCCGTTTTTGACCAGGTATGCATTGAGGATGTCGCTCATTTCGGCTTGAGACAGCCACGGACTGTCGCGGCCACAAGTATCACCTCTGGAGGAATACCCAGAGCGCCACCAAGCTTTGTAAAACCAAGGTGAGGACGCTTTTGCTTCCCAGGCGCGATCTGACCAGGTACCATCACCGCTGCCATCGGTCGTATCCCAGCCGCTGGTATTGGCATAGCCGCCGTGAGTGGAGGCGTATTGCGTAGAGGCCGGCTGGCCGTCATCAGTGACTAAAACCCAGTTTTTGGTCTCATTGACTGCCTTTTCCCAGTCGCCGCCCTTTTTGCCGTTTTTGTAGACCTGACAGGCTTCAGTAGTACAGATAGAACGAGCGCCGTTGCCGGTGTAGCGGATGGCATAAGTGCGGGCAGCGATCGCCTGAGCTTTGAGCGCTTCCAGCGGCCAGCTGCCGGGCATTTCGTAAATACTTTGTAAGTATTGATCTTCAAATGACATCCGACCGTAACCTTGTACGTCGATCTCCCCCATCTCGCTATAGCCCTTTTCCAGATGAGTGCCGGGATAGTAATGAGCTAAAATCTCCTCTACACTTTGGCCTTCGCTCGCGCGCGCGCGAGCGCCGTACTGACTCATACCGTTACGATGCGTGTAGGCGCCAAAAGAGAAAACGGCAAAATGATTACTGGGAGCCTGGGCTTTCCATTCGATGGAGGCTTTGGGATCATCGGCAGCCGGGACCTCGCCGACACTAGTAATGGATGTGCCCGAGCGAGCGTCAATGATTTGCTTTTGGCGGGCGGACAGTTCGGCGATTTTTCCAGAAAGCTCAGCTTGGTAACTTTTGGCAGAGTCAATTTCGTGCTGGAAAAATTTTGTTTGTTCGTCGAGCTGCGCTTCTAAGGCAACCAGACGAGTCTTGGTGTTTTCCAAAGATACCTTGTCTTGCTGTAGCTGGATAAGTTCATTGACAATATCTTGGATTTGTTGCTGGTTGCGTTTTTGCGCAGCCTGGTAACTGACGGCCGAAAGGAAGGCAGAATGATTACTTTCGGGATCGAGGAGGATGAGCAGAGGTGACGTTTGACGGGATGATTTGTAAGTTTTAGCGACGACATTACCGAGAAGTTCGGTTTTTTCCTCGCGAGTTTGTTCGCGCTGCTCAATGCTGGTGGCTAATTCCTCCATTTGGACTTTAATTTGTGCCACTTGACGTCTGGCAGCGTTAATGCGACTGCTTAAATTCTTAACTTCTGCTTCCAGATTAGAAGTCGCATCTTCAGACATTTTCTTGAGGTTTTCCAGCTCGTTGATCTGGCCTTGCAGTTCATCTACCGGGTCAATAGCACTACAACTCATCCCGGAAAGCAGGAAAAAAATGCCAAAACTCATTAATAATCGGCGCATATTTTCATTGTAACATGAAATGCGCCCGGCGTCAAAGATTTATGCCATCTCTCGCCAATCTTGGATAATTAGCTGAGGGCTGACGCGGCCGTTGTAGTCATTGAGACTCAGCTGTCCGGCTACTTGGAGCCGGTCGCCGCTTGAAGGTGGCGTCAGGCCGGAGTCTACATAATTCCAGAGCAAGGCGTTGAAATATTGACCTTTACTCGTGACGAAATCTAAGCGGAGATGATTTTTGTCTTTGCCAATGGTGCTGACGCGGTGGACCTGAGCATCTATAGCTATCGTCAGCTCCGGATTGCCGGCACCAAAAGGTTCTAATTCTTCCAATAGAGCCGGCAAAAAAGGATGAAAGAGAGCTTCTATTTTGACGCGGGTTTCAATTTTGAGTGTTGGGGTTAATTGTTGCTTGGTGATGACTTGGTTGGCAGTCTGACGCATGTTGGCAGTGACTTCTTCGAAGCGATCGGCGGCGATACTTAAACCAGCCGCCATAGTGTGACCGCCAGCTTCTAGCAGCTGATCGCGGAAGCGGCGGATAAAAGCAATAATATCAAAGCCCTCAATCGAACGCGCTGAGCCTTTGGCGATCCCGTCATGGATGGCAAAAACGATAGCCGGCCGGGCATATTTATCTACCAATTTACTAGCGATCAGACCAATGATACCTTCGTGAAACTCACTGCTGCCGGTGATGATAATATTATCCTGGCACTTTTGCCCCAGCTGGCCGCAAGCCGTCTCCAGCATCTGGCTCGTAAGCTCTTGACGAGAAGTGTTGACGTCACCCAGACTTTGGGCAAGTTTAGCAGCATAAGTTTTTTTGGACGTGCAAAGAAGACGGAGTGCTTCCAGAGTGTTGGTCAATCGGCCGATAGCATTTATCCGCGGCCCCAAGCTAAAACCAATATCGCGCACGCGCAGTGCTGATTGTTTGATACGTGCTTGCTCACAAAGAGCGATGATACCGACGCGCTGGCTCTCACGCAGACAAGCAATGCCTTTCTTGACGAGAGCACGACACAGACCTACCAAAGGCACTTGATCCACAATAGTGGCTAGCGCCACTAAATCAAGCATTGGTAAGGCTTTGCTCTGAGCGGGCTTGACCCCGAGAGAAGCAGTGTGCAGCTGCCAGCCGAGATACCAGGCCACGCCTGCACCGCAAAGACTGATAGTGTGCACGAGGGCGACCACCGGCAGCGGTCCGGCTTGGTCTGGTTGGTGATGATCAGTGACGATGACGTCTACGCCTTCCTGCCGGCAAAAATCGAGCGCGGCGCGGGCAGTGATGCCATTATCCACAGTGATAATCAAATCTGGCTTGCCGGCGGCGAAGATTTCTTCTAAGGCGCCTACAGACATGCCATAACCATGACGGATACGGTGTGGGATGAAAGGAGCCGCGTCAATACCAATTTCACGCAAATTTTGCCACATGATGGCCGTGGCGCAATTACCGTCGACATCATAGTCACCAAAAATGACCACTTTTTGTTTTTTGCTGGCCGCCTCCTGCAGACGGGCGATAGCTGCCTCCAGCTGCCCTTTATCAATATTGAGAGCCTTAGGCGTGAGACGCTCCCAAGCAAACTCCGCCTGAAGGGTTTCTTGGTCCCAATGGCGATTATTTATGATGGCCGCCGTAAATTCTTGGATAGTATCTGCCTGATCTTCATGTAAAAACTGCCACGTGTACTTTGCCATAGGCTGATTATACCATCAAAAAGACAGGCAGTGAGCACAGATTAGTATTGGGGCAAGAAGATCTTGGAATTTTCTGGCGTCACCCAGATTTCCTGATAGCCTTGTTCCACCATAATGCGTACGGCTTTGCGAACCATGTTTTCTAGAGTCCGCTCGAGTGTGCGGATGCCCATATCATAGCCGAGTGGACGGATGATTTTACTCCAGAGTGAGTCATCGATATGGATTTGCTCGGGACGGATACCAGCATTGGAGTAGAGCCGCGGCAAGATGTAATTTTTGGCGATCATTTCTTTTTCGTAATCAGTGTAAGAAGGCATAGAAATTTTTTCCATACGATCCATGACGGCAGTGGCAATTTTGGTGGTATTGTTGGCAGTGGCCAAAAAGATCGCCTGAGAAAGATCTACCGGGTAGTCGATATAAGTATCAGTAAACGCTTGGTTTTGCGCCGGATCAAGCAACTCCACCAGTACGCCCATAATGTCCATAAGCGCGCTTTCCGCCACCCGGTCAATTTCATCAAGCAGGAAAATCGGATTGCGGACACCTGCCTCGCAAAGTCCTTTGATAATCTTGCCTGGTTCGGCCTCCAGATGTAGCCGCGACCAGCCGCGCAGTTCTCTGGCCGAACCCATACCACCAAAAGGAATGCGGACAATGTAACGACCAAGGGCTTCAGCCAATGAATAAGCAAAAGTAGTCTTACCAGTACCCACCAGCCCAACGAGTAGTAAAATCGGCGCGCGGTAGGCTTGAGTTTGGTTATTTTGGTTTTGGAGCTTGAGGATGGAGACGTATTCAAGGAAGCGGTTTTTTACTTCCATCATACCGTAGTGGTGTGAGTCAAAAATACGGCGGGTCTCATTGATGTCGAGACGGTCTTTGGTGAATTTATTCCAGGGGATGCGCACCAGCCAGTCGATGTAGTGCGTCACCATTTCGTATTTTTCGTCGTAATTGCCGAAGTCAATCGAGCGTTCCAGACTAATGATGTCACGTTCGGCTTTTTTTTGGACAGCTTCCGGCAATTTGGCCTCTTGGATACGGCTTTTGAGTTCATTAATTTCCTGCAGTACGTACTGGTTAATTTTTTCTGACATTAGCGCTTATTATACACCACAATCCGGCGTGCGTCCAACGGAAATTAGCTCGTCGTCCCCAGTCCTAGTGCCGCTTCTACCAGCGACCAGAGCCAGTAACTGCCAAAAAGCAGTAGGAAGCCGACGATGGTGGCGGTAAGACGTCCTTTACCTGAGCTGACAGCATTATCATCACCCATCATTCCGCCTTGGACGATTTGAAAGCCAGACCAGGTAATCATGAGAAAGAGTAAAAGACCGGCAATCGGGAAGACAATATTGCGGACAAGGCGAGAGACGAGAGCGCCGGGAGTGCGAGTGTTGGCTTCGCTGAGGACTTTGCTTTGGGTAAGAGGGTTGATTTCGTCAAGTGAGGTTTGGGAGAGTTTTTCGTATTTGGGGAGGAGGTCGACGGTGAGAGGTTCAGAGTCGAGTGAATCAGAACAAGCAGTTCTACCGTCATAGCTACCCTTTAAAGAACCGTATTTATCAGATGAAGCTAAGCATTGCCCCTTTGCGTCCAAATTATCAGAGCCACACTGGCAAGTTGAGTGTCCATTCTTATCTTCATATTTACAGCATTTTTGGTGTTTATCTTCACACGTTGTCTTATCCTTATACTGTTGTCCGTTTTGTTCCCTACACTGGACGTATGTTTCATTATGGCAGCGGCCGTCGTTTGGATGGAAACACCAGACTTTTTCTTGGTACAGAGCGTTTTTACATTCTTCTTGAGTAGAATATGGTTGTTTGCGATAGAGTATCCATTTTTCACTATTAGTTGGTGGGAAACGATCATCACATGTTGTTTCGGTCTCAATTAGTATCGGTTCACATCTGAATGACCTAAAATCCGTATCTCCCGCCTTTTCATTATTATTCTCTCCATGAGTGTACCAGAGACAAAATTTATCACCCGCTTTTTTCTGTTCGTCCATTGTTGCAGCATAGTCCTCGCAAGATTTCTTATTAGACTCTGCCGTGCCCCCCTTATATGTGTATTCGCCGACACATTTACTGCTAGTAGAGCTTTTGGATACCCCTCCACTTATTTTATTGCATTTGTTTGTAGCCGGGTCATAGCAGTAAGCGTTGAAATCTAGATGTTCATTCCCACACGTATTTGCGTCTTTATAAAAAAAGGAACTGCAAGTGTTGCGCTTAGCACTAGCACATTCGTCACTACCACTTGTATAGCAGTAACCGCTTAGATTGTCATAAGCATTCGCACATTCATCAAAGCTTTTGTATCCCGAACCAGCGGCTTCCCAGCTACCATATCCTGCGAGTGCTGGATTACAGGCGCCGGAAACATCTGGTGGTGAACAATCAAACCTTCCCGCATACGTCTTACCAGCAGAATCAGTTCCTGGCGTAGGAACAAATAAGCACCAACTCTCGTCCGCAAAAACCGCATTAGTAACTAATATTATGTTTGTTGCTGCAAGTATAACAATGAAGCCAATTTTCTTCGTCATACCTTTTATTATACCACAAAATCTTCCCGTAAATAGGGGAAATTAAAACACGCTCTCACCTCCACTTTATTTATATTTTTTCTACCTTTCTATTTCTTAATTTATCAATTTCTGGGTTTGTCTAGCTCGTTGTCCCCAGTCCCAGCGCCGCTTCTACCAGCGACCAGAGCCAGTAACTGCCAAAAAGCAGTAGGAAGCCGACAATAGTGGCGGTAAGACGTCCTTTACCTGAGCTGACAGCATTATCATCACCCATCATTCCGCCTTGGACGATTTGAAAGCCAGACCAGGTAATCATGAGAAAGAGAAGTAAGCCAGCAATCGGGAAGACAATATTGCGGACAAGGCGAGAGACGAGAGCGCCGGGAGTACGAGTGTTGGCTTCGCTGAGGACTTTGCTTTGGGTAAGAGGGTTGATTTCGTCAAGTGAGGTCTGGGAGAGTTTTTCGTATTTGGGGAGGAGGTCGACGGTGAGGGGCTCGGAGTCTAGCTTATCTGCGCAAGCGGTACGGTGATACGGACCACTTACCAATGAACCAGCACTACCGTGGGTGCTCTTGCAACTTCCGCTGTCAGTAAGATTATCAGTACCGCATTGACATGTTTGGCGTCCACTATCGTTTTGATAGATACAGCACTGTGGACCCTGACAATACGACATACGGTTTTCGCCATTAAAACAAGCAAAATACCCTATTGTATCCCAACTATCAGTGTAGACGGTAATATCTATACACTCGCTGTTTTTAGTTTTCTTGCAGGCTACTTGTGTTGTAAGAGTACTAAATGCATTTTCACAGGCTGAGGGATCATCAAACAGCGTCTTCTGCCTAATACTTTCGTTGCTATTAAGTGTTGCCGCCGCTGCTACATCATTGCAAGAACTGGCGCCGCCTAGTTTTTCACACGTATGTCTAACTCCCTTAGTAGTGTTGTCTTGAACCACAATCAGGCATGTTTGATTGCCCGTATCAGCACCAGTTTTCCTTTGAGCTTCAAGCTTCTTTGCTGCACATTCGGTTGAAGTATTATATGGTCCGCTATGTGTTCCCCATGTGTAAACTGACCAATAGCTACACTGATCACTACATGAGGTCGTGCTTCCTACATCTTTGCAGTCTAGTTCTGTCGGTGTCCCGCTGGCGGGATACTGACACAAGCAATAATTTGCACTTACCGACTTAGCACAAAGAGTGGCGAGAGCCACACACACACACACAGCCTGGCTAAAAACACGAAGTTTTCGCATATATTCTTATTATACCACAAAAATGAGCGCTATGCATGGGAATTTGATGATATGAGTGAAAACAGTAAAAGTTTTGACAAGAAGGCGGGAAAATGATATAGCAATGATCATCTACGGCGGGCGGGACATGCAGACGCTAATTAGTGATCGGGTATAAAGTAAGAATGACGACAAATAGCCCGCTTCCCTATCAATTACTATTTGGATGCAATTCCCAAAAAGTGGTCATTTGGCCAGTTTTTGGGAATGGACCTTAAATGACAGTGATGCTTTAGCTGAAATTAGTCACACGCCTGTGTGCGCGCTATCCAAAATATCCTGCACCCGCCGGCGGAAATAGTGCGGCGCATAGCCGCGTTGCTCATTGACAGCGTCACACTGATCAATGTATGCTTCCAGCGTGGGTAGCGGGATGCCGTATTGTAGTAGCAGTCTCACGTTGACTGGCGAAAAGCGATCAAGATGACGGGCAAGTTTGGTCGGATCGGCTTTGGCCAGGAGTAAATCGTCCAGATTAATGTTTTTGTGGGCAAGCAAGGCGTCAAAAAGTCTCTCATCACGATTGGCACTAGAGACTAGCAAATAAAACGGCACTGCCTCACCCAGCAAAAGCTCCAAACTCAAGCCGTGATCCAAAAGAGCATCAAGAGTCGCTTGATCTTTAATGGCCGTCTGGCGCCCGCGCAGACACTCAAACATCGTCACCACCGGGACGCCTGACTGCAGCAACATGCGTACAAATTGTCCGTTGCCAGCAAGTGCCTGTTCAAAAGTGGCCGCTAGTTCGTCGCCAAAATCCTCCTGCAAGCGAGCGCATATATCCGACTCGAGGTTTTCCATGATCGCCGCCAAAATAACTTCGTCAGGATCGACGTTCACATCTTCTTCCCAAGTGACACTATTTTCGGCGATGTCGGCCGATGAATTAGGGTCTGGCGCAGCTGATTGTTTGGTGCTTGCAAATGGCATAAATTCATTTTACTACATGTGCACAGATTTGACAAGTATGAGGGTGCGTGTTATGATAGTAGATATGAAATGGTGTGGACGTTTTTTGTTGACTATACTGGTGAGTTTGAGTTTATTGTTTTTTGGCGAGGGCAAGGAAATTGGTGCCGCTTACCAGCAACAGCGCCGGATACGTTTTAATTTTACCGAAGACTATGGGGCACGTTCTGTATTTGTACCACTGGGACTTGATGACAAAATCAAGCTAAATCCGCAAGATTTTAGCGATCCTAAAGCAGTGATCAGTCTTTATCCTTTGGATTTGGACGGCTTGCTTGATGCTTTGATATATAGTAGTCCAGATGAGGAAGTGCAAAGTTATTTCAAACGCCGTCAGTTGCAGTGGTCAAACTTTGATTTTGACTTGGCATTGCCTGTGACCAGTGTGACTTTGGACCAGTTGGCTGGCCGTAATTATGAATTAGACGTACCAGCCGCCACGGGTGCTTGGTGGATACGGGCAGTAGACGCTGACCAGGAGCAATTTGCTTTAGTGACGCGCTCAAGTTTTGCTACCATGGCCAAAAATGGTGACGAAAACCTTACATTATGGTCGCAGGATTTGGCTAGCGGCTCGGGTAATATCAGCGGACAAGTGTTCGTGTATAATTTACAAGACGGCGTACACGCGCTCGACGAAATTTCTTTCCCGAGCAACGGGATCGCAACTGTCCCTTACTCCGAAAATGCTGATGCTTTAGTAGTGGTGACGGCAAACGGTTGGGATTTTATCCCTTTAGCGATCCAGGACGTGGAACTTGGTAGTTTATGGACTGCGGGTGGTAGCTACTCGATTTACCACGCTGATGCAAATAATTATGTTTTTACCGATAAACCGCTTTACCAGCGCGGCGATACGGTATATTTTAAAGCTTTCCTGCGCCGAGAAGATGACGCGCGTTACAGTGTGCCTCGTGAACCTGTGAGCGTGAAAATTACTCACTCTGGCAAAAATGGTGAAGTGACTGATTGGGCACAAACTTACACCCCGGATGAATACGGCGGCATTGATGGCAGCTGGAAGATCGGAGAGAATGCAGATCTGACGGATTATTATTTGTCTGTGGGTGGCGAGCACCGGTACAGCAATAGTACTTGGTTTGAAGTGAGAGAGTACGTCAAACCGGAATATGAGTTGATTTTGGATGTAGACGAAGATACACTAGTGACCGGAGAAAATGTGAGCGCCCACGTGCGCGGGACAAGTTTTGCCGGTCATGATATGAATGGCTCAAGCGTGAGTTATTGTTTCAAACAAGGATATACCTGGGGCGGCAATGATGACAACGAAGATTGCCAGTGGCACGCGCTGACACTGGGCGAAAATGGTGAGCTCGACTGGGAAATTAAAACTGGACTGCCTAAGCAAGAGGACAAACGTGAAGAGTCAGGAACAACGCAGCTTTATTACACCTTATTTGTCCGCTATAGTGACGGCCTGAGTGAGCCTGCCGAAGACTTCAAAGTGGTAAAAATAAATTACACGCCTTTTGAAATTAAAACAAGCGACACCAACAAAAGCTTCCAAGTGGGCAGCGGCATGGAAATGACGGGAAAGATCAACAGTATCCGTGATGAAGTCAGTGCTGCCAACAGACGGATGACGGCCACCATTATTTTGCGCGACCCAGATCATTATGAGCAGTTTTTGGAATTGACTACACTCGAAAGCCGTACTGATGCTGACGGGAATTTTAGTTTTGGTTATCGCCCCAGTACTTGTGATAATCGTAGCGTGATTTACAAAGTTTATGATGAGAACGGACACTTTCAAGCTGCTTATGATTGGTTTTATTGTGACGACAATAGTGGGAGTGATTATGGCTTGGATGGAAGTAGCAATGGCGTCAGCAGTGACCCTGATTCTGCCCTCAAAATCGTGATTGACAAAGACAAAAAGCACGTGCCGAGTGAAAAAATCAATGTCAGCTACGAAGTAGGCAAGAATTTAGTCGGTCGGCAGTATTTTGCTGACTTTGGCCGACAGCGGCTAGATCGTTACTCTATCGGCACTTTCCACCAAAGCCCTGATCAAGTCGCTTACGAGGCAGTAGATACCGATCAGCCAAACACTTTCCATGACGTATCACTTTTTGACCGTAATAATTACATCTCCAGCACGAGCGGCGTGGACATGGCTCGAGACCTGAAAAAGATTAACGTAGAAATTACTACAGACAAAGAAATTTACAATCCTGGTGACAGCGTAAAAGTAAAAATAAAAACTACCAATGCCTACACAGGCAAACCACTAAGCGCCAGCGTCACTTTGTGGACGATTGACAAAGCCTTGCTTGAGCTGGCGGCTTCACACCGGGGCGATATTTTTAGCCGTTACTGGAGTGAGCGTCATCACTGGATCCGTACTTACCACTCACTACAATCCATTATGCTTTTTGGCGCCGAGGGCGGTGGTGGCGATGGTAGTGAACTGCGCGATGTTTTCAAAGATACCGCTTACTGGAATCCAAAAATCATTACCGACAGCAATGGTGAAGCCAGCACGGAATTTGTGATGCCGGATAACTTGACTACCTGGGCACTCACGGGCGTGGCCGTGACGCCGGAAACAGTAGTAGGCGAAAGCAAACAGGAAGTAGTCACGCAAAAAGACGTAGTCTCCCGGGTAATTGCGCCCGAAAGAATGCGCGTGGGCGACATTTTACATTTGGGTTTTAGTGTGACGAATTATACTGGTGTCACGCAAAGCTTTGTACCTGTCTGGGAAGCGGGAGAAGGTTTGCAGACTCTGGAAACTTTCCCCTCCAGCCTTACGCTCACAGCTGGCGAAACCAAAAACGTCACCGTACCGGTAAAAGCAATCAGTGAAATGCCAGCGACCAAAATCACTACGGGCGTGCGTAATGTCAGCAGTGGAGGCAGTGGTGATGTGCTGGTTAAAACCTTACAGATTCTTCCTTTTGGCTACAGTCAGAAAACGAGTCAGTTTTCACTGCATGCGGGCGAATTTGATCTGGGAGTTGCTCCCGACAGTGAGCGAGAGCGCTCGAGCGTAAGCATCAGCGTAGCGGCGGATTTACTCTCATCACTGCGCAGTGCGATGAAGGATTTGCTGGAGTATCCGCGCGGTTGTGTGGAGCAAGTGACCTCCAGATTAGTGCCGGCCCTGGCAGCGCACGATAGTGACTACTTTAGTAGTGAAGATTTTGACGGCGTGGATCTTGATCAATTAATTGAGACGGGCGTGAAAAATCTGACTTCTTTGCAGCAAAGCAGCGGCGGCTGGGGTTTTTGGAATAAAACTCGCGGTGATGCTAGCGCTTTCCGGACGACATACGTGGTGAAGCATTTGCCGCAAGCCCAAACTCCGGTGCAAGCTCGAGCCGCACAGTTTTTGGCTGACACTTTACAGGGTAAATACTTAGCGGCTGGCGAACGTTTGAATAGTGCTGATTTAATTTCCAGTGTGTACGGTTTGCTTTTGCTGGGTGAGCGCAGTCAGACAGTGACCATGGAAGGAAAATCAGTTTCCAGCTTTGATGCCGCTTTACAGTATTACGATCAGATGAATGCCGCCGCCACCACTGACGTTGATTTGCTTTCGTGGATGGTGCAAGCTAATCTTTTAGCTGGCGACCGAGAAGCAGCCAGTCATAATGTCACCCGTTTACTGCGAGCGATGGAAAATGACAACATCGATCTGACCAGTAGTGAGGCCCAACGTTACCGGAGCGTACCGGCAGATCTAGCACTGACGATACAGGCAGTATTGGCTTATCACCAAGAATATGGCGGCTATCAACAACAGTTGGAAAAACTCGTGACACAGCTTTTGGGGTATCGGCGCGAGGCTGGCTGGGCCAACACTTACGAAAGCGCGACAGCAATTGAGGCATTGATGGCATGGTATGAGTATGCTGCGCCCCAAGATGTTGGCGGCAGTTATGTGATTTTGGCTGGCGAGCAGACCATCGGTATGGCTGATTTTAATTCTGGCATAGACCGGGAAAAGCATTTTACGGTCAACTTAGCTGACTTACCAGGTGACGTCAATACCATTACCGTACGCCGTACAGATGACGGCGCTGATGCACCCATATACGTGACCGTCAGTGTCGATCAGTGGCGTACCAGCACCAATTCCCCGCGGGAAAACAAGAAGCTCAATATTTACAAGGCCTACGTGCGCGCCGAAAAAACTGGCGAGGACATCAAAGCCGGCGACATCGTGACGGTATACTTGGGGATTGAGAATAAAGGCCAGACACAATATTTCGTCAATATTGATGATTATCTGCCCAGCAATTTGCGCCCACTTTTGCGGGAAAACAATGTCTGGGCCAATCGGACGTTTAATTTCACTGGCTTTAATGGTACTTTGTATGAAGTCAAACGAGGAATGACGATTGTCTCTTACCAAGCGGTATTAACAAATTTGGCACAAACAGTAAGCGCACCGCCGACCCGTGTCGGTTCGATGTATGATGCTGACTTTGTAGCGCAGACAGCCATGACGGATAAAATCCAAATCTTAGATAAGCAGCCGGCATGGATCAGCAAGGCTGATGAGACTTACGCTGACGAGCAAGAAACACTAATCAGCAAGCCCGAGGGCAGCACTAATGCGTGGATCTTACTCGCTTTAGCAACTGTAGCAATCATAGCCGGCATAGTCACGATCATCCGCAAAAACCGCCGACCGCCGACCCCACCTCCCGTCATTACGCCAGAAGTGATGACGAGACAAGAAGAAGTGGTAGAGACGGCGCAAAAAGTGGCGGCAGATGGTGATGAAGTCAGCGGCGGCGAGACCCAACCAGTTATACGGTAAAAATGAAAAAGAAAATTGAGTATTTATTGTGTACAATAAATGAATTTATATTGATACATAGGTAAATTTTAAAGTAGTTAAAAACGTTAGCAGTCTAAATGATAGAGTGCTAATAATTTAGGAAATCAAAATTGCAGCAAAATTGCTGTCAAAAGTACGAATTTTTGCGTTACAATATAGATAAGCATAAAGCGATAAATTAGTGAAAGGAATGTATGGCGACAATTGGTATTAATGGTTTTGGACGTATCGGCCGCACGGCGTGGCGAGTGTGGCTGGCGAAAGGCAAGCCGGCGACAATTGGTTTGATTAACACTTCCGGTTCCATGGATATTGAAGGTTGGGTACACTTACTCAAATACGATAGCAATTACGGCCCACTCCACCAAGAAGTGAGCTTTGAAAAACTCCAACCGGCTAAGCAGGCGACACCAGAAAATCCTTTGATTGGTTACATTCTGATAGACGATGTCCGGATCCCGGTGAGTGCTGGGCGTGACCCTGCGCTGATCCCCTGGAGTAAGTACGGTGTGGAGACAGTGATTGAGTCCACTGGTGCTTTTACCAGTAAGGAAAAAGCAGAACTGCACTTGCAGGGCGGCGCCAAACGGGTAATCATTTCCGCGCCAGCCAAAGGTGACGGTGTGGATATGTCTGTGATCAGCGTGAAGGACTTTGATCCGGCCAGTACTGTCGTCTCCAATGCATCTTGCACTACCAATTGTGTCGGCCCGATTATTAAAATCCTTAATGAGGCTTTTGGCATAGACAAGGCGTTCCTCAATACCATCCATGCCTATACTGATGATCAAAATATCCAGGATAACTCACACAAAGATCTGCGCCGGGCGCGCTCAGCGGCGATGAATATCGTCCCCACCACCACCGGCGCTGCAAAGGCCGTGGGCGCAATTTATCCCGCTGTGGCCGGTAAATTTGATGGAGTCGCGATCCGGGTACCGGTGCGGACTGGCAGTTTGTCTGATATTGTATTTGTCAGCCGTAAGGACGTGACGATTGACGAGGTTAATCAAGCCCTCACTACTGCCGCCGCGCAGGATGAGTATCGGCGTATCGTCAAGGTGACCAATGACCCGATCGTGAGTAGTGATATTATCGGTCTTAATTACTCATCAGTGGTAGATTTGTCACTGACAAACGTGATTGGCGGTAATCTAGTGCGGGTGGTAGCCTGGTATGATAACGAGTGGGGTTATTGTAATCGGTTGGTAGAACAAGCAATAAAATATTAAAGTAAGGAGGACAAATGGCACAAACAGGAGAAGACCTAGCAAATCAAGCCCTAGCGTCAGTAAATAATGACGTCGATGAAGCCGCCGCGTCTGATAAAATTGCGGAAACGCTTTCGGCTTTGCAGGGCGTGATCGAGCGCAATGCCAATGAGCTGCTCACAGTCAGCAAGACGCTCAAAGAAAAACGAGAAATGCTCAAAAGTGCGCTGGAAAATGATAGTGAAATCGCCGAAGCGCAGACTAAAGCGAAAGCGCTTAATGACGAAATCAAACAAAAAAAGTCACAGGCCCTCAATAAGCCGGAGATCGTCAACCTCAAACTAGAAATTGCGGAGATCTCACAAAATAAAAAGGAGATCGAAGAAACGCTTTCTAGTCACCTGGTCAATTATCACCAATTGACGGGCTCTACGAGTTTTGATACTTCCGATGGCGATCAGTGGGAGTTTAGCATTAATGCCCGTGTAAAGGCCAAAAAGTGATAATTTGAGGAATTTTTATCTATGGCGCGATTATCGGTGATCGTCAATACCAAAAACAGTGCTGCTTACTTAGAAGCTGCCCTGGAAAGCGTAGCGGCGATCGCCGATGAGATCGTGCTGGTGGACATGGCCAGTAGTGATGAGACATTGATAATTGCGGAGAAATTTGACCAAGTCAAGATTTATCAGTACCCTGATCCGGAGGTCGGCTATGCTGATCCGGCACGTGAGTTTGCTTTTGAGCGGGCGACTGGTGAGTGGCTACTGATCCTGGACTCGGATGAATGTTTGCCAAGCACACTTTCGCGCAGTATCCGTGAGATTGTCGACGGCAAAAAAGTGAGCGCGTGTCCGCAACTGCCTCAGGCAGACATTTACTATTTACCCAGAAATAATGAGATTTTTGGTCATTTTTTTGAGCAGACGGGCTGGTATCCGGATTATCAGCTTCGTCTCTGGCGAGCAGGAAAAATCACCTGGCGCTCCGGCGTGCATTCGCAGCCAATTGTGAAAGGGACAACGGCGTATTTGCCGTATCAAGACCGACAGCTGGCCGTCATCCATCATAATTACCAGACTGTCTCGCAGTTTTTGCGCCGGCTGGATAAATATACTACTGCCGCCGCCCAGGAAAAAGCAAAAACTTGTAGTGCCAAAGGCCTAAGTCCGGCAGTAATTTGGCAAAGTTTTTTTGACGAGTTATGGCGGCGCGGTTTTCGTGATGAAGGAATGTTGGAGGGCACACACGGTGTGAGTTTGAGCTTGCTACAATCGGCTTATGAGCTGGTGAGCAGTGTGAAGACCTGGGAGGCCAAAGGTTTCCCGCCCGGTGTTTTGACTCGCCAAGAACTGAAATCTTTGCGCCGGCAGTTTTTATATGAGGCTCGTTACTGGTGGGCAGATCTGCTGGTACGCCAGTCAGCCGGCATGACCAAACTATATTGGCGCTGGAGACGGTTTTTCAGCCGCTTTATTTAGTCTTCTTGCTTTTGTGAGAGTTGATCCAGTAGTGCATACCACTGCGCGTCAGTGTCGCCGCGATGCTTGGGCTCAAACATGAGTACAAACAAGGCCGGGATGAAGAACAGCAGCAAGATACCAGAGAACGTCAAACCACAAATGATCGTACCGCCTAAACCCTGCCAGAGAGGATCGGAAAGCGTGATCGGCAAAAGGCCGATGATGGTGGTCAGTGAAGTGAGCAAGATCGGCTGGAGACGGCTGACGCAGCCTTCAATCACGGCCTGCTGGAACGGCATTTTTTCGTCTAGGTTTTGGTTGATCCGCTCAATGATGAGGATAGAGTTATTGACCACGATCCCAAACAAAGACAGGATACCGATAATGGCCGGCAAGTTGAGTGACCAGCCGAGCAAAGCAAAGTTAATGAAGACGCCAGAAATAGCCACCGGGATCACACTCATGACGATGAAGGCTTTGCGGAAGGAGCGCAATTGGATGACCAAGGTGATCAAAATCAAGGCAAACGCTACGACCATGGCTTTAGACAAATCAACTAAGGCTTTGTTATTGACGTCCTGAGTGCCGGCCACCTTGCGGGAATAACCTTGAGGTAGGTTGAGTTCGGTATCTACAAAATGTTCAAAGGCTTGATTAATTTCTGTAGATGAATACCCGTTCATGACACTGGCGTTGACCTGCACGGCATGTTGGTAATCATAGCGGTAAATGGAGGCTAAACTAGGCTCGACGCGGACCTCACCCAAGCTTTCCAGCGGGACATAGCCCACACCAGAAATCGGCACTTGGATGTTATCCAGATTAGTCATATCTGGGATACCAGTCTGCTGGCGCAAAACGATGTCCGTATCTTTGTCATCATTTTCATTGAGTTTGAGAGTGCCGAGCGTCCAGCCGCTTAGAGCGCTACGCAGCAACACAGCAAGGCTGGTATTGGACAAGCCGTATTCGGCAGAAAGCTCCGCGTGCGGATAAAACACCAATCTCTTACTAGTGGAGTCAAGATCAGATTTGATGTCTACTACACCCGGCTGCGCTGCCAACCATGCTTCCATTTCTTGAGCTTTGGCAGCCAAGACATTGAGATCATCACCGACGATGTACATAGAGAGGTCGCTGCCACCAGTAGACACGGTACTGACTTCGCTGACGTCCACAGTGCCGTATGCATTATTTTTCCAGCGAGCGCGGAAATCAGCAGCCGTCTGGATGGAGCTTGAATGACGTTTTTTCTCCGGGATGAGGTTAAAGGTGAAAAGGATCTTATTGCTATTGCCGCCACTTGCAATACTGCTAGCGGTAGTGCGGCCGACTTCTGCTGTGATGTATTCCAGATCAGGCACGCCTTCGGCTAGCTGAGGTAAAAGCTCGCGTGCCACCCGATCAGCTTCGTCACTATTGGTGCCGGTAGGCAGAGTCCAGGTAGCCTGGAATGAGTCAGCTTCTTCCTTGGGGAAGAATTCTGAGTGTACCCAGCCGAGCAGTGGCATAGAGAAAGAAACAATGGTAATAATAACGATGCAGACAATAGTAGTAATCATGCTAGAACGCGTTTGCAAGATCGCAGCAATGATTTTTTGATATCCTTGTTCTAGCCAGGTGGTACTGACAAAACCGTCTTGGACGATGCGTACTAAGAAGTTCCTCTTGGCGTTTTGCGGCTTTTTTTGTTGGTGTGAGCGGATCAAGCGCATGACCAAGCTTGCCAGGACTATCATGAGTAACCACGTCACGGGGATAATGAGAAGGAGCGTCCAGTTTTTGGGCAGGAAATAAATTTCCAGACCGGCGACCGTCAACATTACCAAAGCTACCAGTAATTTTTGGACGCGCACTGGTAGATATGGTTCAAGGATATAAATACCCAGAGGCAGTGACAACAGGAAAGCCACCATGGCAGACGCCAGCATGGCGACTGTCACCACGATGCCTACCGGAGCTACCATTTGCCCCATCACTCCAGTCATAATCAACAGCGGCAAAAATGCCCAGATCGTAGTGAGGTTGGTAGAGATGAGTGCGACAAAAAATTCTTTCCAGACATCGACGCCAGCCTGTAAAGCGGTAATGCCTTGTTCGCGCCGCTCAAAATAGCTGCGGCTCAAGGCAGTCGTGACCACGATCGCGTTATCCACCAACATACCTAAAGCGATCAGCAGACCAAAAAGAGTGATGAAATTGAGTGTCATGCCAGAGAACATAATCCCTGCAAAAGTTACCAGCATCACCAAAGGAATACTGATAGCAGAAATCGCGGCTTCACGGATGCCCAGGAAGACAAACATCACCACGAAAACCAAGGCAATAGTGGCGTAGATGTTGTTGTAGAGCCGATCAAATGTGTCATCGATTTCCTGCGCTACATCGGTAATATTAGTCAACTCGAATTGAGGATAATCGCTCATGACGTCTTCTGCCACTTGTCTGGCCAGTCTAGCGTTGGCTTCAATATCCGAGCCGGCTGTCTTATAGACATTGAGAGTGATGACCTGCTTGACTTCACCGTCACGCAGCTGGTAGGAGTTAGTATTACCAGGCTTTTCTTGCTCATAAACGTGAGCAATGTCGCTCAGGTGATACTCCACACCATTAAGGATGACTGTCATTGCCCGCAGGCTGTCAATATCGCTGACTTCTTTTGCCAGAGAGACTGAGTACGAATAATCACCTAAGTTGATGCTGCCAGCGGGGACATTAGTGGTCGCTGCAGCCAGGTTGCTGGCCAAAACAGCAGGATTGACGCCGTATTTTGTGATGTCGGCTTGATCCATATGGACGACGACTTCACGTTCTTGGATACCGGTAATTTCCACGCGGTCGATGGTGGCTTGCCGTTCTAGTTGCTTTTCTAGCTTTTCTGCCAGGCGGCGCAGACCAACTTTATCCTCGCCGCTGATCGCAAACGTCCAGACTGGTAGCTCATCAAAATCCATCTTCATGACGGTAGGCGTATTGGCATTATCTGGTAAATCTACACTGTCTACTTTTTCCTTGACTTTGCGGGTCAACTCATCCGGGTCACCGGCGTCATCTTTAAACATGATGATGACGATGGAAGCGTTTTCCATACTGGTGGAACGGACGTAATCAATCCCACTCACACCACGGATTTTGTCCTCAATCGGTCTGGTGAGTAGCTGCTCTACATCCTGAGGGCTAGCACCAGGCAAAACGGTGGAAACCAAGGTAACCGGGATATTGATCGAAGGCATTTCTTCACGGGGAAGGGTCATCCAGGCGTAGACACCCACGATAATCACCACCGCGTAGGCGAAAAAAACGAGGCGTAAATTACTTAGATAACCAGCAATGCCGTTTTTTTTCATGTCTTACTCCACAAATAATACTGCGCTCATGGTAGAAGTGGGCAAGGTGAGAATAGGATACGTCGCCTCTGCCGAGTGCTGTTCTATCGTATAGGTGATGTGTTCGCCATCCATGAGCGAGTTGGACAGGATAACTTGATCAGTGGCTTCCAGGCCGCTTTCTATGGTTACTTGAGTGCCGACCACCGGGCCTAAAACTACCTGCTTTTGGCGGGCCACCGGTTGACCATTGTCATCAAAGCCGACTACATAAACATAGGATGCAGTCTGAGTCTGGTAGACGCTATTGAGCGGCAGCAGGAGCCGTTCACCCTGCTTGGTATCCAAGGGGAGATTGATGTCCACATAGCTGCCGTTGGCCACCAGATCAGCTTGTTCATCACTGAGGGTCATCGTCAGGTAATAACTGTTACCGGTGGTGGGAGTGGTGGGCAAGAAATCCAGATAAACTTTTTGTCTTTGGCCGTCCACCATAAACCAAGCAGGCGCTGTCAGTGATAAATTGCGGATCACATTTTCCGGGACGGATAATTCCATCTTGACGTTGCCGCTGTCTGACTTGATGATCGCGATTGTCTGACCGCCAGTCACCAGATCACCGACTTTGACGTTGACTTTTTCCACACTGCCAGCTACCGGGGTGGCGGGATACATGAGGCTGGCGGCAATCTGTGCCGAAAAGTAATTATTTTCTGCTTGATCGAGGCTGAGTTGCTGACCACGCTGAGTCATGGCCTCGCTGATGTCCAGGAGTTCTTGGTTTTGCAAGCCCTTGTAAGAGGTGTAAGCATCACCGTTACCCATAGAACCAGAGCCGCCATTGGTCTGCCATCTGGTCATCCAGGCAGTGTTTTGATTGAGTTCGTAATTGATACCGTCGACTTTTTCCTGGTCCCAGAAGTTGGCATGAGTCATGAGCCAATTTTTCTTGGCAAGCTCGAGCTGGAGAGCAGAGGCATTCGCTCCTTGGTAATTACTCGAGAGTGAGGCGAGCTGCTGGCCGCGGCGGACAGTCTGACCTTCGGTGACGCTGACGCGCTGCACCACGCCGGCAGTTTGCGCCACCACCGTGACCACGCCTTTATCCGTAACTTTGGCTTGGGTGGTGAGGTAGGCCTGACCTGGTTGATAAAGTTCTACAAAAGTGGTCTTGACAAAATCATCGCTGGCTGGCGTTTCTGGCTGAGATTGGCTTTGGGAGACGCCAATCAAAACAAAGAGAACTACCACAGCCGCCAGGAAGACGAGCATGGGTGACTTTTTGATCCATTCCAAGGCACTATCGCCGAGCTTCTTAATAAATGGTTGTTTTTTTGTATCTTTTTTTTGCATTAACCTATCTATTATACCACAAAATTGTAATTTGTCAAGAGGTAATTTAGACACTGACCACAAACAGAGGCGATCTAACTCAAATTATTGGCGTCAAGATGTATACGTTACTGTTGATAAAGGTTGGCGTCGTAATCTTTGAGCATCCGCGTGGCGGAGTACTGACGGGAAAGCTTGATTGCCTCGCGCATCATCTTAATCCAGCCGCGCGGCAGGCCATCGGCGTCGCGATGATAAAAAGTGGGCAAAACTTGGCCGTCCATCAAGCCAAAAAAGCTTTCGCGGGTATCTGGATAACTAAGTGCCCAGCCGGCCTTGGCAGCCGACCAGTCTACCTCGGCCGTCCAACCGTCTACAGCCGTGAGCTGCAAGACACCATTGCTGATTGCTTTCATGCCGCTAGTGCCGCTGGCTTCTTGACCAACGATGGGGGTATTGAGCCAGACGTCACTGCCTCTAGTGAGGGCGGCTCCCATTTCCATATTATAATTGGGGATGAACAGGGCATGGAATTTGAGTTCTTGGCTCATGTAACTGATTACTTCCCTGATGATTTGCTTGGCTCGTTCATCAAAAACATGAGCTTTGCCGGCCATCAAGAGTTGTACGGGACGATTGGTGGACAAAAGGAGCTTGCGCAGCCGTTCGATGTCTTGGAAAATGAGATCTGGCTGCTTATAGGTGGCAAAACGGCGTGCCCAGGTAAGGATGAGGCATTCCGGATCATAAGCAAAGCCGGTACGCTCTTGGATCAGTTTCTGGGTCGCCCGCTTGTTTTCTAGATGGAAACGCCAAATGTCTTCGTCAGAAAGTTTGCCTTCGTGGAAACGTTTATCCGTCCAGGTGGGGAAATGGACGCCGTTGGTGACATTAGTCCAGCTGTACTCGGGCCAGTTTTGCTGACAGATGCTAAAGTGCGGCTTGGAAACGCTCGAGGCTTTGCGGGAAGTATTGAGGGCAAAAAGTGAGACGTCAAAACGACCGTTTTCGTCGGTACCGGGAGCTAGTAAGCGCTCAACGCTAATCCCCATCCGCTCGCTGAAGTACTTGACGTAAGCTTTCATCAGATCGAGGTCATAGGTCTGATTACCGGCTTTAACGACGGTGTGATTGGTGTAGACGGTCATGTTTTTGGCGTGCTCGCTGGCTTTTTGATAACTGTATCCTTGCAAATCCATCCCCTGACGGATGAGCTGCCAGTGCAGAAAACTCGGCCGGCCTTCATTGACGTGATAAAGTGCGGGCTGGAGATTCATAGCGTGCAGAGCCTTCACACCGCCGATGCCCAAAATGAGTTGTTGCTTGATGATTTCTTCTTGGGTGCCGGCATAAATCGCCCAGGCTTGCCGCCGCTCGTGCTTGTGATTGAGCTCATTATCCGGATCCAGCAAATATAAATCCACTGTCTCGCCAATGCGCCGGCGCCACACTTGGACCCATAAATCTACTTGAGTGAGATGAACTTGTACCACCAGAGGCTGACCGAGACTGCCGCGGACAAGCTCCAGGCCGTGCTCCTGCGGGATAAAGTCGATGTTTTCTTCTGCTTGTTTGCCTTCTGGCGTAATCACCTGGCGCGCATCTTCACCTTTGTACAGCAGGCCGACGCCAACCATATTAATGCCAAGATCAGCAGCCTCCTTGAGAATGTCACCCGCCAAAACTCCCAAACCGCCGGCATAACTCGGCAAACTAGAGTCAATCGCAAACTCAGCACTAAAGTAAGCAACTGGGCGCTCGGGCGTGAATTTATTAATCATAATTTTGCTTTCGGCTACTGTTTATTTTCTAACTCATTGTAACCGATACGGAAAAAATTGTCAATTACAAGGCAAAGATTTGCCGCAAAAGGTAAACCGCCAAGCTTAGGGTTTTGTCGGCGCGATCACGGGCTGGGTTATATTCTACCAGATCAAAACCACTAAGGTCTGCCGCGTGAGCGTGCAGCCAAGCGGCCGCCATCTGGACTTCGGCAGAATCCAGGCCGTCTGCTTCTGGCACCGACACTCCGGGCGCTAGGCGCGGATCAATGACGTCCAAATCAAAACTAAAATGGATACCGGCACCAGCAGCTGCGATTTGCCAAGCTTCATCAAGAACCGCCACGATCCCCCGCTTTTTGATGTCGCTGCTGCCCCACACCGTCACGCCAGCCGCGCGCAAGTTTTCCCACTCGGGCGCATCCACACTGCGCGCCCCGACGATCACGGCCCGTGCAGGATCATAAAAACTGCCGGGGCAAAGGTCATTGAGCGCTGGCTCCACACCTGTAAGCACCGCCAGCGGCAAGCCGTGTAAGTTACCAGTGATAGTAGTATCCAGGCGGTGAAAATCCGTGTGGGCATCAAACCAAATAATACCGCTGCCCGGGCGAGCGTGTAGGCTAGCTAGGCCAGAGGCAATGGCGACAGCATGATCGCCGCCAAGAGTGATGACAAATTTTTCCTTATTGATCGCCACTGCAGTCTCGTACAGCCGACGGTTAAATTCTTGCAGGGCGTGCCTATTTTTAGCGCGATCAGTGACGGCGTGCGACTTGGCGATAAGCGGCGCATCCAAAAACGTGGTCTGGTCTTCAACGCCCAGAGTTTGGATAATCCGCCGTGGGCCGCGCGCGCTGCCATCTACATGGACCCCGAGATCAGAGCCAGCCGCCAGAAAATGTAGACGCGAAGATACCGGCATAGTCACTACTTGAGACCCCAATATAAATGACCAGCACTGATGATAATCCAATTGATGGCGGCAAAAGTCCCCACCACTGGGATAAAACTGCCTACGATCAAAATAGCAAAATCAATAATCACCAAGAGTAAAGTCTGCCAGGGCTTTTGCAGCACCAGCCGGAAACTGGTGACGATTGCATCTGGGAGGCTGACTCTGGTGTCTAAAATCACGCTCGACGCCAGGCCGAGCAGCCACTGCCAAAGCAGACAAAAAATGATAGTGACAGCAAAAATATACGGCCAATAAGCAAAAGCGCCGGCTAGAAGTGCAAACACCATGGCGACAATGATCAAAATCGGCACGACGCCGATAAGTAAATAAGATAAAAGGAGCGGCAAACCGAGCACCAAATAGCTTCGATGAAAAACGGGGTACTTAGCAGGACCGCGCTCGCGCGAGAGCGCAAACAAATTTTTGGAGACACCTGTCAGGGAAATATTAAAAATGCCCAAACAGATGATGGCGGATAAAAGGGTGAACCAGCGCGGCAGATTACCAAAATAAAAAAGTGTCAGCCCACCGCCAAAGACGAGTAATTGGATACCAATGAAAAAATTCAGATTTATCAAATAAAGGCCGTCCGCACGGAATATTTCCCAAACCTCTTGCAAGTGCGCAGTCACGGACTTAAATTTTGACATGTGGATATTATACACCCGATTTCGCGTTTTTTATGGGGAAAATAGTAATGACGCCAAAATTGAGTTATTCGGTAATTTTTATGACATATTCGGTAAGAAAAATCAGTATTACGGTTGGGAAATTCAGTTATTCGGTAAAAATGAAAAATTAAATTGAGTATTTTTTGTGTACAATAAATGAATTTTGATTTTTGAAATTTAATTGGTACACCGGTATAATTTTGGCACTGATTTTTTGAGGTGAAAAAAGTTAATTTTGGCGCTGACTATTTTGCGTTTACGCGCGGCAGAGAAATGGTGAAAGTGCTACCGTGATCAAGCCGGCTGACAAAAGTGACGTCGCCACCATGCATATTCATAATTTGTCGGGAGATGTAAAGCCCTAAGCCGGTACCGGTTTCTTTGATTTTGACGTAGGACTTTTCCATGCGGGCAAACTTAGAAAAAAGTTTGGCAAAATCTGCCTCATCAATACCCACACCCGTATCAATGACATCAATATAGACGGTGTGCGCATCGGCGCGGGCGGCGAGCGTGACACTGCCTTTCTTGGTAAACTTGAGAGCGTTGCCCGTGAGATTGTGTAAGACCTCGATGATCCGTTTGGCGTCAGCATTAACCATTAATTTTTCGCGGGGTTTTTTGGTGACAAAGCGCAAATTCTTACCAGCGGCAATCGGCTCTAATTCTTGGCGGATCTGATCGAGCAAACTGCGAGCATCAAAAATTTCTTTATTGAGTGCAAAGCGTCCGCCCTCAATACGGGAGATCGTGAGCATATCGTTGACGAGGGCAATTAATCTTTCGGTAGAATTGAGTGCGATTTCGATGTATTTTTGATTGGTGGGAATAGCCTCGGGAGTGTTGTTTTTGGCGACCATCCACAAGTAACCCTTGATGGCGGTCATCGGTGTGCGCAGCTCGTGACTGGCTACCGAGACAAATTCATCTTTGAGCTTATCGGCCGCGATCAATTGCTCATTCATGCGGCGCAGTCTCGCCGTGGCGCGGTCGATTTTACGCTGCAGGTGGGCGTTAAAATCTTTGGTGTTTTGGTGGATGGCAGTTTTATTGATCAGAGGCGAAAGCTCACGCAAGGTCTGAGTGATCATGTCTAGATCTTGGACGAAATAAGGATTGCCGCCGAGTTTATCACCAAAAACGATCACGCCTTTAAAATCATCATAAAAATAAATCGGGAAAATCAAGGCAATACCAAACTCTCTCATTTCCTGGCCCAAGCGTTTGTAAGCTGGACGCTCGTCTGTGAGACAGTGCTCGGCGATCCAGTAAGGAGTGCGGTCTTCCTGCCACAGGCTGCGGGCTAATGTTTGTAATTTGGTAGCTTTGGACGGAATATCGCCGTAAACCGTGAGCCGCCCCTCATCCATGAAGTCACCAATGATACTAGTGCCGGTGTTTTTGATAAGCAGCTGGAAAAAGTAAAGCGTCTGGCTTAGCACTTCTTTCAAGTCAAGTTCATCCTGGATGTGAGCAAAAAATTTTTCACTTTCTTGATTCCAGTCGGCACCGTGATTGACGATTTTGGTGATCAAAAATTTTTCTAAGTGATTGTAAATATACACGTACGCTGAAAGCCACAATAAATAGATGAAAAAAGTAGCGGCCACAAGCGATGGATGATCATTACTAGGAAGGATGTGATGAAGTGCAAAAGGGATTATCAGCCACACCAGCAAAACTATGTAATAGATCGCTGTAGCGATGATAAGATCCAGACTGGAAAAGTTGGTTTTGAGCATGGTGTAACCCGTAGTGCCTACAAAGGTAAGCCCCATGGCCATAATCCCGATGTCCATGAGAGCGGGATTTTGGAAGAAAGCCGGCAAAATGAGATTGAAAACCACAGCAAAAAACATCGCCAGTGAAAATGAAAAGGCAAAATAAGTCAGGCGCACTTTTTCCAAACCGGCGGCATTTTGCGATTTGCGGAAAAAGTTGGCCGCGGTCAAAGACAGCAAACCGATCATATTGATCAAGACAAAGCCAATCCCCCACCCTGCTTGCGGGATCCAGCTGTCGCCCACGATCCTGGCATCGGGAAAAACAAAATCGGTAAAATTTAGCAGAGTGATGAATACTGTCCAGATCATGAGTAAATGCAGACGTCGGCGTGAGAGCGTGACGACGCCATTGGGAAAGCAGTAAGAAAAAAGTAGTAAGGTGGGCGGTAACCAGTCCGTGACGATCATCACGAGGCGCACAAAAAGCAGAAATAAAGTTTTGTCCGTCACTTTGAGGGAGAAATAATTACAAAGCATCCAGCTAGAAATAATAAATGACAAAAAGAAAAATAAGCGGCGCTGATAAGAATACGGACGCAAACGCCACACTTGGAAACCGATCAAGAAAATGATCGCAGCTGACAAAATCATGGCAATAAGTGACCACATAATGTAAGTATATGCAAAAAAACTTGATTTGTCAATTGACAAATGGTCAGTAACAAGGTAAAATACAAGGCATGACCAGGTCACGACTAGTAAATAGTAATCAGGCACCAGCTTTTTATTCTCGCCAGCTAGTGGCCGTGGGACGCTCTAGTGGCAACTCACGCTTGGGCGCGACCAACAGACGCCGTCAGGATGAAAAGCAAGCGGCTACATATTTACGCTGGCAAATTTTGATTATCTTTTTTTTGATTATTGCAAGCGGCTTGATCTATCTGATTTTCATTTTCCCGTTTTTGGTACAGTGGACAGGACAACTCAACTCCAGCAAATACGTCGCTCCGGATCACTCCGTGCGACCGCAGACACCACTTTTTGATACGCCCAGCAGTTATACCAATCAAGACATTTTGACGCTCACGGGCTACGGGACGCCGAGCACTAGCGTGCAGTTTATCCTCAATGGTGATGACTCCAGCCGTCTACAGACAGCCGTCGCACTCAACGGTGAATTTAGTGCCAGCCTAGAACTTGAGGAAGGTGAAAATACACTGCAAGCATACAGTTTTGACGATGCCGGTCACACCTCGGCGCAGACTAAGGAATACTCCATCACTCTGGACACGCAGACACCAGAAATTGATCTGGAAACACCAGAAAATCACCAGGAATTCCACGGGCGCGACCAGCAACAAATCACGATCAAGGGACACAGTGAGCCGGGCGCGCGGATCATCATCAATGAGCGCTCCACCAGAGCGGATGTAGACGGATATTTTGAACTAGAGTACCGTTTGAGTGATGGCGAGAACAAATTAGAAATCCAAGCCAGTGACGCGGCCGAAAACCAAAACACCGTCACAATTAACGTCACTTTTAGCCCGTAGCTGTGGTATAATAAGGCCATGACGATCACAAAGCAAAAAATTATTGACTGGGTGCTGGATTTTGTAGAGACAGTAGTCACTTCCCTGGCGATTTTTTTTGTCATCTATATTTTTATCGTGCAGCCGCATCAGGTCAACGGCCACAGTATGGATCCCAATTTGCGTACCGGCGAGTATTTACTGACGGAAAAAATCAGTTACCGGTTTGGGCAGCCGCAGCGGGGCGACGTGATTGTTTTCAAGGCGCCTTTAAATGCATGTATCGGTGACAATTGTGATTACATCAAGCGGATCATCGGTTTACCTGGTGAGACGGTAAAAATCGCTAATGGTAAGGTCTACGTCAATGGTGAAGTGTTAGATGAAAGTAACTATTTGTCTGACAGCGTGATCACGGGAGCGGCGGATTATACCGCGGGCGACAAAGAAGTTGTCTTGGGCGAGGGGCAGTATTTTGTCTGTGGTGATAACCGTCAGCAGTCTTCTGATTCACGTTACTGGGGACCGATCGAGGAGTCGAGTATTATCGGCCGGGCTTTTTTCTCTTACTGGCCGGTGGCGACAATGGGACTGATCAAACAAGGAAATTAAGATGAAAGCTAAAATCAAAAACTTAGAAAAATTAAAAACGGCAGCGACAGTGCAAAAAACTGGTAATGTGCTGGCGGAATTTAAAGAGTTTATTGCCCGGGGCAACGTGCTCGATCTAGCTATCGGGATGATCGTAGGTGCAGCTTTCACCAAAATTGTCAGCTCGCTGGTCAATGACATCCTCACACCAGTTTTGGGGATCATTTTAAACGGAATAGATTTTAGTGATTTGTCACTGGATGTGGGTGCGGCCAAAATCACGTACGGCGTTTTCATCGAAAATGTGATCGACTTCGTGATCGTGGCGGCGTGTATTTTTGTGATCGTGAAAGTGATCAATAAATTCATGCGTCAAGAAAAACAAAAGCAAGATGAAACACCCAAAAAGCCCACCACTGATGAATTAATCCTGAAAGAATTGCGCACACTCAATAAAAATTTGACTACTAAGTAAATTTCAGTCTTCCGGTAGAAGATAGCGTAGACAAATTGTGTACAATTTACTTAAAAAGTGAGGTATATGAATACATTGATATACCGGAATAAAAACAATTTATCGTATACAATAAATACTCGATTTAAATTTCTCGTTTTACCGAATAACTGAATTTTCCAACCGTAATACTGATTTTTATTACCGAATAACTGACACGGCTGTAGCGATTAAGTAGTTTGGGTCATTTTTTCAATTCTCGCCACCAGTGCGTCATACAGTTTTTCTTGCGGCAGCGTGGCCACCACTTGACCGTGCTCAAAAATGATCCCCATGCCCTTACCACCGGCAATACCGATGTCTGCTTCCCGAGCTTCACCAGGGCCGTTGACGGCGCAACCCATCACCGCCACTTTGATTGGTTCTTTTTTTTGGGCAAGGTAGTGCTCGACTTTGTATGCGACCTCAAGCAAGTCCCACTGAGTGCGCGAGCAGGTAGGACAAGAAATTAAGATCGGTTCTTGCCGCAGTCCAAGATGTTTGAGGATCTCGCGGCCGACGAGTACTTCTTCACGGCCGTCACCAGTCATAGAAACGCGCAGGGTATCACCAATGCCGTCTAGCAACAGACTGCCGATACCCATGCTGGATTTGACAGTGGAACTGCGACCCGGGCCAGCTTCCGTGACACCTAGATGCAGCGGGTAGTCAAAACGTTCACTAAAAAGACGATAGGCGCTGACCATTTTGGGGACGTCGCTCATTTTGAGAGACACGACAATATCGTGAAAGTCGAGATCTTCCAAGATTTTGATGTGAGCGGCGGCGGATTCCACTAAAGCTTCTGGCGTGGGGTGGCCGTAGCGCGCGAGGATGTCTTTTTGCAGACTGCCAGCATTGACACCGATACGGATAGGCACACCTTTTTGGGCGGCCGCCTTGACGACGGCTTCCGTCTTGTCTTTGCCGCCGATGTTGCCGGGATTGATGCGCAACTTATCTATGCCTTGGCGCAGTGCTTCGAGTGCTAGTTCAGCCTCAAAATGAATATCGGCCACTAAGGGTACGTGGACATGACGCTTGATCGTGCTCACCTGCCGGACACTGTCCATATCGAGGAAACCGATACGCACGATCTGGGCACCAGCGGCTTCAAAATCGAGGATTTGGCGGATGCACGCCTCTGGATCGTGAGAGTCTACCTTGACCATGGTCTGGATGCTCACCGGAGCACCGCCACCGATTTGGACATTGCCCACGTGGACGGATCTGGTATCTTTACGTTGGATCATAAGCACTTTCTAAATCAAAAACTTGATAACTAAAACCTCGTAATAATTTTTCATCAATGGCTGCGCCCGGCGGGAAAAGGCCAAAAATTGTCGGCCCTTTGCCGGTAAGATTCACGCCAAGCGCGCCAGTACGCACTAGAGATTCTCGGGCGCTGGCAATTGCTGGTGCACGGGAGACCGCCAACTGGTAGAAGTCATTGTGGAGAGCCGCGGCAATGCCTGGCAGTGAGTGGGCTTGGAGAGCGTCAAGCGCAGAGATGGTATGGCTGCGGTCAGTGACGAAAATAATTTCGCTGTCCCAGGCGGCATACATAGCGGCGGTATCCAGGCCGGTGGCTTGGTAAATAGTGATGATCCGGCAGGGCAGCAAATCAGGTAGTGACTGGCTTTGTAAGGTGGGCAGACCGTGATGGATTTCGCGAGTGACGTTGTCGTTTCTGGTAAAAAAAGGTACATCCGCCCCCAGCTGGAGTGCGAGGCTTGTGAGCCGATCAGGAGTAAGACCGAGACCGCACTCATCATTGAGCGCCACCAGTAAGCTGCCAGCATCACTACTGCCGCCAGCTAGGCCCGCGGCGACGGGAATATTTTTTTGCAAATGGATGCGGCAAGCGGGTAAGGACACCTGGGCGCGCAGCAAGCGCAAAGCTTTATTGATAAGATTGGCCTCACCGGTGGGGACTAGAGCTTGATCACAGATTACTTCATCCGACTCTTGTGACGGCAACAGTTCCACCGTCATGACGTCAGCGAGCGGCAGTTTGCACATGATCGTCTCGACCTCGTGATAGCCGCCCGGCAAACGTTCGCCGATATGCAGCGAGAGATTGATTTTGGCGGGTGCGCAGACGCTAAATTTATTCATGTGGTCCGTTCCAAAAGGACGTTGGCGATCACGCTAATACCGTCGCCATCACTCACACGAGTGAGTCCTTCGCCACTAGTGGCACTCAAGCCGACCTGATCAGTATCGAGCCCACACAAATCTGCGAGTGACTTTTTCATGTACACGAAATATTTTTCCAAACGCGGCTGACCGGCTTCGATGCTGATACTGATATTGACGAGCATGTAGCCGCGGGCAGACATTTTTTCTAAGATGACCTGCAAGTAGGCGCGAGAGTCAGTGATGTCGGCGGCGCACATTTTATCAGCGACAGTACTGATAGAACCGCCACCCAAGGCGGTAGACACAGCATTAAATAAAGCATGCAGGATGACGTCACCATCAGAGTTAGCTTGTAGCGTGAGACCACAGTCGAAAGGGACGCCGGCGAGAGTGAGAACTTCACCTTTTTTGGCCGCACGCAAGCGGTGTGAATCTTGACCGATGCCAGTGAGGAATTGCGGGAGTTTTTTCATAGTCATTTATTGTACACAAAAAATACTCAATTTTTTTAATTTTTGATTTTTTTAATTTTTTCTACTACGCTAGTCGTGATCCATGCCGGAGTGCTGGCGCCGGCAATGACGCCGACTTTACTAATGCTGGCATCAAACCAGTGCTCGTCTAAGTCGGCGGCTTCATCGACACTGTAAGCTGGTTTACCACTAGTACTGGCCACTTCAAGCAGGCGGCGCGAATTACTTGAGTGCGGCGCACCGACGACGATGAGCACATCAACACTAGCGGCCAATTCCAAAACTGCTTGCTGCCGGTCAGTCGTCGCCCGACATAAATGTGGCTGGATAGTGAGGTCGGGATACTTTTTTTGCAAGGCGGCAAACTGGCGCTTTGTTTCTAAAATCGATAAAGTGGTCTGAGTCATGACGACGGTCGCGAGAGGATTTTTGATGGTGAGATTTTCTAGCTCCGGCAGCGTCACCACTTGGACGCCGTGATCCACTTGGCGACTTACACTCACCGCTTCGTCATGATCAGGTTTAGAGGCGACGTAAATGACCTGCTTGCCTTCGTCCACGTATTTTTTGAGCATTTTTTGGGCGGCCTTGACCATCGGACAGGTGGCATCCACGATGTGAAGATTTTTGCTGATGCAAGTATCACAAAAATCTGGCGGTGCGCCGTGAGCTTTGATGACGATGGTGGCTTTATCCGGGACTGCGTCTAAATTTTTGACGAAATGAATACCGTAAGACTGCTCGAGCCAATCGGTAACATGAGTATTGTGGACGAGATCGCCGACGATGTAAACTTGCCCCGGATTGCCCAAAGCCGCTTCCTGGGCCAAACGGATAGCACCGCTGACGCCAAACTTGCCACCGTCACCACAAAAACCGCTTACCTTGGCTAAAAAAACTTGCATGCTAACCTTTACATTTATTATTTTCTGACTGACAAATCTGACGGAGCAAATCGATAGAGACACGCAGCTGAGTGGGCGTAAATTCACGGCCGGACTCAGGATGATTGATAGCATTGCGGATATAGGTAGGTAGGGTAAAATAAGTGGCGTCAGCAAACTGATCAGTAAGCTCGTGGCGGCTGGGATTAAAAGCGGCGTGATGACGGATGAAGTGGTCAAGTTTGATAATGCTGGGACTGTGAAGCAGGGATTGCAGATAACTGTACAGCCCCACGTGATAGTCAATGCTCGCCAAGCCAAAAGCTAAGTAATTGGTCTCGGCAATCGTGACGCTAGGCAGAGCACGAGTGGTGCCGATTTTGTGGACGCTGATTTTGCCATTTTCCTGGCGCAAAATCCACAAAAGACTTTGGGGCTGATGGAAGCAGCTTTCTACCACCCGTGGCGAGTGAGTAGTGACAAACAGCTGACCGCGGATAGTGGTACCATCACTAAATAGTGATTGGTAGTAATGTAAAATCCCAGTGCGCCAGAGCGGATGGAGGCTGAGTTCTGGTTCATCGATCAGGATAGTATTACCGCACATGCTGGAGCGGTTTTGCAGTAAAAATGCCCCGCGGAAAACAATTTGCTTTTCGCCAGAACTAAGATCAGCCAGATCTACCAGTTGGCCACGTTTACGGAATAAAACCTGTTTGCGCTCACCAGCAGACTTCACCCCGTAGTAATTGAGTTCGTCACCAAACATGACACTAAAGGCATTTTGGAACTGTTTGATGCGCTGGCCTTGCACGGATGCGGGCGGCACTTGTCCTGGATGCGCTAGTGTCCAGTCGTTGAGATCATTGGCGTCACGACTTTGCATGTCAATCAGGAGTTGCTGGATTTTGGTGGCAAGATCTTGACCAGAGCGGATACTCTCGCGCGCGGTATCCTCCATACTATTATTAGTGATGAAAGTACTGGCGGTGGGAATGTAATTTATTTCCACAGTAGAATAAAGCGCCTTGACGCTGGCGCGGAATACTGGATCAGCCAAGAGTAGAGCCGCATCCAACTGTTTCCAGCCGCTTTCATCTTGGCAAAAAATAGTAATGCCTTGAGTGGCCGGTAGTGAGTGATCGACTTTAATGCGCCAAGTATTGGTAGCCTCGGTGAGGATGGATGAAAGCGTTGGCTCAGCTTGAAGTGCTTGCAGCTGCTCCACGTCAAAATCAAATGTCAGCTGACAGTAACCAGAGCCTGTTGCTGTAGGCTGGAGACGAGAAAAATCATAAAGCAGCTCGAGAAACTTAGTCTTGCCGGTACCATTTTCGCCGGCGATGACGATGGTGCTGGCCGGTGTGCCGTCTGGGAGGAGGGCATCAAAAGTGAGCTCCCCAAAAAACGGGTGGCCGCTCACGCTGATGTCCCTGATCTTCATATACTATATTATAACACATCAAACCGAGGCCGTCAAGATGTAAAAACCCGTCAAAACTGACTATTGACAAATAAGCGGTGACAAGTTAAAATACAAATAAATACATCCACAGTAGCAAGTAGTGAGATGAAAGGAAAAGACGAATTTGTGATAGTTGAGTAACTCCAAACGTTTCAAAGCAAGAAATTGTTAGTGGAGTTCGAACGGAGAAAAATGCACATGAGTAAGGAGCTTCTGGAGTAGACGTTCGAGCGAAAGCTATGAGTCTCACCAAGATCGCTGCTGTGCTGACTGTGGATGGGAAGCGCTCGTGTGCATTTTTCTGGACGAAGAAGTGTCCCGCCTGGAAATGAAATAGACGAAAGGAACGGCATGCGGTATGCAGCGTGGCGGGGGATTTTGGCGGCGACAATGATACTGGCACTAGCGGCACGATGGAGCGATGAATTGCCCGCACGAAACGGTAAAGTGTGGGCGGCGAGCGCTAGCATTACCACGATGAAGGTGCGTGATATTGCCGCCGGCAGCACGATCAGGATTGGTGGGAGTAAGTTTGTGGCGATTGGCGGCGGACGATGGATGGCGACAGAGCCGGCCAGTACTTGTGATGACGGGCTGAGTGTGGGCGGAAGTAAGAATTTTGACTATACCGGCGGTGAGCAGACATTTACGGCGTGTGCCGGGAGGAGTTACAAGTTGGAGGTGTGGGGAGCGCAGGGAGGAGATGCTACTAGTCGAGCCGGAGGTTATGGCGGTTATGCAGTTGGCAGTATTATGTCATCACTAGATACTTCATTATTTATCAATGTTGGTGGCAAAGGTCAGTCGCTTTACAGCGCTACGGGTTACACAAACGGAGGGTATAATGGTGGTGGTTTTGGATATCATGTCTATATGTACGAAAGTACAACTTCAGTAGCTGGCGGCGGCGGTGCCACCAGTATCACAACAAGTACTGGCTTGCTGCAAACATTTAAAACCAATCAAGCAGCAATAATAATTGTTGCTGGTGCTGGCGGCGGTGCTAATTATACTAATTATGCCAATTGCGGAATCGGTGGTAATGGAGGAGGTTACTCTGGTGCAGAAGGGACAAGTTTATGTTCTGGGTGGACTTATTCAGGAAGAAAGTCATATCCTGGTACGCAAACAAATGGTGGATGTTCTAACGGCAATAATGCCTGTGGTGACTTTGGACGTGGCGGTGATTCTCACGTCTCAACTGGCGAAACAAATAGTGGTGGAGGAGCAGGATACTATGGTGGAAGTGGCGCAATATTTTCGTCTGGTTCTGGCGGCTCCGGTTACATTGGTTCATCCAACCTCATTTCCGCAAACGGCATCACCAAACACATGACGTGCTACAACTGTGCGACTTCTACCGTTGACGCTACCCGTACGCAGTCGAATACTTGTGTAAGTGCGACAGCAACCGCCGATTGCAGCAAAACGGGAAACGGCTATGCCAGGATCACGCGCCTTAATTAATTCGTCACTTACTTTCTCTTTCTACCTTTAGATGCACTGCGCTCCCAAAGGGAGCGCAGATTTTTTTGGTTGTGGGAGTTTTTGTGTTTCGGGATTTTTGGGCGCAGCCCAAAAATCCCGAAACACTCCCTAAAAAATAAGTGACTAATTTTTAGCAGTCGCGCCTCTTGTCTGCTAACGTTTTTAACTACTTTTAAAAATCTTTATGTATCAATATTAATTTATTTATTGTACACAATAAATACTCAATTATTTTTGTTCGGCATTCTCAATTTGCGTATTCAACTGATCCCGCTCGCTACGTAAACGTTCTCCATCCAAAAAAGTGCGGATCGCATCCACTTGTTCATTCATGTCTACGCCGGCGAGTTGCTTTTGCATGTACACTACTAGCGGATCGCCTTCAGTAACGTTTGCCTGCGCGAATGAAGTCTGCATATCAGCGCCAGCGGATTCATGAGAAAGTTCCAACGCTCGCTGATACTGGCGGTCAATGCGTGCCGTAAGATCAGGATCAGTTTGGGTAAGTTCACGCAGGTCACGCGCGTAAGACTCCGCTTGAGCCTGGCTCATCATCCCCTTACAACTAGCCGATTACAAATAACGCCCGGTGACACTGTGCTTGCAGGCACGGATGTCATCCGGAGTGCCACAGGCCACCACTCGCCCGCCAGCCTCGCCGCCGCCAGGTCCCATGTCAACAATGTAATCTGCATTCCTCATCACGTCAAGATCATGTTCGATGACAATGACACTGGCGCCTAGATCCAACAAGTGTTGGAAAACATTCATGAGAGTGCGCACATCCAGAGGATGAAGACCGATCGTGGGTTCATCAAAAACAAAAACTGTGTCCGCTTGGCCTTTGCCCATTTCGCTGGCGAGCTTGAGACGTTGGGCTTCACCGCCGGAAAGGCTGGGAGTCTGTTCGCCCAGGGTGAGATAACCCAAGCCTAAGTCATGCAAAACTTGCAGCCGAGCGTGGACGCTTTTGAGGTCGCCAGTGATTTGAAGTGCTTCGTCCACACTCATGGCCATCAACTGAGGCAAAGAGATTTTGGTACTGTCTTGATTTTGTCGGTAGACGTTGGAGGCCTCGCGGCTGTAACGCGTACCGTGGCAGGTAGGACACTCAATTTCTACGTCGGGTAAAAATTGGACGTCAAGGCTGATGGAACCAGTGCCGTCACACGTGGCACAGCGCAGTTTACCGGTATTGTAAGAAAAGTCGCCGGCTTTATAACCAGCCTCTTTTGCCGTCGGCACTCGGGCGAAAACTTTGCGCAGCTCGTCATGGATGCCGGCATAAGTGGCCACTGTAGAGCGGATATTAATGCCGATCGGCGTAGCGTCGATGAGTTTGACTTGAGTGATGCCGTCCGCATGGATGGATTTGACGTGCGCAGGAAGTGTAGTGTTTTCAATATATGAGCGCAAGCCGGGAATGAGACTTTCGAGGATGAGAGTGGTCTTGCCAGAGCCAGAAACGCCAGTGACGACGGTGAGTCGGCCTTTGGGAAAGCTGACCTCTAGCGGAGCAACAGTGTGAATATTATCAGTAGCAATAGTAATGCGGCCAACAGCAAAAAGAGCCGACTGTGGTGTGCGTGCTCTAAGTACATGCGGCTGGTCTGGAGTGAGGAATTGGCCGATGCGGGAGTGAGGATCGCTGGCAAGAGCAGCCGGGCTGCCGGTGGCAATAATGGTGCCGCCTTCAGCGCCAGCTTCCGGCCCGAGTTCGATCAGCCAGTCAGCATGGGCAAGGACTTGAGTGTCATGATCCACCAAGACGACAGAGTTGCCGTCTGCCACTAAATCGTCCATTACCCCTGTGAGACCCTCAAGGTTGGAAGGATGCAGGCCGATAGATGGCTCGTCGAGTACATAAAGCACACCGGTGGTGCGGTTGCGCACGCTACGGGCGAGCTGAGTGCGCTGACGCTCGCCGGTAGAAAGAGTGGCAGCCTGGCGGTCGAGCGTGAGGTAAGACAGTCCCAAGTCAGTAAGCCTTTTGGCCGTGTGCAAAAAAGCATCTGCAATGTCCCTAGCCATCGGCTGCATTGGTGCCGGCAGTGTCCCTGGCATCTGACGGACCCAATCAATTGCCTGCGCGAGCGTGTAAGTACAGACTTGATCCAGGCTGATACCACACAACTTCAGCGAGCGGGCGCGCTCATTAAGTCTCGTGCCGTGGCAATGAGGACAAGTATCTTCTCGCAAAAATTTTTCGACGCGCGCCATGCCTTTTTCGTCTTTGACTTTTTTGAGAGCATTAAGGACTGTGGCCGTGGCAGAGTAATAAGTGAAATCCATTTCGGCGGCAGTAACGCTGTCTTCATTTTTGGGCCGATAAAAAATGTGCTTTTTGACCATTGGGCCGTCATAGACGATTTCTTTTTCTTGATCGGTGAGATCTTTAAAAGGTACATCAGTACGCACGCCCATCGCTCGACAAACATCGGTCATGAGTGACCACATCAAACTATTCCAGGGAGCGACAGCGCCCTGGTCTATCGTCAGACTTTCATCAGGGATGAGAGTGGCGCGGTCAACAGTGCGGATAGTGCCCGTGCCGCCACAATGCGTACACGCACCGCCGCTATTAAAAGCAAGTTCCTCGGCGCCGATAGGCGTGACTTGCTCGCCGCAAGTCGGGCAATAAAAATCTACTTCTGCGGCAACGCTGAGCGAGGGCGGGACGTCATGACCATGCGGGCACTTATATACGCTCAGACGAGAAAACATCAAGCGTAAACTATTGAGTAGTTCTGTCATGGTACCAAAAGTACTTCTGATGCCAGGCACACCGGGGCGCTGATGGAGTGCTAATGCCGCGGGTACATATTTAACGCTATCCACATCAGCACCGGCCGCACCCGTCATCCGGCGCCTAGTAAAAGTCGAAAGAGATTCGAGATAACGCCGTGAGCCTTCAGCATACAGCACTCCCAGAGCAAGTGACGATTTGCCGGAGCCAGAAACTCCAGCAATGCCGACAATTTGATGTAGCGGGACGTCGACGTCGATATTTTGTAGGTTGTGCACACGAGCGCCACGGATTTCAATTTGCACAGGTGTCTGACTAGTCATTAGCGGATTTCCGATTTATTTTCTTTGAGGAAGTTACGCCAATCCTCGATAAAACCAATAAAACTTGAAAGTGGCGAGTCAATAATGAGTGAAAAAAGAATGGAAAAAATATTGTATTCTTTCCACTTTTTGGAAAACCACTGGCCGATCCGCGCCAGCGGGATGGAAAAAATATCCAGTACAAAGTCAAATAAAGAACTTTTTTCAAACACCGTCAGTTCTTGGGCTTTGGCGCGGATATTGAGTGAGGCAAAAAGCACCATCGTGATGTAGACAACATTGAGGTACACTGAGGTCGGTGGTAGCCCAGCCAGCGTAAACATCATCCCTAGTGCCCACAGCCCCACGCCTCCGGCCAGAAGCGTAGTCCCGTAAAAAAATGCCTGCACCAAGCGATTGGGCCCGCGCTGGCGTCGGCGGATCTCGTAAGTATCTTGCTGACCCTCGGCTGTGATGATTTTGCGGATTTCATTCCAGGCGACAGCTTCGTTTTCTTTTTTGGGCGGGCGGATGAGCATCACCAAAATAAACATCGCCACACACGGGATGAAAATATCAAAAGCAATCGCCGCGGGACCAAAACCGAGCCCCAAAAATTCCGCTACCGGCCACTCAATGATGATGACGCTGGCGAGATTGGCAATAATCACCGAAAGCGTCGTCCAGAAAGCGGTTTTGAGCAGGCGGCTTTTGAGACTTTTATACTTAGCAGCGTAAATTTCCTGGTAACGGGCGTGGACTTTCCCCTCGTCACCAAAAAATTCTTCTCCTTCGCTCACAGCTTTCATGTTGAGTGACTTGGTGATTTCGCCGATCATGCGGTAAACGGCATCGTATTTATTGGAGATGCGCAAAAATTGACGGCCGATGTGGCTGGTCAGATCATCGTCAATAGACTGCTTATCAGCATACATTTGTTGGATGGCGGCCAGATCAAAAGTGCGCTCGTAATTGGTAAATTCTGGCTCGTACATTTTGAGCAGTTCGTAAGCGATCAAGTAATCATCAGTATCATAAAGACTGCGCAAGACGGCGATCAGCCGCAATTTATCCTGAGTAAACCGATCTAAGGCTTGCTGTGGGATCAGCCGGATGCGGTCTGAGAGCACCCGATTCATCAGGTCAACTAAGGCCCAGATCTGATATGAGGGTGCCAGCAGTTCTTCAATTTCGCAAGCCATCACTTGGACAGTCCAGTTTTGCAGCTTAATGCGCAACTTGAGATCGCGCTTGGTGAGGCTGTCTTGACCAGAATTGAGGTAACAAAAGGCGATCAAATATTTATGAATGATGACGGCCAGCGTCTCCACAGTGTGAGCATTAATCAGCTGGTTGTCAAAATATCCAGAACGCATGAGCTCAAAGATCATGGTCTCAGACAAATCTAAAGTTTTTTGGTCAACGGCTTCAAGATTCAAATAGCCGATTTGCGGGATCAAGTCACGATTGATGGCTCTGGCAATGGTGCCGCGTTTGAGTGCGTTTTCATCTTTCCAGTCGATGACTTTACGGATCTTTTCGTAAAAACGCCCCACGCTGAGTGCAAGATCATCAACTTCAAAACTCTCCACTACTGCCCGATGGCGATAATCATAATCTCGTTGCCAATCACGGAGAAAATCGAGTAAATACTGACTTATGGCCATAATTTTACTCCTCCCCGAGCTAATCCAGCAGCGCTAGACGACGTTTACTACGGTCTTGCCTTGACGCTGGCCAAAAGCCACGTGTCCGGCTTGCATGGCAAAAATCGTGTGGTCATGACCCATCCCCACGCCTTTACCTGCTTTGTATTTAGCGCCACGCTGTCTCACGATGATGTGACCCACCTGCACCAGCTCGCCGCCAGACTTTTTGAGCCCTAAGCATTTGCCCTTACGGGAACTCTGCGCATGTTGGTGTACACTACCTCCGGCTTTAACGTGTGACATAATTACTTCCTATTCTTATTTCCTGTCCACTCAAAGATACAAACTTCACGGCTGACACTGGCGTGCTCGCGCGCGTACATCAATCCTTGAGACTTCTTATTATAACCCAAACTCGTCAATTTGTCAAGGAGAGAATCCAGGCAGTAGATCTGCCCTCTTCTATCGGTAGCCCGCGGGAAAATCACTACCAGCCGCGCCCCGTCGTTTAGCAAACTCGTCCAGCGGCGGAAGGCACCCAAGTAGAGTTTTTCTAAGCCGCGGAAAATGCCTGGTAATTGCTCATCGCGCGGGGTCTGCTTGCCCAAAAATGGCTCAGTGACGATCAAATCAACTTTTTCTACCCCTAGCTGGCCAGCCACCACACGGGTGACGTCACTCGTGACGACTTTATAGTCGAGCGTCAAGTCGTAAGTTTTGGCCAGCCAATCTAAGTTTTCGCCGGTGCCCAGACTGGCACGGACATCAAGATCACTGCCGACAAGACGCAGTCCCCCTACCATTGCCGCTTCCAGTAAAATCGTCCCCGTGCCACAAAAAGGATCATAAAGCACTTCACCGTGGCGAGGACGGGCGAGGTTGATCATTTCTCGGGCGAGTTTTGGCGGTAGCATCCCTTTTTTGTGATCAGCGTAAGGCTTGGCACGGTCACGCCGACTCCACTGATCAATATCTTGGACAGTGTGCGTGCGGACCAGCAAAATCGCATCGGGCGTATTAATGACTAAAAGCTCGATCAAATGGTGGCGATGACTCAACAGGGCAGCGCCAGCACCGGAGCGCGAATGGACGGCAAACCGAGCCTTGAGACCGTTTTCCTCCAGGCGGGTTTTAATTTCTCCCTCATCGAGCGGTTCTAGGTGATCCCGCCCCAGCTCACCGATGGCAAAATAAACTTTGTCCTGACCAAGGCCGACAAAGTATTCCACCAGCTGATAAAGAATTTCGGCGGGCTGAGTTTTGGCGGGGAGACGTTTGAGGAGCGTACCGATTTTTACTGTGCCGCCAAGTAAATTTTGCCAGGTAGCGTATTTTTTTTCATCAGCGCCATCAAGCATGGCCACGTGTGACGTGACGAGCTGCACCTCCGGGCTGACTACTGTCTGCAGCTCCGCCAAACTGAGAGCTTCCATATTACCGAGGATAAATATTGCCTTTGACATAAACGCATCTTTCTATTTTGATGCTACCGATATAATTTTGCTTGATCAAGCAATCTTTTGGACGCGCACATTGGTAACGCGTTGACGATGACCGTGAGTTTTGCGGTACTTGGATTTGGATTTATACTTGAATACGCGGATTTTCTCATCCAGACCGTGTTCCTCTACCTTGAGAGTGACACTGACGCCCGCCACCATCGGGGTGCCGACTTTTTTCTCCTCGCCATCACTGACAAGCAAAACGTCACTGATCTGGAGTTCGCTGCCGGCCTCGGCTTCGAGACGATCAATGGTGAGCAAATCACCTTCGCTCACGCGATACTGTTTACCTTGAAGTTGTATTACTGCATATTTCATAAGGCTTGTATTATACCACAAAAAAAGCCATTTTGACGTAGTAATTTTGAGCAATTTAAATTGCCTCTTGACAAATTAGACATTTTGTGGTATAATGTCTAATTATGAAGGTAAAACAAGCTAATAGCTCAAGCATCAGGACGAAAAAAGCGATCCATGAGGAGTTTGCCCGTCTCTTGTATAAATACAAGAGTATAGATAAAATTTCAGTGACGAAGCTGGTGGCCGGCGCCAAAATTTCACGCAGCACCTTTTACACTCATTATAATAGTATTGCTGACGTGGCCGCAGACATAAAAAATGAAACCATGCGGGTGTTTTTTGACCATCAAAAAGTAAAAACTCAGGATGAAGCCGCCAAAATTTTTGAGCAAATTTACCGTTACCTCAAGAAAAACGACCGCATTTTCAAGCTGATGTTTAAAGCACCGGCGGCAGCTGACTTCGCGATGGAACTAGGGGCGCGGTGTCGGGCACAAATGCTGGAGCAGGTCAAACATCTACCACTCAAAGACCAATATTTGCTGGAAACAGAGCTGTCAATGCTGGCCGATGGGCTGGCGCTTCTGTGTATCCGTTATTATCGCGGCGAGCTGGACACCTCGCTGGAGGCGATTTTTGAGTGTGCCCAGATAGTGATAGACGGGCTCATCAATAGACGCGGGTTACCAGACCGCCTGAAAAGTCACCAAAACTAAGTGCGAAAACGGCCAGATCTGTAGTATAATACAGCTATGTTAGATGAAAAGGCACCAAGAGAAAATAGTCAGGAGCAGATCCCGGTTTTTCCGCATAATTTTGATCTGGATGCGAAAAAGTTTTACATTACGACGACCCTACCTTACGTCAACGCCAAGCCGCACCTGGGCTTTGCTTGGGAAGTGGTGACGGCGGACTTTCTGGCTCGCTATCACCGCGCGCAGGGTGAGGTTACTTATTTTAATACCGGCACTGATGAACACGGCCAGAAGATTTACGAAAAGGCTACGGCTGCCGGCCAGACGCCGCAGGAATACGTAGACAGCATGGTAAGTGAGTATTTTGCGCTCAAATCCAGTCTGGAATTATCGCACACGCATTTTATCCGGACCACAGACGAACGGCATATCAAAGCAGCGCAGGAATTTTGGCGCCGGTGCCGGGATAATGGTGATATTTACAAGAAAAAATACGTCACTAAGTACTGCGTGGGCTGTGAGCTGGAAAAAACCGATAGCGAACTCGATCGCGGCCGGTGTCCTTTGCATCCACATCAAGAATTAGAGCGGCGTGAAGAAGATAATTATTTTTTCCGCTTTTCTCGTTACCAGCAGCCGCTTTTGGATTTTTACCGGGCGCACCCAGATTTTGTGTTAGGTCAGGGCAAAATGAAAGAACTGGTGAGTTTTGTGGAGCGCGGACTGCAGGATTTTAGCATTTCCCGAGTGAAGGAAAAAATGCCTTGGGGGATCGAGGTGCCAGAAGATGACACCCAGGTGATGTACGTGTGGTTTGACGCCTTGGTTAATTATATTTCCACGCTGGGCTGGCCGTATGAAGACAGCGATTGTGACTATTTCTGGCCGGGCGTGCAGATTTGCGGTAAGGATAATTTGCGTCAGCAAGGAGCAATGTGGCCAGCCATGCTAATGTCTGCGGGACTCAAACCTGCCAAGCACGTGCTGGTGAACGGATTTATCACGGTAGACGGGCAAAAAATGAGTAAGTCTTTGGGCAATGTGATCTCTCCGGCAGACTTAGTCCGCCAATACGGTACAGAGAATACTCGCTTCATCTTGGCAGGACTGCCAGATTTGGCTGGCGACGTCGACATTACCAAAAAACGATTACATGATTTTTACTCGGCTTACCTTACCAATGGCCTGGGTAATTTGGCTTCGCGCCTGGCAAAATTAGCCTCCAGCGTAGAGACGGGCTGGGATCTGGCGGTGGAGGAAAAATTTACACCAGATTTTGCGGCGGCAATGGAGGCGTATAACCCCAGTGACGCCTTACAAACGATTTTGGATCGCTTGGCAGAACTAGACCGACGCCTCTCGCAGACCAAACCGTGGACGATCACGGATGTGGATGAGAAAAAACGGATCTTAGGGCCAATTTTGACGGACTTTTTGGCCATGGCTTTTGACTTGCGAGTGTTTATGCCGCACACCAGTCAGACAATTTTGGGTCACTTCCATCCACGGCGGATCATGCCGTTGCCGCCACTTTTCCCGCGGATCAAAATAGATGAGAAAGTCAGTGATGCCCAAGGTTTTTGACACTCATGTCCATTACAATTTACCACCTTTTGTCGACGATTGGGAAATGTATCAGCAAGCAGCGCAAAATGCCGGGGTAAGCCACGCCGTGATTGTCGGCACAAATTTGGACTCCAGCGCTGGGGGATTGGAGCTGCGCCAGGTAAAACCTGACTACTTCCGCGCAAGCGTGGGCTTTCATCCAGACGTCATCACTCAAGCGATCATAGAAAATGATTACTTTTTTGGCACCGTGGCGTATACAGGGCTGACACTTTTGGCCGATCTTGACGATCTCATACGGGGACGTGAGTATGATGCTTGGGGTGAAATTGGTTTGGATTTTTACCGGCTCAAGGCTCACGAGCACCGTAGCGACATGATCAGGCTGGGACAGTATGAGTTTTTTCTCAGACACTTAGAGCGCGCCTGCCTAGACGATAAACCAATTATTTTCCATGTGCGCGACGATGCTGACCGCGTGGACGATCCGCAAGGAGCATACATGATGCTGATAGATAGTGTGGAGCGGTGTGCCGCTGATAAAACGTTGATATTTCACTGTTTTTCTGGATCTGAGGCGTACCTGCGGCGGATCTTGGCACTGCCGCATAGCTTTGTGAGTTTTGCTGGTAATGTCACTTTCAAATCAGCCCACAACTTGCGAGCGCTCGCGGGCATGGTGCCGTCCGAGCGGCTTTTGATAGAAACAGATGCCCCTTACCTCAGCCCAGAGCCGGTGCGCGGCCAAAAATGCCAGCCGGAATTTATCGTCCACACAGCGCAGTTTTTGCAGGAAAACTTAAATGTGGATTTGGAGCAAGTTTATCAAAACAGCCTTGCAATTTTCGGCATAAATGAGTTATAATACGGCATATGCGCAAAAAACGTGGAGCTAAGCTGATCAAATCATTACTCACCGGGATGATGGTGGGTGTGATGCTGGCGGCGCGCGTAGTGATGGCAGCCGATGGCACTCCTACCGGCACGAGTGGAGGGGCAGATTACAATCCCTGCTCGCATTTGCCGGAAAGTGGGCGAAATGCCTGCAATGAGTGTATGTATGGCTCAAAAACTGGTCCTAGCGGTAGTGACAAAGAGGCGCAAGGTTTTTGGACGGCGATCGGCTGTGTGCCCACTAATCCTTTAGACGCCACCAAATCGCTTTTGGAATTTATGCTGGGCATCGGTGGTTTTTTGGTGGTGGTACAGATTTTAATTGGTTCATTCAAACTGCTCACTTCGCGCGGCAACACACAGGTATTGCAAGAAGCGCGCGAGCGGATCACTAATTCTGTCATTGCGCTGTTATTTATCGTGTTTTCGGTGACGATTATTGAATTTATCGGTGTGCGGATCTTGCATTTGCCGGGGTTTTTTGATAATTAGTGATAACGTTTTACAAATGAGTATTGTGGTATAATTTTTTTAGCAGTCGCGTGCTTACTCTGCTAACGTTTTTATTGACTTTTAAAAAGTGCTTACAGTCCGGCTAAAATTTCTTTGAGCTTCGCGACTTCCTCATTATTGAGGGAAATGCCTTTGCCCATTTTGGAATGATCCGGTGACCAGTCACGAATATCGACTTTGGCGGGAGCGGAGTTCCACGACACACGATTAACTTCCCGACTCCAACCGCTAGGAGAACTGGAAAGGACACCAATTTCTTGGGTAATTTCAAAATGAAAATCTGTCGCCATTTTAACTTTCTAATTTATTTGCTGTGCGTTATTATACCACGAGAAAGCAGAGATTGGTCTGGCAACTTCGTGCCGACTAAAAACCGCGGCCGATCAAATTGATCATTAATCCTCTCCCAAGCAAACTGCGAGTAGGGCCGCACGAACGCCAAAGTATGGCTGGGATCAACTTCCAAAAAAACGGCTTGCGGCCAATGTACGCGAGCGATGACCTGATCTAAAAGAGTGCGGATCAGCCCGAAGCCGTCCTCTCCCCCATCGAGTGCCAGCCGCGGCTCGTGAGTGCGCACGCTGGCGTCTAGGTGTAAATAATCCGTGGTGGGAATATAGGGTAAATTGGCCACTAGTACCCAGTCGTCTGCAAGCAGTGGTAATTGCTCCAGCAAATTGCTGCGCAGCAGGGTCACTTGATCGCGGACGTGGTAAGTATCACAGTTTTGCTGGGCAAGTGATAAAGCCGGAGCACTAATATCCAAAGCGTAAACCTGACTGCTGGTAAAGTGCCGCGCCAAAGCAATTGCCAGGGCACCGCTACCCGTACCCACGTCTACAAAAGTCAATGCCGACATTGCGGGAAACTTTTTCGTCACTAATGTCAGTAGGGTTTCAGTTTCGAGGCGAGGAATTAAAACTGAAGGATTGACAGCCAGCTGTAAACCGGCAAACTCGGCCGTACCCGTGACGTATTCTATAGGCGTCGAGTCATCACGGGTCGCAAACTGCTCAATCTGCTGCTGACTCCAACCAGCACGTAGTAGATGATTGATTTCCCAAGGTTCAAGCGTGCGCATTAATCAGTCTCCACAATGTAGCCGGGGCGCGTTCACAAAGCATCGTGGTGGTATAAAAAGGCCCCCAGTCTACATATAATTCATCGCCGGCAGTTTTGAGTGCCCGACTAGCCCAGCGGCAAGCAGTGACAGCGTCATTATAGCAGTAAAGTCCGGCTACCAGACCGGCCAAGACGTCACCGCTGCCACCCTTGGTGAGGCCTTCATTACCGCCAGTGATCCGCGCAAGGCATTGCCCACCCTGCCACACTTCATCGACGATATTTTTGCTAAGCAGCGTGACCGTATCTAATTTCCCCGCATCGCTGCCGGCAGCATTGGCGCGGATGAGTTCTAGCTCTAGCTGGTGTGGCGTCAAAATGCAAGCGGGAGTCAAATATTTGGTTTCCAACATTTGTAAGGCGCCGGCATCCAGGACAAATTTTTTTTCGGGGAAATGGGCCAGCAGCCAATTGGTAAGCAAATAGGTATCATTTTGCCACTGATCAGGGGTGAGATTGTGACCACTGCTGATTAATTCATCCAGTAAAACGGTATTTTTTTCGCCACGAGTCAGGCCCGGCCCGAGCAAAATGACATCAGCTTCACGCGCATAATCCAGCACTGCTTCTCGCTCCACGACGATCCCGTCGCGGAAATTGGATTTGGCGGTTTTGGCGAAGACGTTGTTTTCACTAGTGGAAGCATAAAAAACCATGTCGACAAGATGAGCGGCCACCTGAGCACTCCAAAGCGAGGCGGCATGAAAAAGCCTAGAGCCGCCGATAATTAATAATTTTCCATTTTGGCCCTTGTGAAGAGTTTCCGCGGGCAATTTTAAATCATTTTGCATTTGTCATATTATAAACGAAAAACTTGAGGTATAATAGAGGAAATTGCAGATGAGAAAAAGGTAAACTATGTCGCATCATAACAAAAACAGCACTAATGCATTAAAAATATTCCCGATCGGCGGGATAGAGCACGTCACGCAAAATATGTATTTATACATGTATCAGGGTGAAATTCTCATCGTGGATTGCGGGATCGGTTTCCCAGATCTGCAAATGCCGGGTGTGGATATTGTGATCCCAGATATTACTTATTTGCAAGAGTTACTCACACAAGGTTACAAAATCGTGGGAATGCTGCTGACGCATGGTCACGATGATCACATCGGCGCGTTGCCATACTTGATTCCTTTATTGCCAGATTTTCCGATTTATGCTTCCAAGCTGACGGCGGGCTTTGCCATGAATCGGCTCATGGATGTGGGCAATACCAAACATATCCAAGTGATTAAAGACCGTCAAGAACTCGAAATTGGTAAATATTTCTTGGTCACGCCGGTGGCGCTTACTCACTCAGTGCCAGACACCAAACATTATCTGATCAAAACGCCGGCCGGTAACGTTTATCATGGTTCTGATTTCAAATTTGACGAGCACCCGGTAGATGGTAAATTGCCGGATTATGAGATGATGGAAAACATCAAAGCTGAGGGCGTGGCGCTGATGCTGACTGATTGTCTGGGCGTAGAAAAGGCAGAGCGCGTGGGATCCGAAAGCAGTGTGGGGCCAGTATTGCAGCAAGCTATTGCTGGTGCGAAAGGTAAAGTATTGGTGACGCTGATGAGTTCACACATCCACCGGATCAAACAAGTAATGGATGCCGCCACCAGCTTGGGGCGCAAAGTGGCGCTAGTGGGTCGCAGCGTAGAGCAAAACGTCAATACCGCGATGGAGCTAGGGTTTTTGAATGACGACAAGCACGTACTGATTGACAAGAAAGAAATTCAGGATTATCAAGACAAAGAGCTGGTGATCGTGATCGCCGGGAGTCAAGGGCAGGAAGGGTCGTCACTAGTGCGGGCGATTTATGGCGAACACAAAGAAATTACCCTCCAGCCGCAAGACCGGGTGATTTTTTCAGCTGATGCGATCCCAGGTAATGAGCTGACGTATTTTGGGGCTGTGGATACACTTAGTATCAATAATATCGAGACCTATTATCCAGCGGTGACACCAGGCGTACACCAATCTGGTCATGCGCGCCGGCCAGAACTGGTAGAGCTAGCACAAAGGATCGCGCCCAAAAAAATCATGCCGATCGGCGGCAATAATCGTCACCGCGCTAAATACCGGGAAATGGTGGGACGGCCTTTGGGCTATGCGCCGCAAGACATCATCTTGCCGAGTGAAGGTGATATGATCGCGCTTTTCCCGGACGGTCGAGTACATAAAGTGAGTAATGTCTCACTGCGGCCGCAAGTGGTGGACGGGCTGGGGATCGGTGATGTAGGACCAGTAGTACTTTCTGATAGACGAGTGCTGGGACAATCTGGGATCATCATTGTGCTGATTAAACATTACCGCGACCAAAAGCAAGCCGGCAAAGTGCGGATCAATAAATTTGGCTTTGCGCTCAAAGATATGGTGATCATCTCACGAGGATTTGTCTTCATGAAAGATGCAGACGATGTGATCGAGTTTATCCAGCAGCGGGCGGGAGAATTGCTCATGGAACACCGCAGCGAAAAGCGGGATAAATGTGAACGGCTTATTGAGCGAGGTCTGAGTCGAGCGCTTTACAAAATCATCCAACGCGAACCGATGATTGAAGTCGAGATTATTGATGTGTAAGGGAAGCAAATTGCAGTTATCCGGTAGTTTTTATCACTTATTCGGTAAGCAAAAACACCTATTCGGTAGAAACATGAAATGGAAATTGAGTATTTATTGTGTACAATAAATGAAATAATTGCGGTAAATAGGTGTTTTTTGATTGCCGTGAAAACGTTAGCAGAGTGATGACGAGAGTGCTAATTTTTAGAATGACTGACTTTTAATGATTGTTTGTGTTGGCGACGTGCTTGAGGATCAGTAATATTTAATTGCTGGATGGCATTTGCTATTGTTTCCGGGTGATCAATAATAGTATCCTGGTATTTTGTCAGTGTACTGAGAAGATCTCGTAAATAAATCACTTGCAAACGAGACTGCACATTTAGTTTCACCGGCGCAGTGAAACATACAATGGAAGTAAATTTTTCTATCGGTAGCTGTAGAGCATTGCTCAAAGCTAATATGTGGCCGTAGTTTTGGCGGGTGGGATTGTAGAATTGAAAACGCTTCTTTCCTAAATATTGTCTCCAGTATTCATAGCTGTCACTGCCGCGGATCATGCCGTGATAATGCTTAGTCTCAATGACAAAAATTCCTGATGGACAAACTACGATGTGATCTATTTGTGTTGTTTTATCGCCAGTCGCAATCATGATGTCATTTAATACAATGTAGTGTGCAGGCAGTTTCTTAAGTTCGTTTTTTACGTGAAATTCTCCCGCCTTGCCGAGCAGCCAAGCGTAAAACGATTTATATTTTAGCAGCACATAAAGCGCTACATCAAATATGACAAGAGGAAGCCATAAAATATTTACTATTTCTTTTACTGTGTAATGCATGTATTTATTATAGTACTATTGAGCAAAATGTCAAATAGCGGCTGCTTGTGAGTTTAGCGTGACTGCTCGATGGCCGCCAGCTCGTTGACGGCTTTTTGGTAATCGGTATAATGAATGCCCGTGCCGCCGGCTTCCTGCCACGCGGTGATGTTTTTGCTGAAATCATCAATGAGGATGTAGCCGGGGCCTCGTGCAAAATCTTTTTTGCTTTCGCGCTGCACGGTGTGGACAACGATCTGACTGCTCAGGTATTGTCGCACCCAAGCAATTTTGTCGTCGTGCGCAGTGAGTACTTGGCGCTCTGGTTTGGGCAAGGCAGTCAGGATCTCGCAGCGATCGCCATAGCGGCCGTAGGTGCGAGCAAAAAGTTCCTGGGCATGCGGCATCAGCGGTAAGCGCGCATAAAAATGATCTGTGCGGCGGACGAGCTCCCACATCCACGTACGTTCGTCTGGATCGGTGGTGTCTTGCTTGCTCATATCCATGCCGCAAAGCTCCATCATCCCACGATCAAAATCGGCGAGCACGCCATCCATATCAAGATAGATTTTTTCAATTTGCATGTGCGCTTTCTGTTTTGGTTGCTGGAGGTATTATAACACTTAAATTTCGCAAAAATTCATCATTTGTTGTGCTATAATGTATACATGAGAGCAAAGAATACCCCCCCCCCAACAGATTCACTCGTCATGCGGCGATGAAGTAAAAAAAGAGAATGAAACAGGATCAGGATTTCAAAGTGGACTAAAAATTTTGCTTGCCACGAGATGGCCAGTTTTGTGTTGTGTTTTGGCAATTTGTATTTTATTTCTCTTGGGTACGTTTTTTAATGACGCAAGTCAGCAAAACAAAAACTTAGAAATGAAGCAAGCATTGATTAATAAGAATGCCGAGATTGGTAGATTAAAGAATAACTCACAACGCAAGGCAACTCCAACCCCGACACCAAAACCAACTCCAATACCCACGCCGGAGCCGACGCCAATATCTACTCCTAAGCCAACTCCTGTACCTACACCCACGCCAGCTCCGAGTGTCGTGACCGAGTCAAAACCGCAGACACCTGCAAGCAGTGACACTTCTAACTCATCGCCAGTAGATACTAATGGCCCGGTAAACGACCAACTGCCGCTCAAGGCAATTTGTAAGGACGGCAGTATTTCTTACCAAGATGATGCCAGTAAACCAGATTACAGAGGAATGTGCTCGCACCACGGCGGCATACAAGATAAATTAGGAAGGGTGCCATGAAATTTGGTATGCGCACACCATCATTTAAGAAATCAATGTGGCTGCACGGACTTCGTTTAAGCGTTTTGTGCGACACAGCATGGGGGCAAAGATGCCCAGAGGTTGGGGTTTTATCACCAATCCCAAGAAGGCTGCTTACAACAGGATCTATCACAGGACGACGTTTAGCATTAAGGATCTTTTTCGGTAAATATTAAAGAAAGGAAATATGGAAGAAAACAAATCTAAAGTAGTTGATGTAGAATCTAGAATTGCTGCACTGGAAAAAAAGAGCAAGTCTCAAACATTTATTATTGCGGGATTATCCGTATTGCTGGTATTGGTGATAATCGGATACGCCGTAAAGACAGCAAAAGTGCCGACTGAAATTCAGGTGCAGCAAAATGAAACTGGACAGGTAGATATTTTGGATAATGCACCCACACCGACTGAAGTGATAAATGATAATTATGTGGCCGAAGACGAATTGCCAGCGGTTTATTCTAATCCGAAAGCATATAAAGGACGCAAGATTCGTCTGGAAGGCAGAATATTTGCCGAGGTTGAACAGGATAGCGACGGTATATACTTACAAATGTGGGCTGACTCTAAAAAATCAGAAAAACCCACTGACGTTTTTTATCCCAATACGGCCATTAAATTAGAGAGTGACGACTATGTAAAAGTAGATGGAGTAATCGTTGGCGAAAACGTTGGGCAAAATAGACTGGGCGGTACAGTGAGACATTTAATGGTAAAGGCTAATACCTTGCAAAAGGTTTCGTATCAGGATGTGCTCAGTAAAACTAGAAAAGAAGTTATTGTCAATGAAACGAAGATTCAATATGGTTATGAAGTGACATTGGAAAAAATAGAATTTGCCGATGATGAGACGCGTTTGTATATTTCAGTAGTCAATAACGGCAGTGACGAGTTTAGCATTTATAAGTATAGTTCTACCATTACACAAAATGCTAGACAATATGAGCATCAAAGTAACTATCATGCAGATTATCCAGAGCTTACTGATGACTTACTGCCGGGAAATGTTACTGATGGCGTTCTGACATTCCCCCGTCTAGAATTTGACGATATAAAAATAGCACTTAAGGCAAGTAGTGATAACTACAATGAAAAACTCAAGCCGTTCGAGTTTGAAGTACACGTGGAAGATGAGAGTGAACCAATGGCGAAGGAAAGTACAAGTGACGCTATCGTAGAATAGACTCATGCAGTAGTTATCTGCGTGGTACCGTACATGTAGCATTTCATGTCACGAAATGAAAGATAAACATTTTGCAAAAACATCTGCGCCCCCATCCGGAGGCGCAGCACATCTAAAAAGTAGAAAGAGTAGTAGTGTCGAGTTCGTTTATGCCCTCCCCTCTGGCTGCACCTGTGGTGCGCCTGTCTCCCCTCCAAAGGGGAGAAGTTCTTACTAGTTGAGGCGGGTGATGCGGGCGGCACCAGCCCCAGTGTGACCAGTTTCGCTGCCACCTGTGGGCTTTGGAAAGGAAACATTACCACCAGACGTGACAGCGTCACTCAAGTAGTAACTCGGATCCAGCAGACAGCCGCTGGGACAATTTGTAGCTGTAGCGGCTGTATAGATGAAACCACTACCGCCACCGCCGCCTTTACCAATGCCCCCACCGCCTCCATACCACCCCCCACCCCCTCCACCGCCACACTGGCCATAACCAGTCCCGCCGATACCAAAGCTGCCGGCTTGAGCATACATATTATTGCAGGTACGGATACCGCCGCCTGCTGTCTGTGTACCAGGGTAACCGCCACCGTAGCAGCTGTAATAACCACCGCCATCTCCCCCTGTAGTACCTCCACCGTAGAGCACACCGGTAGTATTACCGTTATCGCAGCCGCGGCCACCACCTCCACCGGCAACTAAAATCCGAGAGTACAAGTGATTGGCACTATTCCAGGTACCACTTTTGAGCGAGAAGTCAGATGCGCCACCTCCAGTACCTTCACCAGCAGTTTTATTACCGCCGCCACCATTCCAGCTGGCAGCAGTGGTATTTTTGGTGCCGGCCTGACCAACGTAAATGTACAAAGGCGTAGTCACAGATAACGTCAACTTACCGGTAGAATAACCGCCATAGCCGCCGGGATAATTGCCCCGGCCTTCATTACCTCCCTGCGCTCCCCAGACTTCCAATTGATACTGACAGCCAGCGTAAATAGTGTATGTCTGGTAATTTCCCGTATAAGTGAAACTTTTACTAGCGCCAGCGTACGTGAGTACGGGATCGGCGCAGATATATGTATCTACTGCCATGTATTGATTGGTGGCAATTTTAACAAACTTAGTCGCGCCCACTTGGATTGTTTGACCAGGGATAACATCGCGGATTTTTTTAGTGGTGAGGGTGGAAGTGGCGGCCTCAACTATGCCTGCCCCTCCCCTCTTGGCTTGGACTTCGTCCAGCCTGTCTCCACTCCGCAAGGGGAGAAGTAAAGTAGCCGCCAAAAAGACCCGCCGCAAAAAGTGCGTCATATCCGCCTTTCATTACTAGTTACTAAGCCCGGGCGATGTCTGCAGATACTAAGAGCAGACGATCCGGTCGCTAACGCTTCCTTCGCTCGGCCCGAAAGACGACAACTCGACAACAGGGAACCATCCGGCTACCTAATTCATCTCATGCGCTTTTTCCGAGCAAGATCATCTGCTCTATCGCGCGCACAAGCAAGCCGTCGAGCCGCACATGTGTTTTCATTTTGTGTGATGATTGTCATGTTCTCGCTACAGTTCCTCTCTAGTTGTTTTGTTATCATCTTTCGGTGTATTTATTATACCACATGAAAAGGGAAAACGATGCTGAGTTTGGTTTCATTCGCGTGTGAAGCGCGGTTATCTGACAAATCACGGCAGAAATTGGTAATTTTTGTGGTATAATACGTGAGTGTCTGCCCAGGTGTTGGAATTGGTAGACAAGCTGGTCTCAGAAGCCAGTGGCCGATAAGGCCGTGCAGGTTCGACCCCTGTCTTGGGCACAAATGATTAATTTAACCGGTTTGATTACCGGTTTTTTGTTGACTGTTTTTGAAAAACTTGGGAGCCACCTCGGGGATTCGAACCCCGGACCTACGGTTTACGATACCGCCGCTCTACCAGCTGAGCTAAGGTGGCCTGAGAAGGATATTATACCACACTTACGCCGTTTTGGCGGAGGCAATCTGCTCACCGGACCTCTCTTTGGCGATCAGCTCGCCGGCAAGCTGGAGAAGTTTATCACGATCATTATAAGCCTCATCTTCTAGTACTTGCTCGAGTAAGGCATTAAGGACACGGCCTAAAATCGGCCCGGGCTTCAGGTGGAATTTTTCCATCAAATCGTGGCCATCAATGGGCAAATCGCGCACTTGCAGCGGTTGGTGAAGTTGAGCAATCATTCTTTGTTTCATTTCTTCCAGGCGCCAGCTAGTCTTTCTGGCATTACTGCCCAGCCTATCAGCCTCACGCAAATCAAGGATGTCATTGAGATTTTCTAGTCCCACTTGCCGCATAAAGCGGCGGATGGAAGCATCCGTATTTTCTGGTAAATAATGGAACATATGATGCCGCACCAGCAGAAAAACTCGACTTGTCTGTTCGCGCGATAGCTTGAGCCGGGCGCAGATTTTTTTGGTCATGTGAGCGCCTACCACTTGGTGATTATAAAAGGTATACTGGCCGTGAGCGCGCGCCCTAGTAGCCGGTTTGCCGACGTCATGCAGAAGCGTAGCTAGTCTCACTATAGGATCGGGATTGGGACAATTAGCCAGCGCATCCAGCGAGTGTACCCACACATCTGTAAGATGATGACCAGACTGTTCCACGCCCTTGGCCTCCAGGAGTTCGGGGAGGATGTATGGTAGCAAGCCCGTCTCGTCCAAAAGTTGAATGCCTTCTTTGGGATAGTCACTAGCCAGGATTTTGAGAAACTCATCACGGATCCGCTCACCGCTAATGGTAGACAGCAGCCGAGAATTACGGCAAATGCTTTGGTAAGTCTTTTCCTCCACGGCAAAATTGAGCTGGACACTTAAGCGCACCGCCCGCATCAGCCGAAGGGCATCTTCTTGGAAACGACTATCTGGATCACCGATGGTGGTAATGAGATTGTCGTGCAGGTCATCAAGACCGTGATACTCGTCGATCAAAGAATAATCACTCCCGTTTACGTGAATTTCGGCCGGAAAATCCGGCGCGGCAAAAATTTCTTCAAGCTTGGATAAAGGCAGCGTGAGCGCAAGAGCATTAATGGTAAAGTCACGACGAGTAAGGTCTTCGCGCACTGTTTTGCCCCAGGAAAGACTACTGGGCTGACGATTGTTGACTTCATACTTTTCGCCAACACGGAAAGTGGTAATCTCAAAATTTTTGAGTTTTTCGGCCGGCGGCTGGCGTACTGGCAGCGATAAAGATTCATGGACTCGGGTAGCCCCAGAAATCGGGATGCGGTCTGGCGCTTCTGGTGGCATGGCTTGTTCTGTTGGCAGTTCACGAGGCCAACCCATTAATTCTCGCAGATCTCCAGGAGTGACGCTGACAGTGCCAAAGGAATTTTCGTAGAAGCTTTTGGGAAAAACAGCCATCGTCTGCTCGGGCACAGCATTGGTGGTGTAGTCAAAATCATCACAGTCGATCCGCTTGGGATTAGTATAATAGCCCCAAGCATTGGCGAGCACATCTCTCACGCTGCCGCCGATCAAAAAAGCTTCGTAGCCGGCTTTTTTGAGACGGTATAAAATGTAAAGTGCTGGTGCTGGCAGACTGAGCGCCGGTAGCATGATTTCCTTTATACTTTTAACTTCTTTTAACTTTACAAGTTGGTATATTATACCCGAAAAATGGGTAATTTTTAGTGGCAATTTTAGGAAAGCGGTTTTTGTCTCTCGGCTCGCCAAGCGGCGACGGCACCATGATCGCCAGATAGCAAGACATCCGGCACCCGCAAGCCGCGAAAATCCGCCGGACGAGTATACTGGGGATATTCTAAAGTGTTGCCGGTAAATGATTCTTGAGTGAGACTATCACTATTGCCCAAGACTCCCGGCAACAGGCGGACAGTAGCATCAATCATCACGGCCGCCGCTGGTTCACCACCAGTAAGGACAAATTGTCCCAGAGAAATTTGCCCGTCTATAAAATGAGTAATGCGCTCATCCACGCCTTCAAAATGCCCACAGATCAGTGTCAAAACCGGCAAACTTGACCAAGAGGCAGCGGTAGCCTGAGTGAAAAGTACACCCCTGGCGCTGGTGAGGTAAACTACACCCCGTTTATCATTACTTTGCAAAAAGTCTAGCGCGCGGACGATGGGCTCGATTTTGAGAATCATCCCCGGCCCACCGCCATAAGGAGCATCATCGACAATTTTTTTGCGATTGCCATCGGCAAAATCGCGCAAGTTGATGACATCAATTGTGACGAGGCCTTTGGCTTGCGCTCGGCCAAGGATAGAAGCGCGCAGATTATCGCCAAAATATTCCGGACAGCCAGTGATGATATTGATGTGCATTTGCCTTGTATTATATAATGAAAAATGATAAAATGAGCAGGCAAATGAGTAAAATTTACTATAAACGCCATGAAATCAGTGAAGGCTCGCATCAACCTCTGGGCGCGAGTGTAAATGAATACGGCGTCAATTTTGCCCTGTGGTCGGCCAGGGCCGAGAAAGTACAACTGGTGATCTGGGAAAATCCAGACTCCAGCCGCCCCACGCAAGTGATTAATCTCTCGCCGACCAAAAATAAAACGGGTAAAGTGTGGCACGTACAAGTAGAAGGTCTCAAGGCTGATGCTCGCTATGGCTACCGGGTAGACGGCCCGAGCGAGCCCGGTAACCGCTTTGACTGGGAAAAGGTATTACTTGATCCGCGCGCCAGAGCCGTAGACAAAAAATATTACAACCGCGAGCGCGCATGTTTACCGGGAGACAATAGCCGCTGTTGTCTGCGCGGGATTGTACTGGGTGATGATCACTTTGACTGGGGTAGCGACCAGCTGCCACATCACGATCCGCTAAAGTCTGTGATTTACGAGTTACATGTGCGCGGCGCTACCCGTCACCCTAGCAGCGGTGTGGAATACCCGGGGACGTTTGCGGGACTCACGGAGAAGCTAGAATACTTCCGGGATTTGGGTGTGACGGCGCTTGAACTGATGCCGATCCAAGCTTTTGATGATGACGTCCCCCGGCAAAACCCCGCCGGCGAGGAACTGGTAAATTACTGGGGCTACACTCAGCTGTCTTTTTTTGCGCTCCAACCGGAATACTTTGCCCGTGGCGGCGGCCAGTATTTATCCGAATTTAAAAAACTGGTCAAGAAGGCGCATGAGCTTGGCTTGGAAATTATTTTAGACGTGGTGTACAATCACACAACCGAGGCTAATGAAAACGGCCCCGTCATTTCCTGGCGCGGGATCGACAATCAAAGTTACTATTTGCTCTCGCCCGCCAACAAGAATTATTACCTTAATTATTCTGGATGCGACAATACTTTTAACGCCGGCACGGCCGCAGGAGCAAGACTGATCGTCGATTCGCTTGAATATCTAGCGCAGGAATTTCATGTGGACGGTTTTCGTTTTGATTTGGGTGCGATTTTTTACTATACTGATTTTGGTTTTACTCATACGCCAGAAATTATCCATCAGATCAATCAAAGTCCGATCTTGCGCCATCTCAAATTAATGGCTGAACCGTGGGATGCGACCGGACTAATGTTGCAGGGACGTTTTGGCGGCGAGCGCTGGTTTGAATGGAACGGTGAATGGAAAAACCGAGTGCGGCAATTTGTCAATTTTGGCACCCAAGCAGAAAACGTGAAAGCGCATCTGCGCGGCCAGGCACCGGAATTTGGTTTTTATCACAAAAATCCGGCGATGTCTGTCAATTACGCCGCCGTGCATGACGGGTTTACTTTGCGCGACACCGTCTCTTATGAATATAAACATAATGAAGAAAACGGCTATTACAATAGTGACGGCTCTAATGATAATTACGCCAAAAATTACGGTGTAGAGGGAGAAACAGAAGATGCAGGGATAAATTTTACCCGCCAGCACAAAGCTTTTGAAATGCTAGAGCTGACAGCACGTGTGCCGGGGATCATGCTCCTGCTCATGGGTGACGAGATGTGGCGCACGCAGGGCGGTAATAATAATGCCTTCACGCAGGATAATTCGATTTCGTGGCTGAATTGGGAACTAATTGAGCAAAATCGTGACTGGTACGAGCGGGTGAGAAATCTCATCAAAACTCGTACCGGCCGCTAAGGTGGAGATGACGGGGTTGAACCCGTGTCTGTAAATAGCACCGTCTCACTTTCTACCGTGATAGTTAACTTGTAGTGTGAAACCAGGCATAAATTAACGAACTGCTGCTGGCTTCCTAAGCGACTTAATTACACATGAGTGCAGCACGCTTGCTCTGCACGGATGCGTATCGGCTGTGTTTTCACCCAGGGCAAACCGACGATAAAAATTTGTCCCTGAATGCCTTAACTTACGAAAGCGTAAGCTTGAGGAGCGAAAGCGTCTGCGATGGCACCGGTGGTGTCGAGGAGCAAACTCTTTGCTTTACTGGCGACTTTGTCGGCAGTTAATTGGTGATCTATTTTGTCGTTTGTGGATCAAAAACGCAAGGCCAGAAAGAGGTAACTTTTACATCAAAGCCTACATCCCCATGTCAAAGATCGTCTTTATTATAGCAAAAAAGTGGTAATTGTCAAGGGGGCACGAGAAAGCCATGGCTCAATGTCGATTGCTCGAAAAGACGGATGTCTGCCTTAGCTCTGGCAGTATAAACGATGTGATATTTCATTATAATTTAAACTCGCCACGCAGGTCTGCATGCACTTGCTCAGCAGGATAGACTCTTCCATGTGTGACATCCTCGCATGCTTCGTGAAATTTGACAATGATTTCGTCTCTTGTCGGTAATGATGGTTTATAATTGACGTCGTCGCCATACACACTCCGGTGTAGTGAATTCCGATCCAAAGCCAATGTAGTATTTATGTTTAGCATTGTGATATTATACCATAGAAATGGTAATATTTTAGTGGTAAAAACCTTGCGCCCCCTTCCGGGGGCGCAAACATCTAAAAAGTAGAAAGAGAAGTAAGTGTCAATTCGTTATTCCCCTCCCCTCTGGCTGCACCTGCGGTGCGCCTGTCTCCCCTCCAAAAGGGGAGAAGTTCTTACTAGTTGAGGCGGGTAATCCTGGCAAAGCCATTCCCCGTTTTGCTGCAATCGGCCGTCGCCGCCCCGCTCACGCAAGTATTTGATTGCGTGCGGGTAGCGTCAGCGGTGGAAGTCGCGCAGTTATAGCACGTCATGTGCTTAGTGACGCCGGCCGCAGAAATAAGGTTGGATGAGGCGATGTAACCGGAGCCGCCGCCACCGCCGACATTATTAAATGCCGATCCACCGCCATAATATCCACCACCTCCGCCAGCTCCACCCCATGAGGAGTCAGAATATGTTTTAATCGCGTCTGCTCCTTTACCAAAAGTGCCATTGGCCGCCCCAGCTCCACCCGCTGACTGCGTGCCTCCCCTACCAATTACGCATGTTTGAGTGCCGCCTTGAGTGCCATCGTTTCCTTTAATTCCCCCTCCATGTCCGCCATCACCATATTGATCTGAAGCATAATATGCCGCCCCTCCACCGCCAGCAGCAACCGTTACAATTGTGTTGTCACTACTATGTGCAGACAGATTTGGCAACAAACCAGAAACTAAAGCAATATGCGACGCCCCGCCGCCAGAAGCGCGTTCCCCAGAGACATTAGAATATAATGAACCACCACCGCCATTATAGCCTCCAGCAGTATTGGCGCTACCTGAGTATGTGCCAGCACCACCGACGTAAACATACAATGGTGACGAGATGTTCATAGCGATCGTTCCTGTGCTATAGCTTCCGTAACCTCCGGTTCTCGTCCCAGAACCTCCCTGCGCTCCCCACACTTCCAACTTGTACTGACACCCAGCGTACGCCGTATACGTCTGCTGCCCACCAGTATAATCAAAATTTTTCACTGCTCCGGCATACGTGAGTACGGGATCAGCGCAGGTGTACGGCTCTAAAGCTTGATAGCGGTTGGCGGCGATCTTCACGAACTTGGTGGAGCCGATTTGGATGACCTCACCCAGCTGGACGTCATTGATCTTTTTCGTCGTGAGAGTAGAAGTAGCTGCTAGCACCTCCCCTCTGGTTGTGCCAGTGGTGTGCCCGTCTCCCCTCCATAAAGAGAGAAGTAAAGTTGCCATCAAAAAGACCTGCCAAAATTTTCCCGGCATATCAACCTTTCCGCGTGTAAGAGGAAAATAGACCAAAAGATGGGAGCGACTTTCCGACCCAGAAACCAGTAAAAACTAACCTCAGAAGAAACCTTAAAAGGTCGCCTCAATCGCCAGCATTACCGAGAGCCAGAGTGCGTCACTCCCATCTTTTAGCCGGTGATTGCCTTCCAAGATATATTTTTGTTGGTTCCAGGCTTTCATTAAATTTGTCCTTTTTCTCTCAGTTTCTCCTTCCTCAGCTAATTCTTACTGGTTTCTGCTTGTATTATATCACGGAAAAAGAATTTTTGTCAAGCTAAAATTGTACAAATTTTGTACTCAAATGCCACACGCTAATACGTCAGTGCCACACAAACACACCGAAATGCCACACAGTTTATGATATATTTTCCAGGCGAAAAGTGAAAAGTAATGCCACACGTGTAGCATTTCGTGCCACACGAAATGAAAGATTAAACAAATAATCCCGACAAAAATGAGGCCCAGATCAGTGGACAGAAAGGTACTCAAAACTGCGCAAATGAGTATCCAGGATACTGTTGACTTGTTGACTGACGGAGTGGTGAGCGGGCAGGTCATCACTAAATCCCAAGGAAGATAGCACCTGCGAAAAATTTGTCTGGATCAAATCATTGCGCACGTGATGTAGCAAGAGTTCGCGCAGGTAGAGAATTTTTTGGAAAAGGTCCGGCTCAAGTTCTTCGCTCACAAGCAGGCGGTCGAGAATTTCGAGAAAGAGCATAAATTTGCGCAGGGATGACAGGTCGCCTCGCACGCTCATAGTGTCTGCTACCAAGGTGGCTTGAGTGAGCAGGGGCCAGTTTTTGGTGGTGATCAGTTGGATGTGGACGAGATTGCCGGCTTCTAAAAGGGAGCGCTTGGCGGAACTGAGGCGCCGTACGCCGCGAGCCACCGTGATGATGCGGCCGTGCTCACGCGTGACGAGAGTGACGAGTAAGTCCCTTTCACCGGAGCGCTGACATTTGAGAATCAGGCCGAGGACGTTTTTGGCTTTTTCCATAAAAGGTATTATACACCAAAACCGCCCCTTACGGGGCGGTCTTAAAAGTTTCAAGTAAAATTACTTAGAACTCTTGCGTGCCTTCTTGAGCTTTTCGTCAAGCTTGCGCACCTTTTCTTCCTCGACTTCGAGCATCTTGGAGTACTTCGTGCGGGTAGCGACAACGACCACGGCCACCAGGATGATCGCTAGGATGATCGCCAGGATCAAGCGCACCGGGACGATGTAGAAAGTGGTGACGGCACTGAGCATTTGTGACTGCGTACCGTAAGTACCAGTGAACTCAGCCGTGTATTTACCAAAGCCCCAAGTCTTATTCCAGGTGCCGTCAAAGTTGCGGTCACTATCTGGGAAGATGTTGCGGCTGTCTACCTCGATCTGGCCCACTTGCTTACCAAGCATATTGCTGATCTTGATCGTGCCGGTGGGGCGGATATGGAGACTGGAACCATTGTGGATCTTGAGTGAGTAGTTGGCCGGACCCATTTCTAAGAAATTGGGCGTAAACGAGAAGTCAGAAACTTCAGCGTGCTCGGTCACTTCACCGTCAACCACGACGTAAAGCAGTGTGCCGACTTGAGCGTTGATCTGAGCGCCAGTGGTATTGGTATTGCTACCGGTAGTCACTGGTTTGTGCAAGATCATCGCATAACGGCCGCCCGGGAGAGCATCTTCTGGCACCGTGATCGTCACCAAGATGGTGGCGGATTGGCGCGGCTCGATGGTTTCTGTATTGGGCGTCAAGGTGATCCAGTTGGCCAGGGCCCAGCGCGTATTGATGTCACCTGATTCGACTGGCATTGGCGTCTCGCCGTCTTCAGCCACATAGAAGTCACGAGCGCTGGTCTCTACCACCGCGGTAGAGTCAGAAGGATTGCGGACTTCGATCGCAGCTTGGATGGTCTGACCTGGTTTGACCACAAGGGTGTAGTCATCACCGAGGCGAGGCGGTACAGCCGTGAGCGCTACTTCTCTATTGGTCTGAGCAGCACCCAAGCCTTGGGCGTACCCAGTGCCGGCAGACATCACACCTGCAAGAGCGAGCGTGAGAGCGGCGATTAGGAACTTGTTTTTCTGGACAGTTTGCATTTCCTATTTCCTTTCTTCAATATTTTTGATCTTACTACTTTTTAAAATGATGCCGTCACTGTATAGGTGAGCGTAGAGATGTAGTCACCAGGTACGTTGGCGGAGTTAGACATGATCTGGTAACAGACTTCTAACTCGTCGCTGCTCGTGGAGCGCAGATTGTTGAAAAGCTGCACTGCATCGTCATGCATCTGGGTATCGGCGAATTGGCGCCAGTATTGATTATCTGCATAATCAAACGCCGCTTGCACGTTGTAATTACCAGCAGTATTGAGGTAATTATCCCCACTCACTACGTGGAGCGTGTAGCCAAAGCCAGAATTGTAGCCCGTGGCAGGATCGCCTTGTACCCATGCTGACGGTGTGAGTTTATCCACCGGAGACGGGATACAGTAGGAGTAACCGCTACCATCTTGCGGACAGGTCTGGCCAGCTAGGCGCATCTGATCATCAGCGATCGCGGTGATCACGTAACCATGCGGAGCGTTGGTAGTGACACTAAACTTCTGGGCCGCTCTGGTGAAGTAGGTATTACCGATCGCACCAAAGTCGACATCATAAGCAGTGGAGCTGACATCTATTGGTAAGCCGCCACAAGCAAGAGTCTCGCCGGTGCCCTTCTCGATACCTTGGATCTTGAAGGTAAGCTGCGGCATCACGCGCACAGTCATTTTCACACCGTTGCTAAAGCCGACGTAGGTGATAGCCTCACGGATAGCACTGTAGCTCGTGGCGACGCCACCAGCACCGTATTCGTACTGGTAACCACGGATGGCGTAGGCGTCAGCGGAGCCGATACTGCGACCAGCAGCGACCGTATGACCGTCTTCTTCAAACTGTGCCTTGGGGGCAGGGTTGATGAGGTTGGTGATCGTGAAGGCATACTCATGATCAGCTTCTAAGGCGCTAGTGTACTCACAAGTAAACTTGTGGTAGGGCGTGGCACCAATCATCGTGGCCGCTTGCTTGGCTGATGTGGCGGTACAGTTACTAAATTTACTGGTGTCGGCAGCAGTGATCGTAGCTGGGCTTTCGGCACCAAAATCAAAACCGCCGCTATCTGGCAAGCCATCGGCCGTACTCAGGTAGTGGACATATTGTGTGTCGCCTGTGCCAAACTCTGGGGATGCCGGCACTAAGATCTCAATACGGCCGGGATGAGCGCTATCAATCGTAGAGGCGCTATCTTTCTCGTGCGCTTTGAAGACCACTTTGATGTCCGCACTCATGGTGGCGTAGACCGCAGTGTCAGCGGCAGTGTCACCATCGCGAAGTGGCGTGCGCAGCGCAATTTGTGCATCTGTGAGCGCAGAGCTACTAAAGCTCACCTGATAGTCACCGTCACCAATCCGCACGGTGTCGCCGGTTTGCAGTAGCGCAGACGAGGTAGAATAGACGGCATTGGCATCACTGTAGCCGGTCTTGATGATGGCCATAGTGCTGGCGGCCGTATTGCCTGCATCGAGCTTGCCGCGGAAGGACATGCGCGAATTTACTGGATAGACAGACATAGCGGTGGTGTCCGCCTTCGTCTGGGGTCTGAAACCGGCACTAGCTGCCAACCCGATAACAGCTAGCACTAGAGCAGTTAACGCTCTCCGGTGCGTTTGTTTCATATTTATTTTCTTTATACTTTTCATAATAATTAGTACTTCTCCCTTAATACTTTTTGTCACGAATCAATTGTACACTATTTTTTTTCGTTTGTAAATAGTTTTTGGGGATCAATTTTGCAATTGAGCAGTTTTCAGGCGAATGTTAGACGATGTCTATTTTTGGCGGTTTGCTCTAGGCCTTTTTTACTCTCCCCCCTTTCCCGGCGCACCAAAAACCGCCCCGAAGGGCGGTTTTTTAATTTCAAAAGCGAAATTATTATTTGATGATCTTGCTGATCGCACCAGCACCCACCGTGTGGCCGCCCTCGCGGATAGCGAAGCGCAGACCTTCGGCCATAGCGACCGGAGCGATGAGTTTGACGCTGATCTTAGCGTTATCACCAGGCATGATCATTTCCATGCCGTCGGCAAGTTTGATCTCGCCGGTGACATCCGTAGTGCGGATGTAGAATTGCGGACGATAGCCGTTGGCAAACGGTTTGTGACGACCGCCTTCTTCCTTGGTGAGGATGTAGACCTCAGCCTCAAATTCCGTGTGAGCTTGAGCGGTACCCGGTTTGGCGAGTACTTGACCACGCTCCACACCGTCTTTTTCGATACCGCGCAGCAAGACGCCCACGTTATCACCGGCTTCACCCTCATCGAGCTGTTTGCGGAACATTTCCACACCAGTAACGGTAGTCTTAGTGACTTCATCTTTGAGACCGACGATCTCGACTTCATCACCGACTTTCACCTTACCCGACTCGATACGACCGGTCACCACCGTGCCACGGCCAGAGATCGAGAAGACATCTTCGATCGGCATCAAGAACGGTTTATCCAGATCACGCACCGGATCGGGGATGTAGCTGTCTACGGTGTTCATCAGTTCCATGATGGCATCTTGCCATTTCTCATCACCTTCCAAGGCTTTGAGAGCGGAGACGCGGATCACTGGAGTCTCGTCACCATCATAACCGTATTTGGTGAGCAGGTCGCGCACTTCCATTTCTACCAAATCGAGGAGCTCGGCGTCATCCACCATGTCGGCTTTGTTGAGGGCGACAATGATTTTGGGCACGTTCACCTGTTTGGCGAGCAAGATGTGCTCACGAGTCTGCGGCATCGGGCCGTCAGTGGCAGCTACCACAAGGATAGCGCCGTCCATCTGAGCAGCACCGGTGATCATGTTTTTGATGTAGTCGGCGTGGCCAGGAGCGTCGATGTGAGCGTAGTGACGTTTCTCGGTCTCGTACTCGAGGTGAGAAATGTTGATGGTCACACCACGTTTGGCTTCTTCTGGCGCGTTATCGATGTCGAGGTAGCCCTTAGCGACATTGAGTGGAGAGGGAACTCTCTTGGCCAGAGTGGTCGTGATGGCGGCGGAAAGAGTCGTCTTACCGTGATCCACGTGACCAATAGTGCCGATATTTACGTGTTTTTTTGTACGTTCGTATTTATCTGCCATACTTTCTTTCTTTAATCATTTCAAGCGTGATTAAATCCTTTCTATTTCTAATTACTAACCAGCTTAGGTCTCTTATTATATCACAACAAATGCGGTTTTGGCGAGGAATTTTAGCTGTCATCACTACTGTGACGGGCCTTGGTACCCTGACCAATCCTCTCTGGCAAATTATAGCGTCCTGTCACCTGATAAAAACGGATTCGCCAGAGGTCATAAAAAGACCGCAGTGTATCACGCAAAATGTGCACCCGTGAGCGTTCATCATTGCGCCAGCGCACGGCGACCTCCAGCGGCTTATAGCCCAGGCGTACAGCCAAAAACATGATCTCGCTGTCATAACTCCAGCGATCAATCAGCGCCCGGCTAAAAATCTCTCCCGCGGCGTCACGGCGGAAAAGCTTGAAGCCACAAGTAAAATCACTCACGTAAGTATCCAGGATAGACTGCGCCAGCTGCGTATAGACGCGACCCATAAAAACACGGATAAAAGGCTGCTCTTTTTCCACCCGTACCACCCGGGATTTGCGAGTGCCGATGATAATCGGGCGAGCGTGCTTCACACCAGTCTGCAAGCGGGCGATCTCCGTAAGCGGCGTGGAGACATCGACATCCATCATCAAGATGTAGTCACCACTGGCAGCGAGCATCCCTTGGCGGATGGCATAGCCTTTACCGCGGTTTTTGTCATAAGCAATAATGAGAACTTTAACGCCGATGGCCTTTTGCAGTTTTGTTTTAGCCTGGCGCAGGAGCTTGGCGGTATCATCACGGCTGCCATCATTGACAAAAATGATCTGGGTGAGTTGCAATTGCCCCCAGGGGATGTCACCAAGGAGGGCGTCTAGCGTGAGTCCCAGGCGTGACTGCTCATTATAGACGGGTATGACAATTGATAGGGTCACTGGAGCAAGCGGCAGGACGCTGCCTTTGGAGGCGGTTTGAGCTTTAGACATGTGGTCATTTTAGCACGACGGGTGTGATTTGTCAAGCGTGAAAATGATATAGGATTATATCATAAAATAGAGTGTGATATTGATGTATGCCTGGAAATTGCCTCTTGACAAATCCGATATTGTGTGATATAATATGTTATAGTGTTTCGAGCAGTCGGCTCCGAATATGAGTAAAACGCTCAAACTTCGAGCGCTGCGAGAAAAGCTCTGTAACATTAATGAGATTTACTCGCAGGGCTGCATGAGGCACAAAAATTCTATTTAGGAGGTCTTTTCCATGAAAAAGACAATGGTAGTAGTAGCAGTAAGCGCAATGGTTCTTTCGGTTTCGTCGGCAGCGTTCGCAATGAGCTTTGAAGAGATGATGGCTGCAAGGGAGGCCAAAAAAAAGGCCGGACTTCAGACCAAGATCGAGCAGACCGCCGAGGTTAAGGCCACTGAGAAGAAAGAAGCGAAAGAAGTCGCGTTTGACGTGGAAGATCCCAGCACTTGGGGACGCTTCACGAAGAACGTTAAGAACGTCCGCGGTTACGACAACGGCTTGGTAGGAACAATGACCAAGACCGTAACAGTAACTCTTCCAAAGGACACCATAATCCTAGCGATCAATACCCCGTCCAAGACAATCAAGGGCGAGGGAACGATCAGGATGGAGAGTGGTAAGGATTTTACAGTCTGGTTTGCCCAGGCTGTTAAACCCGGAAAACGCCCGAATATCCAGCGCGAATCCGACGCACGTGTTGTAGACCTGGCAGACCGGAATTCTGCAAGAGAGTTTTGCGTTATTGAGACCCAGGGAGACAACGGTATTATCGTCACTGTCGATGATGTGCCAGTGCGCATTAAAGCTGGCAGCTTGCCTGAGAACGTTGAAAAGGTTCTTTTCCCTGGGCAAACATTCTTGGGCAAAAGAACAATCAACGGCCAGCAGAAGCAAGCAGATGCCATCGAAGACGACATCGTTCTCTACCGCGGCGCACAGTTTTCAATTTACTACTTCGCCACAAAGAAGAATCCTGTCGCCATGCCTGACGTCAATGGTCAGCCTGTTGCAGTTGCGGCCCCCAAGGTCGACATCTCCAAGAATTTCTCCGCTCTCAAAAGTTTTGGAGAGTTCTGGGACGTCGATCGTTCCAAGGGTAAGGGTCGTGTCTTCATGGCACACCAAGGAGTGAGCTTCACGGTTCCTTCCTGGGTTGCGAAAGTGGACATGGAAACCGGGCCTGTTTTTGGCGGGAAAGTCGTCACACTGACTGCAGGTCAGCAGTGCACATTCTGGGGGAAAAAGGCGATTAATAAGCGCTAATTTCCCTCCCGTTAGTAATTTCTCATTAGTTACAGTTTCGCCCCCGCTGGTATTTTTCCGGCGGGGTTTTGCGTGCGTAAAATAATGACGGTAGAACGTATTTGGCACTTAACCCCACTTTGCCCATTAATCATATCACATCGTATTTTTATGTGTCTTTGTGGTATAATAACCAACTTGTGCAAGCAATTAATACCGATCAACTGGCTGTGATTTTAGAACAAGGGATAGGCAAGCCGGTTTATCTCGGAGATTTACCGATTCAGCACTTTAATGCATTAAATATGTTGCGAAAAAGTCTGCACGTACCACCATTTGCTTCAGCTCAGGTCTGGTTATATCCAAATGTAGTGAAGAAGTTGCAAACAAAACGGCTACAAAGAGATAAGCGTGAGCCAATAAAGATTGCTCACGACATTATAGATACTCTTATGTCAGAATACAGCCGAGTTTTACCTAGTCGCTACAAGCACATTCAGTCACTGGATTTAATGAAGCCAGACAAACGTAAATCCATGGTGGTATACTTGGCGAAATTTGGCGAAGTTATATCCCTGAAAAGTTCATACTTGCAAAACAGTGAGGACATCAACAAGTTTGCTTCTGGCGGAGCCGTCCAACCGCCAATGGATTCTGCCCAGAAGGTAGAAAACGCCGCTACGTCTATTATTCCCGGCACTAGAAGCACTGATTGTTAATGCTTTTATTATACCACAAAACCCCGTTTTTGTCAAGAGGAAAAAAAGAAATCCTCGGTGATAGTAGGCGTATGCATGAGTTTGAGGTTGACGTGCGCATCGTGATCTTTGAGGGTGACGAGTTCGTCCATATTGACGGCGCGGGCTTGATTGGCGGAAATGAAGCCGTTTTTGGTGGCATGGAGGAGGTATTTGCCCGGAGAAAGGTGCACCTGATAACGACCTTTGTGGTCGCTGACGGTGATGATCTCGCGCTCGGCCTGGCCGCCCTCCCTGGCGATCTCAACGATCGCACCGGAGACAGGCTCGCCGTAGTCATCCTCCACTCGCCCGGCCAGAGTGAGTTTGCTCAAATAGCCGTAAAGCCGATAAAGGACCATTGCGGTATAAAAAGCCGCCGCCAGTAGGTAAATGGGACGCGGATGGACGAAAAGCCCGATGAGAGACAAAACCAGCATAAAGTACTCTGACGGCTTTTGCAGACGGCGCAGACCCTGCCACTTTTTCCAGATCAAAAGCTCTAAACTGCGCCCGGTGGTGGGCGTGTCTTCGCTCCCAGAAAGCCGATCCATCGGGATAATAGGATCAATGAGTTGGCCAGAGCGAGCAATAATGATCGGCGTGCCTTGGTAAAATTCTTCTTCTGGCAGGTAACGGGTGCGGATCTGGGCGCTAGGGAAACGGTAGCCTTGGCGAGACACACTGACGGTGTATGTCCCACGAGGCACAGAGATGCTAGGATAAATGCCTTCAGCATCGCTGACACAGGTTTTATTTATGGGGGCGCCTTGATCGTTTTCGCCCTCGATCGTGATGATGGCAAAGGGGACGCCGGTATTATCAGCGGTGTCAAAGACAAAACCGGTACGGTTGTATTGGTAATGATGGCGGAATTTGGAAGCAAAAAATCTGGTGCCATGGGTAAAAAAGAAATCCAGCAAGAAGAAAACGACAAAAATCCCAAAATAAAGCACCGAGCCGATACTCAGCAGCCAAGTGACGCCGTCAAATAGTGCGGCATCCACCTGACTCGGTTCGATTGCCAGCGCCTTGGTGGTAGAAGCAAGGGCCATAATGGCGAGATTGATGAGTGTAGGCAAGGCAGGGATCATACAGACGTCACTACTAATTGTAAGTCTACCAAATTAAGGTCGCCAAATTCCACCCGGATGCTGGATGTGTGACCATCTGCTTCTACAAAGTGATAGCCGGGTGAGGTAATCAAGTAGATGAGCTCAGGGTTCAGATGGAATTTGAACTTGCCGTGCTTGTCCGTGCGCGTCTCGCCTACTGCCCGACCGTAGGCCTCTTGAGTGAAAGTCAGTGAGACATCTGGCAGAGGCCGGCCGTGGGCGTCAAAAACTTGGCCGTGGACATTGTCTGGATGAATGGTGGCGGCAATACGGCGGAAAAAACCGATCACGTACAAGGCAAACAGGATAAAAAGCAGCGGAATGGGGTAGCACAACAAAAAGGCAAGCGTGAGGATCATCGCTAGCGGCCAGAGTAAATTGAAGAAATTGGCGACACTAGAAAGTACCTGAGCGCTACGCGCGAGTAAATGCGCACCTTCGCGTTCCTGCCTTTGCTCCTTGGTAAGCTTGACGTTTTCATCTAAATCAACGGGGATTTGATAGGTGATAGTCGGCGTAAGGAAGGAAGGAATACGAAACTCTTCTTTGAGGTAAAAATTACGCACTGGTACGCCGTCATCACGATCCTTACCGCTAGGATAGGTATGCTGTAGGGTGCTGACCATGATGATGTACTTACCGGGAGCGAGCTTGAAACCGGGGAAAAAGCCATGCTTGCCAGTGATGGCGGCATTGACATAGCGACGATAGCCGTCACAACTCATCACTACCACAAGCGCGCCCGGCACGCCGGCATGAGTCTGACTATCAAAGACGCGGCCAACTGGGCGCGGGATGAAGATGATCAGTAGGCCGAGCGGTAGTAAGCCAAAAAAGGCAACATAGGGGATCGCGAGGTAGGCAGCCTCCGTCTCAGGTGACACGGTGAAGGGATTATCAGCGGCAATGGCGATGGCCGTCCCGCAAGCGCTCGCACAGTCGATTTCGGAAGAGTTTTGGCGGAAGCACGGCCGACCGCTATCACGGCACTGAGCAAAATAACCCCGATTGCAGCTAATGCCCGTGGCACACCAGTAGTAATGGACGTCACGACACTCAATGTCTGCGTGTTCCAGACAGCTGTAACCTTGAGTACCTGTTTCATGAAGATAACAGTTTTTGCCTTGGGCGGCGCATTCGCTCAGGCTGCCGGCCGCACACTGATTAGCGCCAGTACACCAGTGATAAGTTTGCACTGGCGGGTGATTACTGCAGTCTTCACTAGCGGCAGCAAGACACTCGGATTGTGAGCCGTAGTGACAGTTTTTGCCAGAAGCTAAGCAGGCAGCTAGAGTGCCGCTGGTGCACTGAGCAGTATTAGTGCACCAGTAATATTTTCCCTGTACACCGGGTAAATATCGGAATCGCCACATCCGTGAATCTAGTGAGAGACCATTGGTAGCCGAAACGGTGACCAGCCAGCGATGCCAGTCCGCCGGGTCATCCGGATCATTATATTTGATAAAATCAGGTTTTTTGAGGGTGAGCGTCATCTTGGTGGTGTGCTCGCCGCAACGGGCCGTGCGGCCAATATCTTTTACCAGGAGAGCGTAATCATCAGTCTCGGAGTCTTTATTGGTAAAGTAGTAGAGTTTTTTGTCGTCAATAGTGATGGACTGAGAAACGATGGTTTCCGGCGCCGCGCACACCTGCCAGGAAAAGACAAGCGGGCGAAGGGGGCTGGCGTAGTCACTTTCGGGTGTGATCAGGATTGGCATGAGTGCCTGGCTTGGCTCACCGCCGGCGAGGTATTTGAGGTTATCAATGACGAATTGCCGTCTACAGCCGTCAACGTCAATGAGTTCGACTTTGAGCCGCCAGGTGGCGTTACCAGTTTTGACAGGCAGGATGGCCGACAGCGGCTGGAGCGTGAAGCCGGTATCGCTAACTTGCAGACTGTAGCTGTTGGTGGTGTGAGTTTGTAGTGGCAGGCTATTGAATATCAGTTGATCGTCCACGTAAACATCCACCAGTCGTGCGGTGGTGCCAGCTGGGTACTCCACCACAATAGCGGGAGCATAAGAATTGGTAACGTCAGTGGGGCGGATGAGCTTGGCGCCGGCTAACGGAGAATATTTCTCACAAGCGCCGACGAGATTATAGCGGAATGTCCAGACTTGTGACGTAGTCCGGTTGGCTTTGTCATGGGCATCCACCCACCAGCTGTAATTACCTTGTTCGAGGTCAAATTTGAGCTGGACATAATAATAGCCGTTTTCAAACCAAGCGCGGAATTTGTCATTTTCACCGCCGTGGATGCCGATGGTTTCTTCATACTTGAATCTTTTGCCTGTGCCCTGGATGTCACCTTCTAGGTGGAAGGTATAGCGCAGTATTCCTTTGTCATCAATGGCCTCTTTGAAGACAAAAGTAGGCCGCGGGATGGTCTGGATAGAGCCGCCAGGAGGAGCCACCAATGTGGGCGGCAGTGGCGGGATTTTGTCGGCAAAGTCGCTCACGTAGGCCTCCAACTGAGTGCTCGCGCTCGCGTCGTAATATTCTTGGAAAACACCTTTGGCACACACCCGAGTAATGCTCGAGCAAAGCGCGATGACGATCGCGATTATTTGAGTAAGCTGGCGCAGGATATTTTTCATAATTAGAATTTGGCTGTTAGTGTATACGTAAGATTATTGGCGTAAAACCCGGGCTGGTTATCTTCAGCCGCCACCACGCGGTAGCAGACATAATTGACGCCGAGCCGGCCGTTGACGGATTTCATGATCGCTACTGGTTCATCACCATTTTGCGCGTCAGCAAAAGTGCGATAGCCATCACGATAATCAAAAAGGGTATCATCGCCGTATTCATTTTGGAGGGTAAAACCAAGACCCCGGGCGGTTTTGAGTTCCTCCCAGATCACGGCCTGACTAGAACTGATACCAGGAGCTTGGCTATCAGGAATACAGCCGTCATTGGTAGAGCCGTCGCCTTTACAAATGATGTCGGGCGTATCCGTGCGGCGCATTTGATCGTCTTGAATGGCGGTGAGTACATAACCGTTGGCCATATTGGTGGTAGCCGTGAGACGTTGGGCGACGTTGCTAAATTTCTCATTGATGACATTGGGGAATGCCGCTTTGCGGCCAGAAGTAGTGGCTTCATTGATGACACCGCAATAAGTCTCCCCACCTGGTAAACCTTCTAGTACCAAGCTAATTTGCGGTGAGATGGTGGCTAGCATTTCTACATTGCGGCCAGACGTGATCGTCAACTGAGCCACCGCCGCCGAGAAATTTACCCAGATTGGCGATAGGATTAACTGGCTGGGGTCTTTTTTCGGATCGCCTAGAGGATTGGTAAGTCCGGAGATCGTCAGATAGTTGTCATTATCAAAGCCAAAATCTGCTTGTGAGACGTCTCCGGTGCCGGTATACGGACAAATGAGACGGTGGTAAAAACCTTCATTGAGCACCAATTTGCTTTCGTCTGCAGGCAGGATTTGCGGCGAGCCAAACTCAAAAACTCCAGGAATAGACCGCGGGCATTCAAGCGTGATCCCGTCGATGTCAAAGGCATTGTAGTCTGGTATACCGTCGTGAGAGGTCTCATCTTGACTGGCGGCAAAAAGATAGACTTCGATGGCGGAGTCGGGCACGCTTGCGGACGGTTTCATGGCGATACGCAGCGTGGAGGTTTGTTTTTTGTCTGGTGTAGAGTAAGCGTGATTACTAGAATAAATCCGTGTGTCGAGCCCACCGGCGGCAAGTCTTACCGGCAGCAGACAAGAGATGGCGATTGCTCCAGCTAGTAACAATGCTTTTGGATTCTCTTTCATCAATTCTATAGTAGCACAAAAATTAGTTCTTGACAAGTAGTAATTTTTGGCATAAGATGTGCCCATGAAGCGCAAATTGATTTTATGCCTGGGAAATCCTGGTCCGGATTATCAGTATACCCGCCACAATGTCGGCTGGCTTTTTGGTGACGCTTTGCGCGAGCACTTGCGGGCGCCATTACCGCGAGAAAACAAAAAATTCCACGCCCTCGTGACGGCAAGCCGTTACCAAGATGAAGAGGTCATCATCGCCTACCCGACTACTTTTATGAATGACTCCGGCCTGGCGGCGGCGGCGATCACCAATTTTTACCAGCTAGATCCGGCTAGTGATTTACTCGTGGTACATGATGACTTGGATATTTGCGTGGGCAGATACAAACTCACCCGTAAATTACCCCACACTCACAATGGCCTGGCGAGCGTCAAAAACCAACTGGGGACAGATCAGTTTACCTGTCTGCGGCTCGGGGTGGATGACAGAAATGGTGACCGGCGGATCGCACCCATAGACTACGTACTGATGAAATTCTCCAGCCAGCAGCTGGGGCAATTGACCAGTGAGGTTTTCCCGGCGGCAATCAGAGAGGTTTTAGCATGGCTTTAGAAAAATTGGGTGCGAGTATCGATGTGGGACGCTACGTAAAAGAGCAAAACGGGGTGCTAGTGGGCGCGCAGGAAAAAAATCGCTACGTCTCCACGCCCGAGCAACTGCGAGCGCTGCAACTGTGCCAGGCATTAGAAGACCCAGGACACAAAATTTACTATTTGTCACTTTGCAAGCGGCTACGGCCAGAAATTATTGATGCAGCAGACAGTTTTGTACGTGATGCCCATGCGCGTTCACGAGCAAAACTTTTTATGTGGAAGATCAAACAGCTGACGCGCGATTACCAGCAAAAAGGTCTGGATCCGCACCGCGCGGATGCCACCCCTACTAAGAAGAGAAAGAAGCCGAAAACGCCGTCCGCCGGCGAGCAGGAAATGCTGTTTTGAGGCTGACGCGATCAAATTGTACACATTTTGTACTCAAAATGCCACACGCTACTGTGCGAGTGCCAAACAAAAGATGCAAAATGCCACACAGTTTATGATATATTTACCAGGCGAAAATCGCAAAGTAATGCCACACGTGTAGCATTTCGTGCCACACAAAATGAAAGATTAACTTAGTTTTACAAAAAAAACTGCGCACGTCAGCTGGAGACATTCCGGAAATAATTGCCGGATTTGGCGGGAGATACCGTGTTAATCAATATAGGATGTCTAAAAATAGATTCTCTAAAACCTGTATTAATTAATATTAAGTTACTGCTGGTAATATTTTATGATAGAAAATGAAAGAATTTGAAAGAATTGTGTGTATAATACCAGCACGATGACAAAACAAAATGAGAGCGAAACAACTACAATAATTACCGCAGACATGTTGGCTGGTAAAATTTACACGATACGCGGCCAAAAAGTAATGCTGGATCGTGATTTGGCACAGATTTATGGATATGAAACTAAAAACTTTAACTTGCAGGTAAAGCGCAATATAGGCAGATTTGCTGGAAGCGCCTTTATGTTCCAGCTGACACGAGAGGAATTTCAGCAGTGTTTGATATCACAAATTGCAACATCAAACGGTGGACGTGGTGGCACTAGAAAATTGCCATATGCATTTACGGAACAAGGAATATATATGCTGATGACGGTTTTAAAAGGAGAACTGGCTATAAGTCAAAGCCGCGCTCTCATAATGCTTTTCAAGCAAATGAAGGATGTGCTAGCTTCCAATCAGTCAGTTCAACTCAATATGTCTGGATATTTATATGAAGTTAGCTCCAGAGTGCAGAAATTAGAAGAACAAACCGTCAAAAAATCTGAGCTGCAAGATTTCATCGCTCATTTTACTGACCAAAATTTAGGCAAACAGATGTTAGTTTTGCAAGGGCAAATAGTGGAAGCTTATAGTGCTTACCAGCAGATATTTGCCGCGGCCAAGCATTCTATTGGATTAATTGATAATTATTTAAGCATGAAAACATTATTACTATTTAAAAACATTCCCGCAAGTATTAGCGTCACGATTTTTACTGACAAAGTAAATAATGGATTACATCAAAAAGAATTGCAAGAATTCGCTCGGGAATATCCGCAGCGGAAAATTATTTTCAAGAAAACCAAACTGAAATTTCATGACCGGTTTATCATTATAGATTTCAAGGAGAAATCACAGGAAATTTATTTGTGCGGTAGTTCGCTGAAAGATTCTGGCCGGCGAGTAACGACGATTGTCAAACTGCAAGATGAGGAAATATTTAGTGAACTTTTTTCCAAATTGGAGTGACGCTTAAACGGGAATGCCGTTCAGTCATTTCCGGAATGCGATTCCGGATTTGGCGGAGAGCAGGAAAATTCCAGGCGTGAAAATGCAATGTGGGTAAATGTTTTCGTGATTTGTGGGCGAAGCCCAAACATCCCAAAAACAAGCAAAAACCCCGCGCCCCCCCCACGGGGGGGGCGCAGCGCATCTAAAAAGTAGAAAGAGTGTAGGTGACTAATTGAGACGGGTGATGCGGGCGTAGCCGTTGCCTAGCTTGGCCTGTTGCGCGGTAGCACTTGCATTAGCATTTGTGGTGGCATAGCTCCAAGTATCCGCACTCGTAGCGCATTTTGTATCGGTACTGCTATTGACATTGCCGGTATAGCAATACATTGAAGCATCCGTAAGGTATGTTTGATTTATATAGCCAGATCCTCCACCACCTCCGCTGGCGGTGCTATCTCCTGCGCCACCGTACCAACCACCTCCACCCGCTCCCCCGCAGGCCTGCGTAATTCCTCCCTGACCAAATGAGCCAGCGCAGTTACCACAAGTAGGATTTGTCCCACCACTAGTTTGCGTACCGCCTGTACCAGGATCTCCAGGAACCCATCTCCCGTTTGTGGTATGTGTGCCATATGATCCTGTGCCTCCAGTAGCCCCGCCGCCTTGCCCGCCATAATTATAGAAATTACGGGTATCATAAGATGCACCTCCGCCGCCACCGGCCACAATTATGATTTTCTCCTTCTGACTAGAGAGAGTAGATAATATTCCAGAAGCATAAGCGATGTGAGTCGCTCCTCCACCAGCGCCCCTATACCAATAACTACCTCCTCCCCAACCACTACATGAGGTGGAATTGCCGCCACCATTATACCCACCATTAACAACAGGACTGGCGTTATTCTGACCTTGACCTTCTCCTCCGACATTTATATAGAACACGCTTGTATTCTGGTTAACTAAATTTCCGACCGAATAACCGCCGTATCCGCCCCTGTATCCAGAATTACCATAACCACCACTTGCTCCCCACACTTCCAACTTATACTGGCACCCGGCGTAAGCCGTATACGTTTGCTCACCTCCAGTATAATCAAAATTTTTCACTGCCCCAGCATACGTGAGTACGGGATCGGCGCAAGTATACGGCTCTACCGCCTGCCAGCGGTTAGCGGCGATCTTGATGAACTTGTTAGAGCCGATCTGTATCACTTCTCCCACGGCGATGTTCTTGATTTTCTTGGTAGTGGTGGTAGAGGTGGCCGCTAGTACCTCTCCACCAGCTCTCACGAGCTGGTCCCCCTCTCCTAAGTAGGAGAGGACAATAAAGAAAA
>JAZQJV010000017.1:0-59743 GCA_045541795.1 Patescibacteria group bacterium | reverse complement strand
GTACGTAAATTGGTGGGGAATGGGGGGCGGTGTGGCGTGATTTTGGCGCGCGCGCCAAAATCACGCCACACCGCCCCCCATTCCCCACCAATTTACGTACCTAATTACAAATGGCACCATCTCGCCCATCTTACCGCTGCCACGCGCATCGCCGTCACGGCTATTTCCTCAGTTTCCCCAAGAAAAAATTGCGCAATTCCTGTTGCTTATTGATCCGGTCCGGCTCACCTTTATCAAAAAACGTCCGCTCATTTTTCCGTTTCATGCGGTGCATCCGACCATTTTTGGCCAGTGCTCGCAGCTGATCCTTAGCAATTTTTTTCAATTTCCGGAAACGGACATCTTTGTCTTGCCCCGTTTTGATCAAAATCGCATTCTCACTTTCCAAATTAGAAAGCACAATCAACTCATTAATGCTCGCGCTATCGCGGATATTATCGCCCTGCGCCGCCGCATCCGGGAAAAGCCGCCGCCACTTGGTGGCCGTCATTCCAAAAACCGCCAAATTCACCAAGTCCGCCTCGTCAGCATAAGCGATCGCTTCTTCACTCGGCAAAGCATCCGGCTCCACCAAATGAGTCCGCACGGCACTCGTCTGGATCGCATAATTTGCCTTAGACACGATCCGCCGGACTTTCCACTCCAGATTATACTCATTGCTTTCAATCGCCTGCAGACGTTCATATTCTTTGATCAAATATAACTTGAAAGCCGGATTGATCCACATCCCAAATTCAAAAGCAATGTCTTTTTGCGCGAAAGTGCCGCCATACCTGCCTGCCACCGCAAAAATTCCAATCGCCCGCGTCCGCTTCTGCCACTGGCCAGCCGAAATCCGGAAATTATTAAGCCCAGAGTGCTGCCGGATCGCTTCGTATTCATCAAAATCAAAATCTGGATTATTGATCGACTCCCAGATCCCCAAAAACTCCAACGTCCCGCGGTTACGCAGCCAATCTGACACAAAAAAATCGCCGTCTTTTTCCTTCACCATGTCAGTCAATGATAAATAGTCAATTCCGCCTATCCGACGCACACCGATCTCTAGATTTTGCACTTGCAAGCATCCCTTGACGACTTTCATATTATTGTTTCTACTTTCTAAACTAAGTCATTATACCATGAAAGCCGCCCTAAAAATGTGATTTTAGCACCGTTTTTTAATTATGGCGAATTCGCCATAATTAAAATCTGACTCTTTTGCCAGTCAAAAGCCCAATTTTTGTGGTATAATTAGCTATCTTTAAAAAGCAAGTGTGGTATACCGGTATTATTCCTCCCTTCCAAGGAGGCGAAGCGGGTTCGACTCCCGTCACTTGCTCACAGATTTCCTGTCTGATTTTCAGCAGGCATGTCCATCATCCCCCGGCGCATTCTGCCACTGCGCGAGCCGTCCATCATTTCCGGGCGCTCACCCATCATCTCTGGAGGCATCATCATGCCGTCTGGCGGCGCCATCCCCTCCATACCTTCAGGTGACATCATCCCTTCCGGAGATTGCATATCACCATTCATCTCTCCCGGCCGCATCCCGCCGCCCGGTCCTCTCATGCCCGTATCCGCGCCCACACTGACGCTATCTTGAGTCACACTCTGGGTCTGACTGCCTACTTGCACGTTATACGTCTGGCCCTGCTGGAGTAGGGGAGAAGAAAACACCACTGAGTTGCCGCTTTTGCTGATCTGGTAACGCATTAATTCCTCGCCGTCATCACCGGTAATCACTAGTTCGTCGCCAGCGGCAAACCGTTCGCTAAAAGTCACCCGGAACGAATTCTGGCTAGATGTCGCCGCAAAACTCTCATCCATACCAGCCGCTCCCAATGCCAGCACTGTGCCGCCATGTACTAGTAATTCACCACCGCTTTCGCTACCAGAATCAAGCGCGCCATTACCGGCATTAGTCGGCCCATCCACAAATACCTCACCGCCATTGATAATCACATGACCATTAGAATCCAAGCCGTCGCCGTCAGCATACACCCGGATCAGCCCACCATTAATTTCTAGCCGCGGCAAGTCGCTGGGATCAATCTGTACGCTCGTTTGCTGCCAACCCGGCCCCACGCTCAGTCCACTGCCGGCATTAAAACCGTCATCGCTAGAGGTCACGTCTATCTCGCCGCCATTTACATAAATATTATAGCCCTCAATGCCCTCGTTACTTCTGCTCACCGTCAAAACGCCGTCATCAATATTCACGTCTTGCTCGGCGTGAATGCCGTCATCACCAGCTGTGATCTGGATACTGCCACCACTGATATAAATATTCGTTTCGGCCTGGATACCATCACCAGTCACATCCAGTACAAACTGGCCGCCAAAAATCGACACGTAGCCTTTCGTCGCTTTGGTGATATTATTGGCCTTAATGCCGTCACTACCAAAAAGAGTGAAATTGCCATCAGCGATCCGCACCGAATCTTTACCCAGCAGCGCCGTATTATCCGCTTGCACCGTGTAATTGCCATTGGTAATAATTAGATCATCCGTACTTTTGATCCCGTGCCCGCCGCTGGCCGTCACCTGGAGACTACCGCTACCGTTAAAAGCCAAATCAGACCTGGCATAAATCGCCGCGTCGCTACCAGCACTACTGGCCTCAGGGCTAGCCAAATTGCCTGCCGTGATCACATTGTCACTTGCGGCCACCAGAGTGACAAAAACCTTGTCAGCGCTGCTCACCAGTACCGGACTCAAAGTATCATGGTTGATATCCACGCCGTCAAAAACCAGCTGCACTTTTTCATCACCCGCATTCACGATCACCTGGTGATTTTGCAAACTACCGCTCAAGACATACGTCCCCGCAGTGACGATATTAAGATCGCCATCAAGCACGTAAGCTCCGCCATTGCTGCCCAAATGATCCAGGTCGCTTAAATCTATCCTGACGGCCAGTGCCTCGCTCCAGCTGTCGCGGTAATCCCGATCACTAAAAACACCATAATAATCCGCACTTGCATCAGAAGTGAGCTTGGTCAACCCTAGCTTTTCGCTGTTCATAAAAACCACCGTCACGATCAGCGTCACCGCCGTGATGACCAAACAAATTAAATCAGTTTTTTTGTGCAGCGACCAGTTCATTTCTCCTTTACATATATTCGCCATTAAAACTGACCAATACGGCACTGCTCACGCCGTCCAGCGCCGAGAGTTCATTGATAAAATCCGTCTGACCGTCCTTGAGGCGCAACTCATAAGTCAGTTCTAGCTTACCTTTTCGTGCCGTCTTACTCTTGAGATTCACCTTAGAGGCTTTCCCCTGCAGCAAGGCGAACGCTTGCTGTTCCGCCACATCACCGTCACAGTCAATAATCGCCATAAAAGGCTTAGTTTTGGTCTGTCTATTGGCAAAAAGCATGATCACCACGCCGATCAGCAGACTACCAAAAACCGCCAACGGGATCATCCCCGCCGCCAGCACGATGCCTACCGCGATCGACCAAAAAAGAAAAGCAATATCCAGCGGTTCTTTGATCGCCGCCCGGAAACGCACGATGGATAAAGCGCCTACCATACCCAGCGACAGCACCACATTAGAAGTCACTGCTAGAATGATCAGCGTGGTAATCAGTGCAAGCGCAATCAGCGTGACGCCAAAGCTCGTTGAATACATCACCCCTTGATACGTTTTGCGATACACCCAAAAAATAAAAACGCCAATGCCAAAAGCCAGCAACATCGCCAAACACATATCAAACATTGATACTGCGGCAATATTCTCCAAAAAACTTGACTTGAAAATATCACTAATATTCATTTTTACCTTTCATTTTCACCTCATTTTTACTTATCCAAAAAAACGGCAACTAGCGTACTTAGAAAATGGCGCTGCCCGCCGCCCCGGTAGCCGGATCAGATCACGGATCACATCCGGCAAAAAAGTATCCCATTTCACCTCCATCAGCTGGGCGTGCACTGGCACCGGCACTGTGGGCACATCTGGATCCAAAGCCTGTTTACTCATCACGCCCGTGCGCAAATCATAGTCAAGAGTGATCCTGGTATTGCCCGGGCGATATAAATAAGCTTCTCTAGTGTAATCGACAATTGTTTTAGGACGCAAATCCTGAGTCACCATCTTGTGATAAAGCTCATTGATCAGCGGATAGGAGCTATCCAGCATCCAGCCCAGATTGCCATCAATAATTTTTTGCGTTTGCTCGGCCGTGAGCGGCGCCATCGCCTTATTACCCACGCTATTCCACTTATACTTCTTTTCTAGGCGGATAAAAGAGGTATCATGATTATAGTAGCGGATGCGAAACTTTTCCCGCCGGTTCACGCCATCTAACTTTTCACGAAGGGCCTTATCTTCCGGGGTGTCAAAATATAAGCTCCTGATAAAATACAAGCCGTCATGAGTGGGGGAGTAGGGGTCAAGCGTCATCACCAAGGGCAGGCGCTGCCGCAAAATCACCAAATCTAGCTCATTGAGCTCCACTTTCCACTCATACCGGTATTCACTTAGTCCTTCCACACTCATAATCTTGATTATAACACGGATTATTTAAAAAAACGTTAAATCTTCACGCCTGTCTCATTTTTGCCCACCTTTCATGGTATAATATGGCACATGTCAGCACGAACTGCCCACCAGCTACCCATCGTCACGCCTGCCTTTGATCAGGAAAGTGTGAATGTCGTTTTTGCCACCGACCAAAACTACCTGCCGTATCTAGCAGTTTGCCTCAGCTCACTAATTGATCACGCCTCACCCACTACCAATTATGATGTCTGTATCCTCACAGGCGAAGAGCTCGACTTGCGCAGTTTCCCGCTGGATAAATTTCGCCAAAAAAATATCAGCCTGCGTTTTATCACCATTGACTTGAGCCATTATCCATATGACTTTAGCAAACACTTAAGCGGTCACTATACCATCGCCACCTATTACCGTTTTTTTATCGGCGAGATTTTTTCGCGCTACCGGCGGGTGTTATACCTAGATACCGATATTATTATCCTTGATGACATCGCCACACTTTACCACTTTGAGCTGGAAGGCAAAATGTTTGCCGCCGGCACGGATCGGTGTCACTTTTTGCCCTTAGATCAGAGTGAAAAACAATACATTACCCAGACTCTAGCCGTCCCCTTCCTCCAATATTTTTGCGCTGGCGTGATGCTCATGGACATCACCAAAATGAAAGCCGCCCGGCTACTGCATCAAGCCCTGAGCAAACTTGACGAGCTCGGACATCCGCATCTGGTAGACCAAGACGTCCTCAATGCGCTTTATGCTGATCAGACGGTGCTTTTGCCCGTTTCCTGGAATTTCATGTGGTCGGTCATCCTTGCAGGCTCCGCCCGGGCGGCCGCCACCTACCGCCAAGCAGCCGAGCCAATTCATCTCATCCACTATGACTCCGCCACCAAGCCGTGGAATAGTCCCGGCAAGCCATTGGCAGATAGGTGGTGGCAGTATGCAGAGGAGTTGGGCCTGCAAAAAGTGGAAAAGAGTGAGAAATAAAACCCAAATTCATTTTCTAAAAACGTATCACAAACTCATTGTGTGGCAGCATCCCAAACCATCTGGAGACCAATTAGTACACCCCAAAAAGGGACCATTTTTACCATTCTTTCTCACCATAAAACCGCTACCGCAGCGCTGACAGCGAATGGGATTTATCAAAATTTCCACTTGTTTATACATCTGCATACATTGAGGATAATTGGAGCATCCCACAAACTGAGTGTTAGTCTCGCTGCCAGAACGAATCACCAAATGCCCAGTCTTACACCAAGGACACTGTATTGGCGACGACACCGTTTCTCCTTGGATTGACAAATCTTTATGCTCGACGATGAGCTCCTTGACAAACTCCGACTCATTGCCGCGTGCTGCCATCAATACTACTCGTCCTTTTGTCCTGGTCAGTGCTACATAAAACAAACGTCTTTCTTCTGCATACGGGAAAGCTTCTCTCGCACTCAAAAGCGGTGATAGCAAGGGATCATCAGCGAGTTTATTCGGAAATCCATGCAATCCGTTTTCCAAATGTAAAATAATAACATTGTCCGCTTGTAAGCCCTTAGCCTTATGGACGGTAGAAAACGTGATGTTGTCGCTATTAATTTCGTCCATTGTGAGTTTACCAGTTTTTTCATTAAACTTCACTCCCGGAATCGGATGCCTTTTCTCCCGATCTTGATACAATATCGAATCAATATCAAAAGAATGGCGAGCGAGGATCATAATAGAAGAATCAGGACCGGATTGCTCTAGAAGTATTTGTATTTGCTTAAGTAGAGTCTGATAAATATCACTGCCGATATTATCATCATATAAAACAAGCGTAATTGGTGAAGCCAGATGAATATTTGATCGTAACTGCTTTTTAATTTGTAAAGGATTTTTTAAAACAAAATGTGAAGCTACATCTACCAGCTCCTGCGAATTCCGAAAAGTTTGTTCCACAAGCAACAATTGAAATTCTCCTACAAACTTCCCAAAATCGCTAAATAAGGTCACATCACTACCGGCAAAACGATAAATTGCCTGCCAATCGTCACCCACGCACAAAAGCTTTGCTTGAGTGCTACGACGAATTGCATCTAACAAATTAAACCGACTGTAAGAAATATCTTGATATTCATCAACTATAAGATAATTGTACGGACGATAGCAACCATTCTCATCCACAATCGCTGCTGCCCGATTGATCATGTCGTGAAAGTCCACACTATGACGCGAGACCAAAGTTTCTTGATACTTATTCAAAATTGGAATGGCAAACTCTAAAAACAAATTTGTCCTCAAAGATAAATAATCATCTGAGTTTTCTTGAGAGTAAAGCTGTCTAATTTGTTCCTCGTTTACATTCTTCGATTTGCATAAATTGACAAAACTTGCTATAAGATCTAAAAGACGGTGACTAGTGTATTTATCCTGCACTAACGCTTGGAAAATATCACCCAGATCAGGCTGAGTAAATGTAATTCCTCGTCGGGACAGCATCGCTTCCAATTTTTGCAATAATTGATGATGTTTATTATAAAAAGAATAAGTTTCTAAAAGAATAGTGTGGTTTTGTCGATGTAATTCCCGCTTTTGTTTCATCTGTCGCACATACTTTTGCGCTTCAAATTTATTCAACCATTTTGCCTCACCATTCTCATCCACACCAAAATGCTCTAGCCAAAGGTCGTAATCGGGCAAATAAAAATCCGGACGGTAAGTAAAACGCACGTAGGGATATTGTTTTTCGTATTCATAATTGATTCCGTTTAGAAAAAGATAATTCGCAATCATTAGCTCTTCCACGCTCCGCACCCGCTCACCCGCCAAGGTCTGGCGCACGCCATGAGCATGATTGACTTTTGACTTGAGAGTTTCATAATCTACCAGACCCTTGTAATGATCAAATTTCTCCCCAGCACAACTAAAAACATCATCATCCTCTGGCAAAATAGAATAGCAACCGATAAACTGGATAAAAGCTTGAAGCTGATCAGGATGGTGAGTAATGTCTTCATGTAAATACTCCAAGATAACATCTCTGAGCACATTGTCGTCAGCAATAGTAGGACGTTTTTGTTCATGATTGGCAATAATTTCCAGCCCAAGTTTGTGAAAAGTAGTCGCTCTTACAGGGGAATTTAATTTCTTGAGACGTTCATTTAAATCATTAACTGTCTTTCTGGTAAACGATAACAAAAGAATTTGTTGCGGCGGCACATGTTTGATCTGCGTCAGGTACAAAACTTTTCCCAAAACAGTCAGAGTTTTACCAGAACCCGCACCTGCCACGATTAAATTTGCTTGTTCATCCGTCACAGCTGCCAAACGCTGTTGTTTATCTAAAGATTTTCCTTCAATATCATCAAAAAAATCACTGTGCTGTTTTATTACTTGTTCCACATATTCGGTATTATAATTATCGACGCACGCTTTAAAATTTTCATAAGCAGTATTAAAACGCTTGACGTCAGGTTGTTTGGCATAATAGCCAGTTTTTCCAGCAAAAAAGCCATGCACAACTTTATATTTTTCCAGTAAAGCTTCTCTTTGTCTACACGTGACATAATCTTCAAAAGATACTATCTCGTCCAAAAAAAGACGAGCCAACGTAAGATTATTGATAAAAACGGGATCCTGATATTTTTGGCGAGAAATAATGACAAACCTTATTAGTGCTAATATTACAAAAAATGTGGCTAACAAAAAGACAGTCAACATAACTAGCTAGATTATATCACAACTGCGAAAAGTTTCATCCTCATTCGAAATTTCTAGTTTTTTCAATTGAGGAAAAATTACTCCACCTCTGAACTCACCATCGTCCATGGAAGCGTGCCGGGAATTAGCTGCCAGTCGGCCGGAACATTTTCCCGACAAAACCGTAAAAATTCCAGTTTGCCCCAGTGATTCACATGATCTATCGGATCGCCCCAACGTGTCAAATTTTTCCCCACCAAGACGTTACCCAAGCGAAACCATGGTTCATGAGGTACTGTTAGTAAGATTTTCCCGCTACTTACGCGGTTGATTTCCTTTAGAGCTTTATCCGGGTCTTGCAAATGCTCTAGCACTTCCGTACAGATCACAATGTCAAACTCGCCGTCAGCAAACGGCATTTTATAAATGTCTCCTTGTACATAATGCACTTGCGGATTCATCGCTCTCGCGACCGTCAACGCTTCACTCGTATATTCCAAGCCGGTAATTTCAATGTCATCAATTCTTTCTCGCAGTATTTTATCAATAAAACCTTCACCGCAACCAGCATCCAAAATTTTTACTGGTTTGCGCCCCTTACTCACAGGTGCAGCCATATGTGCTACTTGCGCTACTATTTTACGATTGAGATTATCCACCAGCATCCGTTTGAGCGGATTTTTGGAAGTATATTTTGCGAAGTTGCCTTCATTGTAAATCGTTGTCATTTTTTGCTTTCTTTTTACTCACAAAAACTACATTTTTCCCCAGCAGATAATTTAAAACTAAAACGATACCCATCACTACAATTTTACCCGGTAACCGCGGCCAGCCCAGCAATTCCACCCATACCATCAGGCCAAAAAAATCAAGAAGCCCCGTAGAGCCACGCACCAAGATGTAACGCAACAATTCGCTGCACGTCTGCGCCAAAGTATGCGTTTGACAGCGAAAAACATACCACTTATTCAGCACGTACGCAGTAATTTTTGCTGCCACAATCGCACTAGCATTCGCCCATAAATAGGACAGACCCAAGTGATCCAACAACCAAAAAAGGCCAAAATTTACTGCTGTGACACTCACTCCAGAAATGATATAGCGCCCGATTTCCCGTCCTCTCGGATCGTCCCGAAGCGCGCACCAATCCCAACTGCTTACTTTCATTTTTGCAAACCTTCATCCTTTGTTTTCACATGAGTTTCACTATAATGATGCCGATAATTACTGTTAACAATCAAATCACCGATAAACCCCATCGAAAAAAGCTGCACACCCAAAATGATAAGCAGCACTCCCAAAAGCAAAAGCGGCCGACCACCAATCGTCTCGCCTTGTAAGCGCAAAACGGTCAAATAAATGCAAATTGCTGCACCAACTAAGCCACAGCCCCCCCCTAGACTGCCAAAAAGATACATCGGTTGATCGTCAAATTTGGTAAGAAACATCACTGATAAAAAGTCAAAAAATCCCTGCAAATAGCGCTCAAAACCGTAATGAGATTTACCGTATTTGCGTTTTTGATGATGTACTGGGATTTCGGCGACACTGAATCCATCATGAGCAGCCAAAACAGGTATATAACGATACAAATGACCATAAAAAACCAAGCTGTCGCATACTTCACGCCGGAAAACCTTGTAACCGCAATCAAAATCATGCAGTTTCACGCCAGACATCCACGACGTCACGATGTTAAAGAGTTTTGAAGGTAAACGTTTTTCCGCATTATCTTGACGATTTTGTTTCCAGCCGACCACCAGGTCATAGCCTTCATTGAGTTTACCAAGCAAATTGGGCAATTCCGCTGGATCATCTTGCAAATCTGCATCCAGAGTGACGATCACCTCGCCACTAGCATTGCGAAAGCCGGTTTGCAGTGCCATCGATTTGCCAAAATTACGCCGAAAAATCACAAAATGAACATGAGGATCTTTTGCAGCCAAATCTACAATCACCTCAGCCGAGCCGTCCCGCGAGCCGTCATCCACAAAGATGATCTCATAGTCATGGATTAGTTTTTGCCGGATACATACGTGCAGATTTTCCTGCAGCTGAGCGTGAAGTTCCCCTAAAGAGTCACACTCTTGGTAGACGGGGACTACTACCGATACATTAATTCTTGTGCTTAATATATTCTCATTTGTCATATTCAACAAAAAATATTATATCATATCTTATTACAACTTTTTTTGCCATTGTAGCAATTACGCTCATAGCAATAAATACCGCCCAGCAATGTGATTAATACAACAATACCAGTAATTATGAAAGGCATTAAATCTACATATCGCAGTTCTATATCATGATCACCAGCCGTAAGATAAATACCGCAATTATCAAAATTTGCCGGGACTTTTTCTACCAGTTTCCCATTGTCATATATTCGCCAACCATTTTTATCTTTTATTGGAAATACTAAAAATTTAAATGAATCCACATGAATGTGTCCAATTATCTTATGGCTACTAAAATAATCCAATTCCATTCCCTGATCTGCATCATCACTATCGTTATGTATTTTAGTAATCGACCAGTTGTTCACTTTCAAAGTGTCAGCTTCATTATCTATGTCTAGACGCACAAACGTAACATCTTTTCCGGCTGGCAATGTCATTGGCAATTGCACTTCACCATTATCGGGTACAGTTATTTTAGTTTGCATTTTCTCTGAAAAATAATCAATTTTATCACTAAAACGAATCACGACTTGCTTATTAGCAGCTCCTTCTACATTAAACCGCAACAAAAAACTACCAGTTAAAGGCTGCTCCGCCATTAATATTAAATGAGAATCACGACTGCCAAATGGTCTATAAGTAATTGCATCATAACCAGTACGTTCCGCAAAATCTACATTTTCTATCTTTTCATACACAAGCTCGTTTTTATCTAGTAATGCAGCAAATGACTCCACTTGTACATTTGCTATTGTCACAACTTCTCCTGGTTTACCAACACCAAAACGCAAATAATTAATAATCTGGCCAAAATGGGACGGCACTTTAAAGCTAAATGATCCATCGCGCCCACGTTTTATTATCTGTGATGGTGCGCCATAAAAATCATTATCAAAGCTATAATAAACCTGAAGATAATCATCCTCTGTACCCAACGTGTGAATTTTTAATACAGAATTCTCCAGCAACGGTTTATCTAACGCAAAAACAAGCTTAGTACCATTTGTCATTACTTCATAAGTAATATCGTCTGATAAATTACAACTGTCATTTTGTCTATCACAAGCACTAGGCCCTGTCACAAGTAGGCCATCATAATCAACCAAACTTCCAGAAACATTTTCCTTACGATGAATATAGTCCGTTCGCGCTAAACTTGAAGAAGTAGCATCCAAAATAGCTGCCCGCGACATTAATGCCGGCAAAAAAGAATCATCAACACTACTCAATTCACTGGATAATACATACCGATCATATACATTACCGTAATACTGTTTCTCGTTCTTTTGTGGAGAAAAAGCTACGTAACTATCTACAAAATTTTCTCCATGCCTATTCCACAACTTATTAAAACTATCTTCACTATCCAGCAACAAACTTAAATAACGATAACCAGTTTCTTTAACCAAAAAATCGTGGTGATTACTCCAATCACCATCAACTTCATGCCATTCGACATGCTCTTCATTATCAATTACTGTCCCCACTGCAACTTTATCCGGTTTCGTAACTTGCTCATTTAATCGCAAAAGTAATTGTTCGTGCACCTCTCGCCCAAAATCAATTGTCAGCCACGCAGGCCGATTAACTACAAAAGTGCCATCCACGACATCTTTACTTTCCACTTGTTGCTGTAGATCAAATAAGTCTTCACTTGTATCAGGAACAATATCGCTTTTTTTAGCTACATATGATAATTCTGTCATTTGGGTCCCAACAAAATCATACTCATATAAACTGGATAGTCTCATGTTATCTACGTCAATTGCGTGCAATAAATGAAAATATGGCAAAGATCTAGCCGGATCTTTCCGGTAATACGAGCTCAGTAAATAATAATCAGGATTCCTCGAAATATCAATCCTAGTATTTTCATAATCATTAAAAAGTAACATTGCATCTCTAAGCGGCTCTAATTGGTCACTATAAATCGAAGTTCCACTCGCAGGAAGTAACGAATGTAAATACTTTAATTGATCAGCAAAAGATACTACCCAATAATCTAAATCAAAACTGTTTCTCACTAGATTTCTATATGGAACCGCAAAAAATACATACTGATACGGATGATTTCTCACCATCCAAAAAGTAAGGCATGATAAATATGCACACAGGCCAACAATTATTATTTTTTTATAAACGCGTTTATAATTTATACTTAAATGTGTCTGCAAACAATCTAGTAAAACTTGCAAGCCATAAATACTAATCAAAATAATAAAAGGATAAATAAAATAAAAATGCCGCCAGCCATTATAAAAAATCGGTTTTTTAATCAGTACAGCCGATATTACTGCACAAACCATCATTATTATTGGCGTAATATCACTAATAATAGTTTTTCTTAAATCCTTAATTAGTGCGATCAAATACCCAAAACAACCGCTAACAAACAATACTATATACAACACAGGAGTTGTGATAACAATCCATACTGGTAAATAATGCCAAGGAATTGCACTCCCAGAAGTCACATTAACGGTTTGACCAAAATACCACAAATTACCATGCCAGCGTTCATAATTTTGAAACCTCGACACAACATCAATAAAATGAGTAAAAGGTGCATTCCAAGCAGCCGGTGTAATCAATACATAAACCAATTCAAGAATTATCACAATTAATAAAGTATGCACACACCACTGCCAAAAAGTGATCTTTTTGTTAACAATACATTGATACAAACCGGCCAAAACAAGCATTGGCAAAACAACAATTGCGATAAATCTGCTATTAATCGCCACGGCTAATGCAATCGCAAACAATACGGCACGCCATAAATCAGGAACACGCCAATACCAATCAGCGCAGGCATAAGTCATAACAAACAATGATAAAAACACCAAATCTTTAATATTATAAAAACTATCAGCAAAAATCCGCGGCGACAAGATCAAAAAAACCACAGTCAAAAGTGGCAACCACTTACTATTCGGCCACATACGACGAGCTAGAAAATAAAAACTTACTACAGCTGCAAAAAACAGCAAAAAAGTGAATAAATGACGTAAATAGTACACGATGGGCGATTGTAATAAAAAACTTGTTGCAATCTCGCCTAATGCCGGCAAAAACTGGAATGCAACACCGTAATGACGATGCATATAGTCATCTAAGTCGGGCAGATCACCATAAGTCTGGTAAAATCCGCCCGGCAGCGAGATGTGTAAAGTCTGATAAATCTTAGTCAAACTTATCATAGTATGGTTATGTTGGATTGGTTCATCCCACGAAATGCCATAATCACCAACAATAAGAATGCCAATTGCAAGAAAACCAGTCAACAAAATCCCAATTCTATATTTTAACGGCATAGTAAATATCTTTTCTAGCACACTATTCATCAAACTTAGCAGTTGCTTGGATTTTTGTTTACCAGCTAAAAAAATTGTCTTCCTCATAATTACCTATTTTTAACGCTCAGCATCAGTTATATCAGTAATAGCAAATGGCGGATTAATCACAGCTACGCAATGAATCAAATCATCTGGAGCAACTTTATCAGTGCCATTGAACAATAACTCCAATCTAATTCTTTTATTTGCGCCATTCTCGCCCAGTGGCAATATCAAATGATGAGGATTAAAATCATCTATTCTGATTTCACTTCTATTTATCACTTTATCATCTTCCAAGACAAATGCTTTCAATATATAGTAAAATCCTGCAGGATCATTAACCGGGCTATAAACTATATCCACCTGACTAGCCGATCCTGAAGCAACCTCAAATTCCTGATCTCCTGTTAAATATATCACTTCATTACTCTCATTACCAACCGCTTGTCTAATATCAGCCAAATACATATGTCTGTCATTATTATCTATTCTATGCAAATCGGTAATTATTAACCCTGATTTATCAAATTCCGACAACTCGTCGTCAACATATAATAAGTGATCGGCTAAAATACTATAAGTTTCATGAGACCAAAATTCAGACAAACGCTTATCAAATATTGTCATTGCTTGTGCATTATCCAAATAATCGCGATATGGAGCGACAATTATCTGTGCAGTCGGATCTAATAAGTATACAGCACCAGTAAGAGCAGAGGCTGGCAAAATGAAAAATTGTGGTTTTTTCTCGCTATTTAAGACCCACTTGTAATCAGCAAATGCAAATTTCAGATTCCTTTTTAGAGTCTCATAATTAATATGCGCCATCGACCAACCTTTTCCATCTAAAACACCCATCCACTGCCTAGCAAATGTAAAAATCTGTAATGCTACAATTAAACAAACCAGAGACAAATGCCACCATTTCCTCCTTTTGATCGATAATAATTCGTCGCATACTAGATACATCATAACAGATAAAAGCACCAGGCCATAAATAAAATAACGAGAATAACAAGTAGTAAATACCCAGACTAAGTAACTGCCAGCAAATAAAACCATGAGCATATTATTTGCCGTCATTTTATGCCGTAGATATACCCATCGAGAAACATAGACGGCCGCCATAATTATAAAACAGACAAACGATAAAGCCAAAACATATACCGAAGGGTTAGGCATCTCCGAAACTCTCAAATCTCGGTCGGTGATCATATGCGCAATCCAGAATAGTTTAGATAAGAAACTTTCGCCTCCCCAGCGTCTATCCTTAAAATTTTCCAATGCATAATATGGCGATTTAAATACGGTGTTAAAGTATGGGAATACTGGATTACCAGTGACAGAAAAATTAAAAACTAAATATATACTCACCGGGATAAGAGACGCTATACCAAAAAGTATTAATTCTTTCCAGGTCATCATTTTCCTAAAGCAGTACAAATAGAACAAAACAAGTGGAGCGATCACCACTATATTTGTCATTTTAAAAGCCAAACAAAAACCGCACAATAAAAAGAAATATACTGCTTCATTATAGTTAACTTCTTTTTTCTTTTGGTTTACCCAACCAACTAACATAATTATCGCTTCTAATGCAAAAGGGATGGCTAAAATATCGACATTATAAGTCCCCCACATTAGTAAAATATCCCACTGCGACAGCACTGCCAACAAAGCAAATAACGATAGCAAGAAGAAAGAATCTTTTTTATGCGATAATAAAATATATATTTTAATCAATTGTGCATATATCAAAATTGTCACAAAGACATTCATTATAGTTCCCAAACGATAACCTAATAATTGTCGCACAAAATAAAACATTTTATCACCAAGATGGAAACCCCAATATTGGAAATTACCAGCACCAAAACCTTCCTTAAAATAATTAACAAACTGTGGCTTTTGCGCTAGCAAGTGATAATTCCACGTGTCAAATGATACATCTGGATATAACGAACGCGCAAATCCTAATAAAAGGATAAATGCGCATCCGCCCCAAAAAACCCAGTTATATTTGTTTTTCTCAATCTTAATTAGCCCAGATCGATATAAATACACAAATAAAGCTACAATCACTACTCCCACTAAAAGTTTCACCCAAGAGACATCCTGCGTCCAACCGCAATAATAACAAATCAAATTAAGTAATTCCAAACACCATACATATACGGTATAGATAATATAAGCAGCAACAAGCCATGAACTAAAACGCCAGAATTTGGTTTTATTATTTTTCATTATTTACTCCAATTAATCTATATTCAAAGTCTCGCCTATTCTTTTGCGCAATAGAAGACAAGATCAAACCGGCAAATAATGACTGAATACTCGCCATCATAACAAATACGCACACAATAAGCGTCGGGAATTGTGGTACTAAACCAGTGCGCAAATAAGTTTCAATAATTGGAAACATAAAAGCACTTGCTATCACAAAAAGCACAGAGGCAATACTACCAAAAAACGCCAACGGTTTATAGTTCTTATAAAGCACAAAAATAGTCGTCAATACTTTAGCGCCATCTGAATAAGTATTTAACTTCGAGAAACTTCCCTCAGCTCTATCTCTATATGCTATAGGTACATTGACTACGCGTAAATTTTTATCTAATGCATGAATTGTCATTTCTGTCTCAATTTCAAAACCACTGGAAAGAACGGGGAAAGTTTTAACAAATTGATGACTGAAAGCACGATAGCCAGACATAATATCTTTGATGTCACTTCTAAAGAGATAATTAATAGTATTTTTCACCAGGTTGTTGCCGAAATTATGAAAACGCCGTTTATTTTGTGTGTAGTATGTTGACGATAAACGATCGCCAACTACCATGTCGGCTTGACGATCCAAAACTTGTTTCGCCAGTTCTTTGGCGGCATCAGCTGGATAGGTATTATCGCCGTCAACTAAAATATAGCAATCAGCATCAATTTCACGGAACATCCGCCGAATGACATTGCCTTTACCTTGTTGATACTCATGTCGTACAATAGCACCGGCTTTTTTTGCCTGCGTTACAGTATCGTCTGTAGAATTATTGTCATAAACATAAATACAAGCATTGGGCAGCACATGCAAAAAATCAGCCACCACCTTCGCAATTGCCCCCCCCTCATTAAAACACGGGATTAAAACTGCTATTCTGGCCGTAGTTTTTTTCATATTATAACCAATCAATCATATTATATCACAAATTTACAAAAAACATAGCACATATATCTCATCAATATTAATCTTGCTTAAACATACGAATTAACTGATTTTTAAAAGATTGTAAGGAATAAAGATTCTCCATAATTTGTTGGCGTTCATTAGTAAGGAAGATCTCATTGATATTATCAATAACCAGTAGAGTCTTAGATTTTAAGTCATTTATACTTGTAAATAAATAACGTTCGTCACCGCCTAAATTATAAACTGTTTCCGGCAAACCGCCAGCCTTATACAAAACTGGTATACATCCAGCAGACATTGCTTCTATGGGAGAAATGCCAAAGTGTTCCATTTTGATTGGTTCTTTGTTTTCATTCTCACCAAAACCAGTTGCATGCCAATAAATGCGAGAACTATAATACAAATTTATAATCTCGCTGCGCGTGCAATTAAAATGAAAGAAGATTGGATAACCATCGGCTAGTTTACGCAGATAATTCACAAACGCTTGAGTATTAGTTTCGCTCCCCACACCACCAGCCAGATGTAATTCCCAATCACTCAGACCATCATCACACAACTGCTTAAATGTTTCGATGAGAATTTCTTGTTTCTTGCCATGCCCCATGGTAAAAAATCGGCCCACATGACATATCCAATTGCGTTTCTTTTTATAATCAATAGGTCGATCCAAAAAAAACATCTCCACTGGCGGATAGAGGAGAGTGGAGCTACATTGCCAATATCTATTAATCCATTTCTGGGTAAATTTAGAATCAGCCAACAAATGAAACATTCTTATCTTTAAAAGAGGAGATTGAAATACCCCCGCTCGCAATCGATTTTTTATTTTAGTCATACCGAAAAGGCGTAACACCTGGCCAATCAAACCTTTTTCAACATTAGGATTAATCAAAAAAACATCGCTGCCATTTGTCTGTTTCCAATAGACATACAGTGTGCTGTTGCTGGAAAGTACATTACATCTAAAACGCAATACATTATGACGATGATCGCAAATTACTTCTTGATTCAAAATGTCACCATTTTTAATGCTAAAATGCAACCCCTCAAGATTAGACTTATCAAAATTTGAAAAAAATACCTGAAAATTCAATGTGCACTTATTTCCCGGCGTTAAATTATAAAAAGCAATCTTTAATGGTTCTTGAGCCAGCCTCCAGCCGAAGTTATTATTTAATACGACTTGACGCTCTTCATTAGATAGTAACTCCCGAGGACGAATTATTTTAGCCATCATCGGAAGATACAATTTGTTTTTCAACCCGTTTAATAGGCCACGGCCAAGAGGAGTCGGGAAAAAAACATAATAATAATTTTTCTTAGCAAAACCTCGAGTATAATCCATAAAAGTTGCATTTACATAAATATCCACACCTTTTGTAAGATTTTGCAATGTGAGCTCATCATTCCAAATTTCCGCAAACGAAGCGTCAGACAAATCAATATTTAGCTTTCTCTTAATTTCGCTAACAGTGACGGACTTACCCATTACAAACGTCACTTTATAGCCCAAATCTAAAAGCACTTTTGCAATATTACACGCAACCACCTCGCCACCACCAAGAGTACTCAACCATTTGTCATAAACTATTGCTGTTTTTTGCATAATCAATTAAAATACCAATAACCACTAAGTATTTTCTTATAATTCTCCGTTATTGCAGCCTTCTCAAAATTATACCTCATCTTCTTGTTATTCCTATACTTAGCATAGTTTCTTACAAAATCCCAAATTACCTTGAAATATTGCGTATCAGCGCTACATTGTCTCCGCTTGATTATATTCTTTACGCTTCTCCCACATGCTCTTATAGCAAACGCCAAAAATTCTCGCCAAAAAACGTTTATGGGGAAAGTGTAAAAAACATGTAACAATCGCCCCTTTTCCACATGAAAAATAAAAAAGTCAGACCATTCCCCGCTAGAAAGTGCATGAAGATGATTTACCCGTGCTTTCGGACAGTAATAATTCTTAAATCCTGCTAAATTTGCCTGCTCTGACAATGCGGTATCCTCATAATACATAAAAAAAGAATCGTCGAGGCCACCACCAAGTTGATCCAAGAATTTGCGACGATACAGCACTGCTGCTCCGCAGGTCGCATATACTATTCTTTCCTCATTAAACTGATGCTTATCTCGTTCATACATTTGAGTGGTACCAGAAACACTTGCCCCAATATCACGTCCATAGCCGTCTTGAAAAACCATACTACCAGCATTTTGGACAACCCGATATGCTTGTTTTTGCGTCGGTTCACTTAAAGAAATCTCCAAAAGATAAGTTTGAACCACGTCTTTGCATTCCGCAAATTTACTTTTCGAGCTATGCTTTTCAATGGTATAATGGGTTTTTTTATTGACTAACTTCGTAAATTCAGGCACATCCAAAAGCTGCCCGTCAAGCGAAACTGTATCCTTATTCTCTTCATCTACCACAAAATTACACTCTATTTCAATACTTACATTTTTATCATAATTAATATCAACTGGAACAGAAATATTAAGAATCTGTCTATTATAATCCTGTGTATAAAGCAAATCAAGAGATTGACAATGAGAACGGAAACTCAGCAGATTTGACTGAGCCAGTTTGACTTTAGTGATGTTTGCAGGGAAAAGCAATGGTAAAGACATATCAACATACCGAGGATATAAACAGATCTTAGAATTGACACTAAAAGCATTTGGGTGTCTATCTGCGCAAGCAACGAGTTCAGCTAGCCAATTTGATTCAACAGGGCAATCATTATTTAAAAGAACCACATAATCTCCTCTGGCAATATCAATACCACGATTATTCCCGCCAGCAAAACCATAATTGGCATCTAGAAAAAGAAGTTTGACATTAGAATAATCCTGATACTTTTTTAATACCTTCTTACTGTTATCTTGAGAATGGTTATCCACCACGATTACTTCAAAGCTAAATTTCACTTTTGACGACAAAACGCTATCAATAGTCGTTTCGATTACATGCTCTCCATTGAAATTAAGGATGATTACTGATGCTTCCACATTCTCATTCATGCATAATCTTTCGTCTAATTTTTTTAATTAAAAAAGAAATTGCAAAGACTGGATCTCGCAGCGCTCTGTGATGATTTTCCAAAATCTCAGCCAGAGTATTAATCAACTCATCTTTACGTACTAATTCATTTCGCAATTGTGAGTTTTTGTCAATCAACTCAGCATTGATCTGATTCTGTTTTTCTAAACTTTGCAGCGTTTTGCTCGTCTGCTTTTCCAGTTGGTCAACTAACGCACAACGTGCATGCAAGTCATTCAGATGGTAAGATCGTTTTTCATATCTGGGCAAATAGTTAAAATGAAGATTAGTTCCATAGACAAATTGCTGAAAACTGTCTTCCATCTTTTGGTAAATCCTAAATTCATTCTTTGAAAAGCCAAACCAGGATAAAAAAGTGCAAGCATCAGGCTGATCTTTTAGCAATTGTCCTAAATCGTGAGATAAATAATATAAAGCTCTAAATTTAATATAATCGACAGGTATAGGAAAATCAAATATCCACTCGTAATCAATACAATAAATATTGTCACCCTCAATAATAAAATTATCAAATGTTGAGTCAAGATTTGTCAAAATTAGTGCATGCTTACATGATGGTTTTACATCTCCAAAAACATTCTTAAATTGCTTAGTAACAACAAATGGTTGTCTGTATTTTTTATTTACGTCCAACATCTTATCTAAAAACTGGGTTACAATCCTAATAAACTCATCCTTATCGCCAGAGACTCGCTTAATCTTATCAATCAGAGCCAGTCCCTCAAGACAGTCAAACTCTACTGCTCCCTTCACTCGTCTACAACTAGCAATCTTAACTGAAGAGTTATAATAGTCAGTCATCTTAGAAGCGTTATCAATCATCTTCGAAAGATGCTTATCTGCCAAGCTACATAAAGCACGTTTTCTGATGATCCGTTTACCAGATTTGCAATTTGAAATCATTTCTGTCACTATCCGAAAATCAGGGCGACGCAAAGAGTTATACTTAACAAAAATGACTTTATTCATGGCTTTCCTTCAGAGTTGCAAAAACAAGAAATGAATTAGCAAAAAATGGCCACAATTTATCTTGTGAAAGTGCAAATGCAGCCAAATTTTCAGAAAATAATTGATGCCTATCAAGGTCATATGGATGGCTGTCTAAACGAAATTGTATACTTGAAGGCAAATATTCATCAGAAAAAACGTAAGTTGGTAATTTATAGTCGGGGAAAGGATAATAAAATTCGCATTTGGAAAAACCCACATTTTCCAGTAAATCCTCAAGTGCATTTTTAGAAAATGTTCTAGCAGCAATAGTTGTTGGATAGCCAGTGATACCATCAAAAAGCTTCCCTGTATGATCTTCCGGATGACCAGCCCAATATTTCAGCCCATATTTATTCTCAATCGCCAAAATCAATTGTCCATCGCTCTTCAGACAACTCTTGGCTCGCACGAGCATATCTCGAAATGGCTCGTCACTACTCGGCATATAAATCGCCGAGTATTCCAGCACTCCAATCAAAGTAACAAAATCGAACCTCTTTGAGAGTTGTATTTTATTAAAATCCCCCACAATAATCTTCAAATTGCCATGACTCTTATTTCTGACAGCATTGATGATTGATCTCTTGCGAGAAAATTCAACCGCTGTCACATCATGACATTTATCACAAAACAAACCAGTGAGGGCACCACAACCACTGCCAACTTCGAGTAAAGACGCGCCAGGATTAAAATCATACCATTCCAATAAATTATGTCTCAATAATGACAAATGATACAAATACGGCCATTCATTATGCTCTCTTAAAACTAACTCATAATTATCATTATGACGGACAATATCAAGTAAATCATCTTCCACACTTCCATCACTATAATTATCATCACCAGAGTAGAAAGAATAATCAAGTGAGACGCCACCAACAGTTTCATGTTGCACGCCAGAAATCGCAATTGAGCTTTCTTCCTGTTTTATACTTTTCATCAATCTGGCTTATTATAACATACTTTTGTTTGATTAATGGTGGGAAAACTGCCAGCCGTTAGAGTTCATATGAGCATATTGAATTAAATAGCTTGTTGATTTATCAGATATACATTTCCATGTGCCCTAGTCAATGCAACATATAATTTATCGGAATTATCCCTTCACGGGCAGTAGCATTGTGACATAATATTTTACTACTTGACAAATTTGTATATTTATGATATATTACAGCATATTAACGAAGTATTTGTCCAGTTAGTAAAGACATAAGTGAACTACCGTGAGTTTCAAGAACAGTTTCCAACTGATGGAGATGTCATGGATTACTTTATCAAAATTCGCTTCCAAGACAATTTACACTGTCCCCATTGCCATAGTCAAAATGTTTATCGCTGTCATACTACTCCCAAGAAACTAATTTGTAATAACTGTGATAATCACTTCTCAATTTTCAAGAATACGATCTTTGAAAAATCTTCAACTTCTTTAAAAGTTTGGTTTTATGTGATTTTCATCTTCCTTAATGCTAAAAAGGTGTAAGTGCTAAACAACTCCAACGTGATACTGGAGTATCTTACAAAACTGCTTGGAGGATTTTAAAACAAATTCGTCAAGCGATGGGAAATGATAAAAGTACTCAGCTTTTTGAAGCGATTGTGGAAGTTGATGAAACTTACGTTGGAGGTAAACCACGACTGGGAGATAGCCAGGAACATAAACGTAGTCGTGGTACAAGAAAAACTCCAGTGGTAGGAATTAAGGAGCGTACTTCAAGTAAGGTGGTTGCCAAAGTAGCCATGCCAAACAAACAAGGCAAAAAGTTATCTGGTAAACAACTTCTTGAACTATTAGATAAAGTTGTTAAAACTAAGTCTGTGGTTGTTACTGATGACTTTAAGTCTTACGGAATTTTAGACAGAAAAGTCAATCGTGAAAATATGAGTGAGTATTATCACTTTGTAGTTAATCATTCTCTTAAAGAGTTTTCTAAAGGAAATGGAATTCATACAAATGGTATTGAGAGTTTCTGGGCTTTACTTAAACGTGGTGTTTACGGAACTTATCATCATGTCTCTGTTAAATATTTACAGAATTATGTTAATGAATTTTGTTTTAGACAGAATAATAAAGACAATCCGATAATTTTTGAGGAGCTAATCGGCAGATGCGTGTTAAATCTCGAAGGCACTTATATATCTGACGCCACAAATATTTATTGATCTTGGAAAAGCCATGTTCATAGACTAAATGATTGGTAATTTATATTATAAGATAATGAACCATATTCAATAAATTGTTACACTTTTATCACAGTGCGTATTTTTAACGATGGTTATCCTTTTATAATAAGATATGGGAACTTAACTTTTCTTGCGATTTAATCATTTCCGTCGATTCTTGATAAAGAAGCCAATTTGTAGCAAAACCACCACAGGTAAACACTGTCAGAACTATTCATACCGTCTTCAGAAATTAATCCATGCGAAACTTTATTTCTTAGATTTAAACCACTGGGTTCACAAAGTAAAGCATTTATTTCAAATGCCAAATCATCACCGAAAAGTTTTTTGAATTCGCTCATTTCTACTAGGGAATTTAAACTTACTTCTGTTTCAATTCCATTTTCATCCACATGAATAGTAAGTGCATTTGCTTTCTTTAAACTTACTCGTACAAGATGTTCAATTTGTGGCACAAGTAAGTGTAAAGAAACTAAGAAATTGCATTTGTAACCTTCATATAAACCATAAGCAACAACATTTTTCCTATCATTAGGAATAATTGATGAGCTATGAACGATTCTTAAAAAGTCATTAAATCCTAAATTATGTTTTCCTCTTATGTACTTTAAAATTGGTAAAACATATACGTGTACTATCATATCCACCATTAGCGAATACTGCCATAGCATAACTTTGTAAATATGTGTATCGATATTAAATATTGCTTTATCTGTGCTCTTGGCTGTCGTATCAATTTTTCTTCCATCATCTGCCAAAGTTTCTGTTTCAAACGCTCCCAAAGTTAATGAACTTTGGACTGTCTTTGTCGCCTCTTCTAATATAGAATTGAACGATATCTGACTTGGTAAGATGACCAATTGTTTCATTAAGGTGAGCAAGTCTTGATCCTGAATTGTCTTTTGCACACTCTCTACTGCACTGGTGATGTCAACTTGGCCTTTAACCTCATGCAATTCTTTTAAAGAAGATTTTCTAGCTGTTAAAAGCTTTAATTTTACGTTATGGATAGCTTCATCTGAAAAATAGTTCATACGGGATTTTTTTGCTATTTTTCTATTAATTACAGATAAAGCTTTCTCGTAATAGCGCCCGGCACATTGCTGGTTTTGACATGAATCACCATACGAAAGATATAAATTAGCAATTCGTGCATATAACTTAGGTATTTCCATTTTATTAGCACATTTGTCTTGCCAATAGATGGCTTCTTGATAATAATCTATAGCCTGCCAATATTCGCTCATTGCTGCCAAATGTTCGGCGCATTTCATCATTGCATTTATGAACTGCTCTTTTTCTTTGTCAGTCAATCTAATTTTCTTTTCATGAAATAAGTTGACCACCTTATAAGGTTTAAATATATTATCTAGACATATTTCATCTTTTGGCAATGAGTTTAAAAATGAGATTACTCTATTCTTAAAACCTTCTACGGCGTCTTTATCATTAACTTTTAGAGCCAAATCTAAACCGCGATTTATGAAGTTGATATTATTTGGGTAATCTTTATTAAATGATAGGTGAATATATGGGCATATTAAGTATTTTTTAACTTCATTAATTGTTATGCCTTTGTGCTTTCTATACCACAGGATGTCTAATACTCTAGCTTTTAGCATTCTATTCTCTATGTATCCATAAATCAAAGCAAAATAATCCAACTCTTGTTCGGTAAAATCTGATGGCTCTGCGCTTCTTCGGCCATCAGCTTTGACGCACAATGGTTGAAATGGTTTATTTTTGTCAGTAGTCAACATAATAGATGAAACGTCGAGCAACAATCTTATTATATTTTTATCATCATTGTTAGTTTCCCTTTCCAGTGACTCAATCAATCTTGTATGTAAATCCCATAAGGTTATTTCTTTATCGCTGAGATAATTGAGTCTTTCCTGAAGAGCAATAAAACTTTGTAACTTAGCTTGTCTTTCATTTTGTATCATATCACACACTTTTATCACATTTTCTTATAAAAATCAAGTCTTTATATCTGACGCCATTTCATCTTAAAATCTAATCTTTAGATGATTTCTTATAAGTCTTTTTGACAAATTATATCTTTTATGGTAAAATTAGATCCATAGTTCTGGCAAGAATTAGCCACTGCGGCAAGCAGTGGCAATACGTAATCGTGAGAACTTTTCTCTGGAACGTATTGTTTCTTGCCGGAACTTACACGATGGGAAAAGTTCTCGGATATGTAAGAAATTTTCCCTTAGAAAGCGAATAATGTTAACGACTAAAACTCTCTGTGGTCGTAAGTGGCATTTGTGGGAGGGATGTTGTTTGACAGTAATTGGCATTTGCTTAGCTTTAGGAGTTGCCCATTTTTCAAAAACGATATCTACTACGATACCGACATTGCCCGAGATTTTTTACTTTGGCAGGATATGATCGATACTCACAAAATTTCTTTAATTGGGGGCAGAATTGGACATGGTAATCCAGTCGTGGTAGCGGTCTTTTGGTTACTCGTTTATTGGTTGTTTCTTGGTGGCTTTTACTATTGCGCTCGGGAAATGTTTAACCATAAAGTTGCTTTGGTTGCTACATCCTTAATTGTCACCTTGACTTGTTTTTATCCTGCTGGCTACACACATACAGTTTTAGCCAATTTTTTGATCATTCCGCTGATTTATTTCGTTGGTCAATATTGTCAAAGGCAAAAAATTAAAGATTTAATAATTACCATTTTACTTTGTGGAGTCATGATTCAGTTTCAACTCGCTTTTGGCGTACCCATGACTGTCATTTTGGGCCTGATGTGTTTATGCCAAATTGTCAAACGTAAAAATTGGCGGCATCTTTTGTGTGTATTTGCGATTCTAATACCTTTATCTACTTACATTCTTTTTGATTTACGACATGATCTGATGCAAACCAAATCAGTGCTTGCAAGTTTTGGTGAGACGGAACCTAGTCTCGATTCACTTTTTGACAATCATCGGATTGCCTTCTTTGATAGCTGGCGAATTTCCTTGATTACTAATGAAACTTGGCATTTTATTTTGACAATCGCCAGCCTTGTTTTTGTTTTTGAATCATTTAAGAAACTTAGTGCTCGCAAAACATTACGTCAACAAGAATGGTTTTCTTATCCGTATTTATTATTAATCACTATTGCAGGTTTTTGGATAATCGTGCTTAATTATCACGGACATATTTGGGGGGGCAATACTATCGCACGCTCTTGCCAGTGATAGTATTATTACTTGTCTATTTAATGCACAATAATTTGTCTCGACGTTGGTGCGTTGCCATTTTATTTTTCTTCGGAATTATCCCTTTAAGCATTGTAGTTAAATTTATTATGGGGTATTTTAAAGTATCCTTAGTTTATCCACCGTGAATTTTTTCATAAAAGTGCCTAAGTTTTAAACTTGTTTCTTTATTAATATGAAGATCTGGTGATTGTATCAGATCAGAATTAAGATTGTAAAACTTTTGATTTTCAATCATTTTTCGTGTTACCTGATCATTTTTCATCACAATAATTTTGTTTTGCTCGCATGCACATTCATAATAACCAAATATTAAACCAGCAATTTTTTTCATCTTGTTCTTCTAAAAAATCAATAAGCTCTTTATTAAGAGGCAATATACAACTTCTTGTATGATCATTTATTGCATAATTATTTCCTTTGGGTGTTGCATCTTCTGTAAAGAACCATATTTCGTATTTCTTTGAATTTGGTCTAATTTGTTTTAAATTTTCTAAATATTTGGGAATCTTTTTTGCATGGCGTTTCAATGCTTTCATGAACGATTTATACAGATTTTCTCCACTAGCACTGTTATCTATGGTCATATCACATATACAATGATTTTGATCGCAGATTTTATTACAAATATTGTTCAATTGATTTTCCAGATGGCTTCCTTTGCGATTGTGTCTGTAACTGTCGTATCTAAAATGCTCAATACCAATGGTTACTGAGTTACATTGAGATATGAAATCAGGGCCACCGGAAATATCTCGACCATTATTGTCTTTTGCACTTTTTATATTCGATAACGTGGTTGAGATAGCGTTTACACCAATTCTTGACCAGTCTTGTACTGTAAGCTCATCATTGCTACGCAAGCGATATCGTAATATCATTCTTACCAATTCATAATCATTCTTAGTGAAATTATTCTGTGACGTTATCATAGTTTTTTAATTAATTACATAATTATCCCTCTATGAGCATCACTAAATTGATGCAATTAAGATATAGGATTAATTAAATGCTCAGAGTTTTTACATCTTGTTTCTCATTTCCTTCATCATCTAGCCAGGTTACTGTTATCTCAAAAACAGGAGAAGATGCTATTGTGATTGGAAAGCTTTCTTCAAAACTATCTCCTTGTCGAAGTTCCCCATAGGGGAGTTTGCAGCCTTGAAAATGAATTCTTGATTCTTCATCTATTTTTGCATTTATATTGTATATAGTTGTGTTGCCGATATTAGAAAAGACCAACCTGCAATTAGTACCACTTTTTACCGCCCCAACATCCAGTAATGATTCTTTTGTGGTCTTTTCTTCCAACTCAAGTTCTTTAAGTTTTAGTTCGAGAGAATTTACCTGATCTTGGAGCTTTTGTGATTTTATCGCTTTGTATAACGAATAGCAAGATATTCCTAATGATGCTATTGAGATGCACGTTTCAATACCCATTTTGTCCTTTCTTATGCTGTTTAATGGATTAAGTTCTAATTATCATCTTTTCATAAAAATGTCAACTATATCTTAATACATCAATATTGAATTGTGACTTATAAACCGTTGTCTTTTATTCTTCATTTCGTTAAACTTTTCTCATGGAAGATATAAAGGTTAGGGTTGGCAATCGAATCAAGTTGTTCAGAAATAAACTTGGAATTTCTCAAGAGAAGTTTGCTTTGTCTATTGATATGGATAGGACATACTTTGCTTCTGTGGAGAGCGGACGTAGAAACATTAGTATAGTTAATCTAGAAAAGATTATATGCGGCTTGCATATAGATTGGATTGAATTTTGGGAGTCAATGTAATATGACCAATCTAAAAGATATTAAAAAGATACAAAAAGCGTCAGATAGAAATGGGTACGAAATTGTATTCAATGATCAAAGAAAGATATGGCTAACAAAAAAACGAACAATTGCTGGACTATTACTTCTCATTCATTACGGAATTGCCTCAGAAGCAGATTTAGCTGGAGCAAATAATAGGTTGGCAACAATCAAAAAAATATTGATAAACAAAATGGATTCAGATTTGATACAAGATAGATACGGTGATGCAAATAAACCATTTAGCGAATTGTGGACAGAAGAAGGGTTTTCATGTGTTCACTCAGCAAACATGGATGGTAATAGACAATATGTTTTAGATCAAAGTGACCATGAAAAGCTATTTCAAAACAACATCAAGAATCAAAGAGTTCAAATTTCAAGTAACGAAAAACGCATTGTTTTACGACGGCAAAACAATAGGTGTAATATATGCGGCTCGCTCTTGAAAGAAAGTAAAGAAATACCAGTCCATGCTTTCTCAAAAGACAGAGTTAAATTAGAATTTGATCACAGAATTCCTATCGATAGGGGTGGCAAAAACAAAGTTTCAAACATACAAGCACTGTGTCACTATTGCAATAAGTGTAAGCGACAAATGTGCTTCCTTTGCGACAAAAAACGATGTTCTCACCATTGTGCTTTAGTTCATCCTGAAAATAAAAGAATTGTCATCGCGACTAAAGAAGACATACAGGACAGGATAACAAAACTTCACAAATAATATGTTTCAACAATTCTATTAAAGATTTCAGTTATAATTGGTGGACATACTGCATTTGCTAGTTGTTTAATCTGATCTGTACGATTTATGTTAAATTTAAAACTATCTGGAAACCCCATTAGCCTTTTCATTTCAAGTACGCTGAGGTGTCTTTTATATTTTGATAAAACTGGAATCATGGCTCCTCCTCCGCTAATACTAACAGCAAAAGTAGGGAACTGTTCGTCTAAGGAATAAGCTCTAATTCCACTCGATCTCATTTGAAGTACACAATCATTAAGATTACAACCATGAGATATTCTTTCAAGTTTTAATCTTGTTTTCGGAGGGACAAAACTCATTTCGTTTACTTGTTTTTTCCCAGTGTAAAGATCAATATATTCAAGCCATCTAGCGGAAACAGGCATTGACATATCCTTTGTGTCAATAATATCTCTGAGAATCTTCTTTCTACCATTATTATTTGGAAAAGAAAAACTCTTGCTACTAAATTTTTCATTAATCGCAATAATAAAAAGCCTAGGTCTACTTTGCGGAACTCCAAATTCTTTGGCATTTAATATCTTGTAATATACCGCATAACCATTCTGTATTATAGCGTCTAAAATAGTTTTTAAGGTTTCTCCTTTGTTATGTCTTGCAAGATTAGCAACGTTTTCTAAAAAAACTATGTTTGGCTTTCTTATTTTTATTATTTCTACAATCTTGAAGATTATTTGTCCTCTTGAATCATCAAATCCTTGTTGTTTTCCAGCAATAGAAAATGGTTGGCAGGGAAAACCCGCACAAAGCATATCAAAATTTGGTAATATATGAGGGTCTATGTCAAAAATATTTTTTGAGTCAAATGTGTCTCCAAAATTCAATAGATATGTTTTCTCACAATTGTCGTTTATCTCGTTTTTATAAACGCACTTGGTTGGGAATAGTGATGATTCAATACCAATCCGAAAACCACCTATCCCAGTGCAAAATTCTGCATATTTTATGTTCTTTTCCATATTCTAATGTTTATAATAAATGCTAATGTTTGTCAAGGTCTATAAGAAACTAACTAATCCTTATTTTTCTAATTCAGTCATGGTCTTAATTAGTTGACAAAACGAAAACGAGATTTTCAACTCGTAATACATCTTTCCAACAGTTTTTCAAAAATCATCGGATTATCCTTATTGTTTTGTCTAAAACTAAACTCATTAATATAGCTTTGTAAATATTTCACTGAAACGTGATGATAACTCCCATAAATCCCACGCTTTACCAAAGCCCAGAAACTCTCAATACCGTTAGTATGGACTCCTCTTTTATTAGAATACTCTCCAAGAGAGTGATTAACAGTAAAGTGGAAATAATTACTATCTTTCTTGTCTAAAATCCCATAGCTTCTAAACTCATCTGAAATAATCAAACTATCATCTTTAACCACTCTATCAATAATGGACAAAAGTTGTTTTCCTGATAACTTCTTTCCTTCTTTGTTTGGCATGGCAACTTGTGCTACTACCTTACTTGACGTTCTTTCTTTAAGCCCAACAACTGGAGTTTTGTTACTTCCTCGACCTCTTTTGTGCTCTTTTTTATCTCCAGGGCGAGGCTTACCACCAACATAAGTTTCGTCAATTTCAACAATAGCTTCAAACATTTCTTTACCGCAATCATTTCCCATGACTTCTCTAATTTGTTTGAGCATTCTCCAAGCAGTTTTATAAGTAACGCCTGTCTGACGTTGAAGTTGCATAGCAGAAATGCCTTTTTTAGCCGTTAAGATTTGATTGATAGTGTAGAACCAAATTCTCAAATCAGTTGAAGAATGTTCAAAAATTGTATCTTTGAAAACAGAGAAGGTATTAAGACAAGAGTTACAGTAAAAGACTTTGGGCTGACTTTAAGCTGGTAGACTTTTTCAGATTCGCAATGATAACATTTGATTCCCTTTTGATAACGGATCTTAACAAAATACTCTATAATCTTTTCCTCGGTAGGAAACTTTTTAAGAAACTGAATATAATTCACACATTCTTTCTAATCTTCCAGAGGGGAATAGTCGTTAATGTGTGTTATTATATCACAATATTACAATGTGTCAAGGGACAATTCCGAAAATTAGAATTGTAGGATAAACGAACATACCTTACACTTGAGCACAAAAATTGTTCAATTTAGGTTTACAAAACAATCGAGTTAACTCGTTTTAAACTGAGTTTGCATAAAATTTACAGTTTGCCGAGTAGAAAGGCTCACTTGTTTTGTATGTCCAGGATAACACAAGATGTCATAATCACCACTGCAATTGTTAATGCTGGGATGTTTTAACTGTTTCGTACTCAAGAAACCCTTTAATAATGCCTTTTACGTACTAATTTGAGCACTCACTTTCTTTTATAAATTACTTTCAAGTCTCAAGCACTCGAAAAGAACACCGGTGATCATAAATCATACACAATGCTTGACAAAAATCAGATGTACACAAAAACAGACTACTTAACGGTTACATAATAAATCTAATTTGGCACTAATTTATGGTAATTGACGCATTTCAATCAGTTTGAGTGTAATTTAATGATATAATACAATATCTTATGAAAGAAATTAATTATATAACTACTAAATTGCAAAAATTAGAGACATTTCTTGAAGAAATGATTGAGAGAGTTATAAATAAGATGGAACCAAGCATCCCACGTCTTCTTCTGCACAAAGAAAAAACAAGATGGCGTATTATCATTATTATTTCTCTTTTCTCCATAATTCTGTTTGTACTAAATAACCTATTTAGAATATCAAAAAATATATTAAATGATACAATATTTGGACATGATTTCCCATATCTGTTTAAGCTGCTGGACCTATTGGAATTGTTGATAGTTAGTTGTACCGTTGCTGGATCCTTGGCTATTTTTGCGACAACGTTAGACATCTCTATTAAAGGCACGATATTATACACTTTCAAACAAATCAAAAACTTATTTTCTAAAATAGTAGATTTATTCTCTCGTAAATTTGTGCATCCAAGATTTAGAAGCAAATTCCAATTTTTAGGCCCGCGTAAAAATGCATGGACAGGAATTGAGCCAGCATTAAAATACGCTATAAGAAGTAAAGATGTGCATGATATTGCTATCACTGGAAAGTTTGGAGCTGGCAAATCTACTCAAGTTCGTTCATTCTTTGAAAATCATTACAGAATGAACAAAGTGCTGAAATTTTTTGCAATTAAGAAAAACTATTGCCTTTCCATATCTTTGAGCGATTTCTTCCACATTTCAGATGATAACAAAGAGTATGATGAAAAGAAAACACATGAACTTGAGCTGGCGATTGTAAAAAACATACATAGTTTTGCAAAAGAAAAAATAGATGAGCGAAAGAGAAAAAAGTGTAGCACATTAATGGCCTTAGTTTTATCTTTTCCAACAATATATCTTTCCAAACTATTTTACAAACATATCTCAATAGTAATTGAGAGAATAACAGCAATAATTCTACTAATCAAACCAGATGTTTTTGAACAAACAGCACCACATTCTGAGATGAATTTATTGCCAACGCTAATAGGCAACTATAGTGGCTTCTGGATATATATTTGGCTGGTGCCTCTATTTTATTTGTCATTGCGTTTTATCTTTCATAATTTGCTTGTTCACGGTATCAATACTGCTCAGGTTAAATTAAACCTTATAAATACAGAAATTAAATTTGAGAGTAAAAACAATACTCAAGACAATATTTTAAGTCAAAATCAACAACATATTCTAGATATGATTAAACATACCAAATGCTATATTTATGTTTTTGAAGATCTCGATCGCTTTCGCAGTCTGTACATTTTTGAAAGGTTGCGGGGATTAAATTCATTACTCAATAAACAACTAAATGATCGTTTAAAATTTATATATGTGATAGGAGATAATATCTTATCAACCTGGGAACAAAAAACAAAATTCTTTGATTTTGTAATTCCAGTCGTTCCATATTCATCTTCACTAAATAGTCAAGAAACTTTAACGTCATTATTGATAGAAAATAAATTAGACCAAGAATTTTCCCACGGTTTAGTAAACGTAATTGCCAAACACATATCAGATCCTAGATTACTAACTCATATATTAAATGAATATTTAGTTTACAAAAGAAGTATTAATCATACAATTGAAGTCAATAGGAATAAATTCTTAGGTTATGAACTAATTTACTTTGGCAAACCTCAAATTTTCCAATCGGATCAGCTTTTATCTCTCGTCTTGTACAAAAATTTATTTCCTAATGATTTTGCTGTCATAGAAAGTGGAACGAGTCTACTCGAAAAGATAAATAGTAATATAAAATCTATTAAATATGAATTTGGGCAATATCAAGAACTAATAGAAGAATTATCAGTGAAGCAATACCTTTCTACAGACTACATAGATTTAACCAATATTATTCATTCCCAAGTCTACACTTTTAGTGAATTGAGATTCCTCACTCAAGTATTTGCAAGAAAATACAGCCCATGGATGGCTACCATAAGAATTACTCATCAACAATTGTTAATTGACCGATTGGAACGATACTGGAATCACATAAATTTTGATAATGCATATCTATTTTCTTATCTCTGTCTTGAAAAAAATACGAGCAACCAAAATGCGGGTAGATTGTCACAAATGATTAGAAATATTACGAATTCCTCCAATTTAGTCAACATATTGAATAGTGATGGAATCAATAATATTGAATTACTAATACTTTGCAATAAAAATATACTGTTATTTGAAAATCTTGATAAAATAATTCAAAAATCTACAAGTATTTTTTCATACTCTAAAGGTCGCCAGGCTTTAACGAAGGTGGCAAATGTATTATCAACGGAATATAGGGATAGACGCGCATTGGAAAAAAAGATGGGACAAGAAACGATTAAAGCATTAACAAATCTGGTGGACAAGTATCAATTAACAGAAAAACTCAATAATAAAACATTCTATGCTAATTAAATTTATAGAGTTACGTAAAATCTCGTACAAAAAATCAATAACTTTTGCTGGCATACTAGTCTCCTCTCCACAACATCAAAAAGAGATATCCCACTATACCCTCATATTTAACATCCCCACGCCCACCGTCAAGTAAGCCGCAAACACCAGCCAACACAAATAAGGTACCGTCAACCACGCCACTTTTTTATCAATCTTACCGATGCAGTAAGTCAGCCAAAAATTCATCGCTACCAAAACCAACACGATCATGATCGCCAGCGTAAAATTTTTCAGGCCAAAAAATACCGGACTCCAGCAAAAATTTACCAAAAGCTGCCACCAGTACCACGTGATAGCGCGCTTGCGCCAAGGAGCATATTTCTCTTTATCCAGGCAGATCAACCATCCAGCTACGCCTCCCATCACCAAATACAGCACGCTCCACACCACGCCAAATACCCAGCCGGGCGGGGAGAGTGGAGGCAACAGCAAGCTCGAATAAAATCCCTTCACATCGCCGCAAAGCATATTAGAAGCAAAACCCACTCCTTCTGCCAGCAAACCGCAGCCCGCTACCAGCCACCAATTAATGGCATTTTTATTTGTCTTTTTAATTTGTTTTGTTTTTGTCATAATCTAATTATAACATATTCAAGCCCCAATTTCATAGTAAAATACCCCCATGACAGCAAGTTTACCGGCACAAATGAAGACCTTGCCCGCCGGGCTTTACAAAAGGTCAAAGCTGTTTACTTCCCGCTTATGCGACAGATGCGCGACCAGATCATCGCCACACAAGACGAAATCTGAAAAATAAAAAAGCCCCAGCTTACGCCAGGGCAAAATTGACTACTAAAACACCGTCAACTCCCACGTCCTAGGATCCGCTCGGCGGACACCAAGCCGCAAAGCGCGCCCACCAATAACCTTTACCATCGTTCGCTGCTCGGCGTCAAACGTTTCTTTTAGTTCTTCGCCCAGCTTCGCAAACATCTCCGCCTGGTGCGTATAAGCCCACCGGCCTAAATCACGTTTACTATGCCCACGGCCAGGAGCGCAGAAAACCGGCACTAGCAAGTTCAAAATCATGTCGTTGGTCAAAAAGTCGTCCAGCAAAACTTCTATCTTGACGACTTTACCATCATCTACGTCCAACTGTCGCACCCGTGCCAACCAGTAGCCGTACACAAGCTGTTCAAGTTGCCGCAGCTCCGCCTGCACAAAACCTAATTCCTTATCGGTTGCCATTTTAATTCCTCCATTCATGTTTAGTGTTTTATGTTACAGAACAGTCAATAAGTATATATTATACCACACTTTGCCATATTTGTCAAGAGGCAAATAAAAAATCCCGCATTCACGGGATTTTCCTCTGGCGACTCGGACCGGACTCGAACCGGCGATCTATTCCGTGACAGGGAATTATGTTAACCAGCTACACCACCGAGCCATCTCAACTTGTTAAGGATCAATATTATACCACACTTGTCACAAAAATCAAGACTTGATTTTTGGCCAGTTCCTGATACAATCCGCTTGAGGAGTAAATATGAAATACATTTTTGTTTCTGGCGGCGTCTTATCAGGTTTGGGCAAAGGGGTGACGGCAGCTTCACTCGGCGTCACACTCAAGGCGCGCGGTTACCGCGTCACCAATATCAAGTTTGAGAACTACCTCAATCTCGATGCCGGCAACATCAATCCCATTGAGCATGGTGACGTCTTTTTGTGTGAAGATGGCACCGAAGCTGATCTGGACTTAGGCACTTACGAGCGCTTTTTGGGTTACGAGGTGGGCTTGCAAAATTACTGTACGGTCGGTCAAATCTACAAAAGCATGATCGAAAAGACCTGTAATCTGGAATTTAAAGGCAAAACAGTAGACGCTATTCCTTACATCCCCGAAGAAGTCATCCGCCGGATCAAAAAAGCCAGCACTGGTTACGACATTATTTTGATCGAACTTGGCGGCTGCGCCGGTGAATACCAAAATACCATCTATTATGAAGCCAACCGTATCCTCAAACTTCACGCTCCGGCAGACGTCGTCCACGTCCACGTCACTTATTTCCCCAAACCAGATCACATCAACGAACTCAAATCCAAGCCCACCCAGCTTTCCGTCAAAAATCTCAACAGTATGGGTATCCAGCCAGATTTTATCGTCGGCCGCGCCGAAATCGCCATTGACGACAAACGCAAAGACAAAGTGGCTTACTACTGCAACCTCTCACCAGCGGATATTATTTCCAATCCTGACTGTAAAAGCATCTACGAGCTGCCACTGATCTTTGAAGAGCAAGATTTTGCCGCCAAAGTCCTGCAAAAACTCGGCTTACCGGCCAAAAAAGCCGATCTTACCGCCTGGAAGCAAATGGTCGCCAAGATCAAAGCTGTAAAGAAAAAACGAGTCCAAATCAGTCTCATTGCCAAATATCTAAGTTCTGGTGACTATGAGCTGCGTGATTCTTACTCCTCACTGCTAGAAGCCCTCGAGCATGCCCAGACGGCCACCGGTATCCGGCTCGACATCCAATTCATCAAAGCCGAAGACCTAGAAAAAGGGGAAGCCGACGCCCTAGCCACTTTACACGCCAGCGATGGGATCCTCGTCCCGATCGGCTGGGGCAGTAGGGGAGTGGAGGGCAAAATCACTGCTATCCAGTATGCGCGCGAGCACCAGATCCCTTTTTTGGGCCTTTGTTACGGCATGCAGTTGGCTGTCGTAGAATTTGCCCGACATGTCGCTGGTCTCGCCGGCGCCAATAGTACCGAAGTCGATCCTCACACACCATACCCCGTGATCCACGCCATCCCCGCCGATGACGTCCATCAAACTATCAAAGGCGAAGGCGCTTCCATGCGTTTGGGCGCTCACGACGCTATCATTAAACCAAATACCTTGACTCATCAAGTATATGCTGCAGGTCACGCTTTCAAAAACGCCAGTCAAAATCTCGTCAGTGAGCGGCACCGACATCGTTTTGAAGTCAATAATGCCTATCGCGCCCAGCTTGAAGAACAAGGCCTGATCTTTTCCGGCACTTCGCCCGATGACTTTTTCGTGGAATTTATTGAGTTGCCGCAGTCTGTGCATCCGTTTTTCCTGGCCACTCAAGGCCATCCCGAATACAAAAGCCGCCCGCTCGCGCCGCATCCTTTCTTTACCGCTTTCATCCAAGCGGCCGCCAAGAAAAAGGAAAAACACCAGTCATAATTACACGAGTAGTTGCCTCGTCAGCGTCAGCAGTCAGCATTTTTACTGCATAAAAAAAAGACATAGATAAAATTTACTCAAAATACAATTTTTAAACGAATCACCAATATTTATCAGTTGGAAGTAATGACAAAATTTGCATTGGTCGTACCCGGCTTGGCGATGATCGTCTTGTCAGCCGTGCCTAACACCTCTCCGTCAGACGTCTGCACTACCGCATCCATCACGTATTCCCGGTCAGCGTTCAAATCACTGATCGTATAAGCGATCTCGCTGCCAGAAATAAGGAATGAGTAGGCGTCCTGGCGGATCTGCTCACCGCCGGTGTTTTCTCCCAACCAGATCACCATTTGCGTCAAATTTGGCAGTTGACCGTGTATCGTCACCACACCAGAAATGGAAGGTAATTCATCTAGCTGTAATACGGGTTCATTTTTCGGCTCAGGACGAGCAGACGGCACAGCCTGGATCGCTTCTGGTGGGAAAGTCAACAAAATATTGGCCGCTGGCGCTTGCGCCGTCACGATGTCTGAATGGGCAATTTCCCGCCCTTCGTCTAGTAATACAGCTTGCACTTCATAAGTCTCATCCGCTTGTGCCTGTGAAAAACTCCACTCATTTTCGCCTTCCATAAGCCGGATCCCCGTATCCCGGAAAGATTCCTCGCTACCGTAGCGGATGTAAATCGCAATCCGATCAAGCGTCACCGACGGGAAACGAAGCCCCTCCGCCGCAATCAGACCAGACAAAGTCGCTTTTTGATTACCTTGAGGCTGAGGCGTGGCGCTTGGTGCCACTTCCGCCCGCCTTTGCTCGATCACCTCACCCACACTTTCACGCGCTTTTTGGATACCCGCCCAAAACAGCCACGCCGCCGCAAACAAAATCATCATTACTACGGTCACGAGCAAACGCCGGCGCCGCCTTGCCCGTTGGATGTCTTGCAGGCTAAATGTTGGTGCCGTCCCCATGCCGCCTGCATCAATGCGCGGCGTGAAACGGTTACTAGTTTTAGTTGATTTATCAGTATTTTTTACGTTTTCTTCCGGTTTAGTCTCGGCTGGGCGCTCGCTCTTATCTGTCTGCTTGCTCTTGTCGTCAACGCTCTCTTTTTTGCTTTCGTCTTTGCGGTCATCAAGTTTCACGTCCTTTTGCGCCAGCATGGCCGATAAAATCGGTGACTCGAGTGAGGACTTCTGTTTGGCTGCCGGCTGCTTTTTGCTCCCAGCCAGTGCTGTGCGCACTTTGTGATCCGTCTGCTCATTCTTTTTAGGCGTCCCTGGCCGATACGGTTTACCGTTTACTTTAAGTTCTGGCAACTGAGTAGCCGGTTCGGACTTGCTTTCGGGCAGCTTTGCTGATTTTTGTTCATCTGGGACCTTGGCAGTGACTGGTTTCTGTTCTGGCTTTTCACCCTTTAATTCCTTCGCTAAATCACCCAATCTGGCATCTTCTTGCCGTTTCACCTCATCTTGGAGTTTGTTTTGCTCAGCGACTACACTATCTGGCACCTTGGAGTTATTTCCCCGCCTTCTAGGGCGGCGACGACGGCGTCTCTTGGGTTTGTTTGGTTCATCCGGAAGCCGCACCGGTTGCTGTGAACTAGAAGATACCGGAGCGCTATTCGCTTTTTTGACTGATTGATCCGCTTTCTCATCTGCCATACTCTCAATTATACCAAATGTGAGCCGATTTGGCAAGTGGCAATTTGATATTTTGTGATAATATTTATTATAGTCACTAAAAAGGCAAGTTTAATCCACAAAAAACTACGATATACAGGTAATATTTACGATATTACCGCAATTTGGCACTTGTCCCAAATTACCTCCTCAAATTGCACTTTTTTGTGATATAATACGAGGATCAAGAAATAATAAGCAAAAAACAAAGGAATAATAAAGTATGCAACATTTCAAATTCCAAGATCAAGACATTAGTGTGGGTGATACTGTCGCTGTCCATCAAGAAGTCAGCGAGGGCAACAAAAAACGGACTCAGGTTTTTGAAGGTATCGTCATCGCTGCCGGTGGTCAGCTCACCGGTCGCAGCTTCACTGTCCGCAAAATTGCCAGCAATAATGTCGCTGTAGAAAAGATTTTCCCTTTTGCGCTCCCAAGCCTCCAAAAAGTCGTCATCAAGCGCCGAGGCAGCGTCCGCCGCGCAAAACTCTATTTCTTGCGTGACAAGATCGGCCGCCGCGCTACCCGGATCAAAGAAAAAGCACACACTGCCTAAGCTTGTGCTAAAAGCCACACCCAAAAAAATCCTTGGCGATAGCGGCGAAGTGAAAGCTATCACGTATTTACAAGAAAAAGGCTGGTCTATCATTGATACCAATGTCCGGATCAAAGGTGGAGAGCTAGACATCGTCGCCACTGATCCCGCTACCCAGGAGCTCGTTTTTGTAGAAGTCAAAACCCGCAGTCAAGACTACAGCGGCGACCCCGCCGAAGCTGTGGATACGCGCAAGACGGCAGCTTTCATCAACGCAGGCATAAATTACGCCAAAAACCACCATCTCAATACTGATTTTCGTTTTGACATCATCGCCATCACGCCAGATTCTATCGAGCAGTTTGAAAATATTACTTTTCCCTAAGCTACTGGAAAAAACTACGCTGACGCCGCAGACGTTCCATTTCTGCCTGCATCCGACGCTTGGTCTGCTTTTTCCCAGTCACATTTTTGCGGACAATGCAGACTACCACCCACAAAACTACCACCAAAAACAGCAACCAGTAAGGCAAAGCTAAAAAGTGCAGGCTTGACACCGTCTGAATACCGTCAGGAGCATTAATACTGCGCACGTAAGTTTCCAAAGTATAATAGCCCAAAAGAAAACGGGGCAAGACGATATCGCTACTTAAAGAAATGTTACCATTACCGTCTTTACTACCATCACTGGCGCGCGCCAGCCGACTGCTCTCGCCCAAAACTAGGTCAGGATAAAAGTCCCAGGTTTTCACTTCACGCTCGCCTTGTTTGAGCCGTACTCCGCCATTAATCAGCGTGCCAAAAGGACCTAAATTATGCACCAACACGCCAAAAGGTGTCGACATAAAAGTATCTACAAAAAAAGTAGGCGCGCTAGAAAGTGTCAGCGTCAAATTACTCTTATCTTCATTACTATCATCTAGGCGGATGATCAGATTAGAACCCACCTGCATCCCCAGTGAGCTGCCAGACTGAGCCGGCGCGCCATCATCGCTGGCGACAAAAAAAAGTGTCAATGGATATTCTTTCATCGCTGTGCCCAAAGGCGGAGCGACTTTTACCTGCACTGGAAGCTGACTTGCCGCCGGCACTGTCACTTCCTGTACCTCCGCGCCTTCACTCACCAGCGTCAAGTAAGGAAATTCCAGCGAATTTAAAAGCCTCGGTGCACCGTTTTTATCATCCGAGCGGAAGCTCACTGCCGCAAGCGTTACATGGATTTCATGTTCTTCTTGATTTGTCAGTGTATAATCCAAAAGTTTTTCCTCACCACCAGCCACTTGCAGATAATTATTGACTGGTGAGACCAGCAAATCCGCTGCAGTCGCCCACCTCAGCGATAAAACGCCAAAAATCATCACGAATATTTGTACAAAAAGAAATTTTAAGTTTTTTGACATCTTAGAAATTTGGCACTAACGTATAATTGACATGATTATAATACACTCCCACTTCATTATCACCCTTGACTCCCACCTGATACTGTACATTGACCTGGCGATTGGTCAAATACTGCTCAGTTTCCTCCTCGCGAGCAATCGGCTGGGCTTCCTGACCGCTGCCCAGATCAGCAAAGGCTTTATACTTATTGCCGCCATCGAAGTCCCCCAAAGCGTCACTACCCATCACCGTGTAACCAAACCCCGGCACATCTTCATCCACCCATGAAGCAGCCGTTTCATAATTACAGCTACCATCATCACAAGTCGTCTGTTCGATCACTTCACGCGGATGCTCCATCAAATTAGTAGTGTTGAGTCGGATTTCACTTCCTAGCAAATGCAACGGCAAATCCTCAGCCGCATACAAAGTATAGCCGATCGGCACATTAGAATTAATGACAATTTGTGTCTGCCCTCGGCCCAAAATTCCCGGCGTCATCTGATCAAATTCCACCTGCAAATCACTAATTGTCATCTGCAAACCCGTCATCACACCCGACGGCTCATCCGTCGCAAAAGCCGCCGCGTACATACCTGCCCGCGCGCCCAGCACGCTCCCTGGTTTGGAAAGAAGAGTAGGGGAAAGCGAGCGGAGCGTCGAAATTTCTGGTGTCTCCTGCTCACCAGTCACCGATCCCAGCTCCAAAATCACGTCATCACCATAAGAAGTCCCGCCGACTACCGACAAGCCTTCCTCACTGCCAGCGCTTACCGAAGCCTCCGCAGCCAAGCCTACACGAGGCATACCAGCCAAAAATACACTCATCAAAAATAAAATCAGCATTGACATAATCCACTTTTTAGTTTATCATACAAGCCGAGGTTTGTCAAAGGTAAAATGACGAAAAATAAAAAACCAGTACTAATTTTTGATTTCGACGGCACTATCGCGGATACATTCACGCCGACGATGGAAATTTTACGAGAAGAATATCAGCGCTGGGGTGACCGTTTTCACAGACAACACACGATCAATCAGCTCCGTTCTCTAAGCATCACGCAAATCATCCAGACAATTCCTGGCGGTTGGTGGAAATTCATCTACCTGCTACTCAAAGCCAAAAAATATATCCGCGCTCATGCACACCAAATCAAAGCCTACCCCGGTATCGTCTACACCTTACACACGCTGCGCGATCAAGGCTATGAGCTTCACATTGTCACCTCCAATTCACGTGACATTGTGACACATTTTTTGCGTCAATATGACCTCGAAAATATATTTACTTCCATCACGCCCACCCGCGGGCTCTGGCGTAAAGCCAAAACTTTACGTGCTGTTTGCCGTCAGCTAGACATCCAGCCCTCACAAGCGCTCTATTTTGGCGATGAGATCCGCGATATTACCGCTTGCCGTCAGGCAGGCCTGCCAATCGTCTCACTCACTTACGGCTACAATTCATTGGCGGGACTGCAAAAATATCACCCCGATTACATCGTCAAAAAACCCAGCCAAATCCTCACGCTCCTCCAAAACCTCACAAAAAACACCGGTGCACCGTCAAAAATTAATCACTAGTCTCTTGCTGCTCGGCGTCAGCATTACTCTCACTCTCAACGCTCGCCGTATTCAAAGTCAGCCGACTCAAAAACCACGAAAGCACCATCGTCACCAAAAGTAAACTCGGCAGTAGCCACTTAGCTTGTTTTTGCTTGCTGGCTTCTATTTCCCGGCGTTTTTTTCGCTCTTCACGAGCAATCTTTTTTTGTAATTTCTCCAGCTCAAGTTGAGCGGTGTCTTCAGACACCGCTTCAACTTGTTCGGTCGTGACGTTGGCCGCCACCTGTTGCTGTTTTGTCATTTATTCCTCATTGAGGACGACCACTACATCATAGCGGCCAGCCGCATCCTCCACTTTAATATCCTCATCAAAGGTCATCGTCCGATCAGTCGCCTCTTCCAAAGCCTTGATCAAAGCGCTATTCTTTTCCTTCATCAGGGCAAAAGTACCGCTTTCATCATAAGTACCAGCGGCATTACCAGTCTGGACGTCACTAAAGCCAGCTGCCTGCAAGGCTGTACGCGCCTTGCCAGCCAAACCGCTCACGCCAGTAGCGTTGACCACCATCACCTTAAACTCAGCCGGGTCAATTTCTTCTTCTGGTTCTACCACCGCTTCCAGCGTTGATTCTACCACTGGTTCTTCCACTACTACCGGCTCTGGCGTCGCCATCACCACTTCTTCTGGTTCTGGCAATTCATCAGCCTTGAAAAGATCTTTACCAGACATCTGTAAGATGACCACTCCGGTACCAATGCCCAAGACAATTACAATTACAAATATCGACAAAAACAACAACAACTTCTTCACGAATGAAGACATATTCCCTTTCTGCTTGCTTACCAATTTCTTGTCTTTTGATATTGTACCATCTTTTTCGTCAATTTGCGGTGCAGTTTGAGCAGTTTCGCTCGCTATTTGTCCGTTATCTGTGTTCACCGCCACAGTAGCCACGGCGTCCGCAGATTGTTTAGCGCCCATAAAACTTAACTTCGGCATCCCGCCAGCCGCCGGCAATTCTTCCTGTTTTGCCGGTTCGCTCAAGGCTTCCACTTTTGCCGCCTGCTCGAGTTGCTTCGGTTTGGTGATCGTTTCAGTCTGCGCGTCAGTCACAGTCACGTTCGACGCAGCCGGAGTAGGGGATTGCTCTGTTTTTTCCGATGTATCGGTATTTTCTTGCTTAGTCTGCTCAGGGGTGACTTTTTCACTGCTGCCGGCTTTATCCTCGCTTTCGGATTGACTTGGCGCCGTTTTTTCCGACTCAACTGTCTCAAGCGTCTTTTCCTCCAGATCCAAACTATGCGTCACTGCTGCCACTTCTTCGTGAGCCTCGCTCGCGCTCTTCTCACTCACTTGCGCCACCAAAGTTTCTTCCCCGGCCACTTGAGGCTGCGTTTCTAGTGTCTCCTCACTCGCTTTCACTTCTGCTGGCTCTTCCTCATGAGCAGGCGTAGGTTTGACTTGGCCCAAAAGATCATCTCCCTTGATGCTAAAACGCGGCACTGCAAAATCCGGCAAACTCAGAGTCCGTGCCGACACCTCGATAATTTGCTTGACGTATGAAGGAATTTTTGCTTCTTCTTCCACTGGCTCGGTCAACTGTTGTACCGGCAGCGTCTTGAGTAAAAACTTCTTGAGTTTTTCTTCCACCAAGCCCGAGGTAAAAAGATAAGTCGTTTGTAAATTGGGGTCAGAACCTTTAAGCGTTTGGACACTTTCCGCCAAAACGTCCAAATCGTCAATCGGCGTGCTGATCGTCTGATTAATACCGATATAATGCTCAGCCAAATACAGCCGCTCACCCAACTGGGCAATCGTCAGTGATGGCTCCAAGCTCACTGCGGCTTTCAGCACCCAGGAAAGCGGCACAATTTCATCTAAGATAATATTCCGGCTACCAATCGCCAACTTTAACGCCGCTGCCAATTCTTTTTCAAATGCCGATAATTGCACCTTAGAAGTCGTTTTACGCTGCAAAAGCACCGAGGTGCGCGTCTCATGTGAAAAAGTCGACACTTCTATGCGTGGCAGCAGTTGATCACGCAAATACTGGGCGATTTTTACATCTTCCGTTTCTGGCACATTGATGATGGTGTCAGTAAAAAGAAAATCTGGCAACACCAATGTATATTGCCCTTCTTCTACCCGCTCAAAAAGTTTGCGCAAACTTTCATGGATGAAGTTTTCATCGCGCATAAATTCACCATTAATTTGGTGAAAAGTTTGGACAAAATAATAATCTTCTTTTGGCGTTTCGCCGACGCTCGCGGTAAAAGCCATTTCCGGTAAAATGTAGAGTAATTTACTATTTTTTAGCATATTATCCTTACTGATCAGTTATTTTCGTTTCCTTACTCCTTACAAAGTTCATTCATCTAGATACCCCCTATTATAATACAAAACTACCAAAAGTGCAAGCCCATTTTATATGACAAAATATAGGATTTGCCACGACCTCACGATTTGCGGCCACAAATCGCATTTTGGGTGTATAATAATATCATGTCGACAACAATTGATTACACCACCTTACCATTTACCGGTCACACGGGCGTGTTAGTCAATGACCACTTACGCGGGATCTTCGGTCAAACGCCGCAGATTCCTGCCATCAGGCAACGTCAAGAAGTCCACCGTCTGCAAAAACAGCAGTTTGAGCAAAAAAGACAGCAAGACCAAAAAGACCTCGAGTCCGCGCGCGCGCAAATTGCCGCGATTGCCGCCGCCCAAACGCCAGCACCCACTACTACTTCCAGTGACACACCGGCCGCCCCGCACCAAAACTTCACTCCAGGTTGGCGTCATATTTTATCACGCTAAACGTCCCACTTTTACAAGCCGGCATCGCGCAGCTCACGTACCGCTTGCTTTTGATAAGAATTAAGTTTTTTGGGAATTTTGGCGATCAAACGCACATACATGCTGCCCTTACCTGGCCGATCCAAGTACGGTAAACCTTCACCCGAAAGCCGCAGCATCGTGTGTGAACCCGTCCCCTCACGCACTTTCATCTTGATCTCGCCCGTGAGCGTTTTCACATTGATCGTCGCCCCCAGGATCAAGGCCGACACCGGCAAACCAACGTCCACATACAAATCCGCGCCCTGCCGCTTAAAATAAGGATCAGCCCCCACGTCAAAAGTCACGTAAAAATCACCGAATTTAATTCGTGTGCCGTCATCCACACCGGCCGGGATTTTAATCTTGCGTTTTTGGCCGTCTATCGTGATTGTTTTTTGCGTCCCCAGTGCCGCTTCCCGGAAATCCAAATGCATCGAGTAGCGTTTCATCCGATTTTGACCAAAGCCACCGCCGCCAAAAAAGCTATTGAAAACCTCAAAAGGATCGACAAAATCCACCCCTTCAAAAGGCATACCGCCTCCAGAATAAGACCAGGTGAAAGGTCCTTGCTGATAGGCACCGGCGAAAGGATTGCCGCCCATACCACTACTGGGATCAAAAGCCGAGTGACCAAATTGGTCATACTTCGCCCGCTTATCTTTATCGGATAAAACTTGATAGGCCTCATTAATTTCTTTAAATTTTTCTTCAGCGTTCGGCTCTTTATTACGATCCGGATGATACTTGAGCGCCATCTTGCGGTAGGCAGATTTAATTTCGTCTGCACTCGCACCCTTTGCGACACCTAATACTTCATAATAATCTCGTTTTGCTGGCATATCAGTGTATTATACACCCAAAATTAGCAAATTGCAAGTGTAATTGCTAATGTAATTAGCAGACAAACACTTACTCTGCTAACGTTTTTAATGTATTTAATTTATATTGATATACCAGTATTATTTCATTTATTGTACACAATAAATACTCAATTTAATTTTTTATTTACCCGCAAAAAATACATATTATGTGGTATAATACCGTATGTCAAATAACGCAACCAATTCCGCCGTCCTCGTCGCCGCTGGTATCGGGCAACGCTATGGCGGCAATAAACTCATCGAAACCATCGCCGACATCCCTGTGCTGATTCATTCTGTCCGCGCTTTTTGTTTGCCTGAAATTAGTGAAATAATCGTCGTCGCCCACGAAAGCAATATCAGCCTCTATCAAAATTTGATCAACACATACCAGCCAGATCCACGCATTCGCATTATTCCTGGAGGAGATGAACGTTGGCAATCATCTCTGATCGGCATCCAAGCCGCCACGGGTGACATCGTCGCCATCCACGACGCTGCCCGACCGCTCATCACGGCTGAGCAAATCCGCCAAAGTCTCAAAGTCGCCTCTATAAATGGCGCTTGCCTCGTAGCTGCACCAGCTACCGATAGCATTAAAATCGTCCACGACGGTGTCAATACCGAAAGCCTTGATCGTTCCACCGTTTACCTCGCGCAGACGCCGCAAACCTTCCGCCGATCACTCATCCTTGAAGCCTACCAGCGTGCCGCCGCCGCCCATTTCGATAAAATGACTGACGAAAGCGAACTTATTACCCGCTTTATGAGGCAATCGGTTGCCATCATCCCCAGTACCAATCGCAACCTCAAAATTACTTATCCTGGTGACTTGAGCGTCGCCCGGACTTTTTATGATCTGGACGCCACCAGCACGCCAAAAGAGTCGTCAGCGGTACGGCCATGATCAGCCCAATGCTGCCCGTAAGCGTCCGCACGATCTCGTCAGCAATAATTTCGTAATTAAGCACTAAGCTCAAACTTTCTTCACTCAGGTGAAAAAGCAGCAGTAGCGGGAAACTCGCCCCGGCATACACCAAGATCAAGGTATTAATCATCGAGGCAATATGATCCCGGCCGATCTTGCTCGCCCCAGCATAAAGCCGCATAAAATCTATCTCCGGATCCGCCGCTCGCAACTCTGCTACAATCGCCGCCTGCGAAATCGTCACGTCATCCAGCACGCCCAGGGTGGCAAAAAGCATCCCGGCAATCAGCAAATTTTGAAAATCCATCAAGTCTGGATTCATCGCCAAAAGAAAGCCCGCCTCCTCGCTGGCCAGACCCGTAAGCCGCGCCCAATTCACAAAAATCACAATTAGCCCTCCCGTAAAAAGCATCGCCAAGAGTGTCGCCGTCATCGCCACCAGCGTGGTCTGATTCCAGCCATGAGACAAGATAAACATCACCGGGATAATCACCAGGCAGCCCAAAATCACCATGGTCACTGGATTAGCGCCAGCGGCAATCCGCGGCACGATCCAAAAAAAGATGAGCACAAATGAAGTCGCCAGTCCCGCCAGTGACGCTACTCCTTGCCAGTGCCCCACCAGTACCGCCGCCACCACAAAAATGCCAAAAAGCCAAGCTAAAACTGGCCGACGCACCACGTCAGCAATGGTATAGTTATCTGTATCCGGCTGGCGGTAAAGCACCACCTTGTCACCCACCTGGTACTCGCGGATGTTAGCCACCGGCAGGTTTTCATTGTGGACGTGGACTTTTTGCCCCTTGCTCTCACCACTAGTCAGCATTAATTCCAGATCTTGGATAATTTGGGGTTGCTCCGCTCCGGCCGGGATCACGGTTTTGGTGTCTGTCACACTAGTTATCACCGCCTCCACATTGGTGCTCTGGGCCCAAGCACTACTTATCCCCAGGCAAAAAAAGCACACTGCCAAAACCACTTTTTTCATCAATCGCATGTGCTTTATTTTACCACAAAAAAGTAAAAAGGCCCCGCCAAATTGACGGGGCCAAAAAATTAAAAATAGCAAATCTTACTACTGGGATCCGGTATCTCCCGGCGCAAACGCACCACATGAATGCCAGCCAACGCCTTGTCTACGTGCTTGAGCACCCGTTTTTCGTCAGAAGTGCCCTGCACGTCAAGCCACACCAGCTCCTGGCCATATTCCTCCCGTATGCCCTGGAGAATTTCCGGCAACAGGTTTTGCCCGGCCGCCGCCCAGCTTTGCGCAATCGGCCACTTACGCTCGAGCCAAGTCTGAGCCGCCGGTATCGGCAAGACGTTAATACCGCGCCCCTCCAAGTGCTTAAAAAAGCTCTCAGAATTAGCCTCGATACAGTTTTTCCAAGGCCCGTACTGGAAGCCGCCACCACTCGCTGAGGCAAAATTACCATCAAACCATCCGGTTTGCTCATCCAGCAGGCACTCCATCCCCGTACACACCGCAAAATGGACTCTGTAAGGCAAGCCAAACTGACGCACGCCAGCAAAAAACTCCTGCAACTGCTCAATTAAGGCCTGGGCATTGCGGTTTTTGCTCACTACCATCCTCTTTTTTGCTGTCTCCATCGCGTGGCGAAATCGGGAAAGATGCCCGGCCAACCCTCTGTTACGCTCCAGGTTGTGATCCTTGAGTAGCCACGGCAAAATTGCCTGTCCCTGGAAGTAGGGGAAGTTTACGATCACAAAGTTTACACTCGACTCTTCGCCACGCAGCATCCAGCTGTGCGGATCGCCATACTTTGGCTGCTGTTTCATGGCAAATAGCGCTTCACGGCTTTCAAACTTATGGCACATCACGCGTACCTCCGTCCAGCCGTCTGCAACACATCGACCAACCCACTACCGCAAACACAATTAAAACCGCTCATTCGGCGGTCACCTCCTGAAAAATTTAGAATTGCTATTTATTAAAGAACAGACGCCAGACGGCCTGCTTTCTCCCTCTTTTTAAAGGAAAAAGCCCCCGTCGTGGGAGCGTCTGATGTTTTTGCTTAGAAACTCCCACGTCAACTCATCTTCAAAAAATGAAGAATTGAGCGCCCGTAAGATATGTCCTTAGCATAATAGATATATTATATCACAAAAGTATCATTTTGTCAAGAGGGTAAAAAAATTGATCAATCAGTATTTTTTTGCAGATCATCATCTAGCGCCGCGCAGGCCGCCAGGATTTCGTCGATATGCCCTTCTAGGATACTCGGCAAATCATACCAGCTTACAGCCAAGCGATGATCAGTGACCCTATTTTGGGGAAAGTTAAAAGTCCGGATTTTCTCTGCCCGCTGCGCTCGGCCGATGGCACTCCGGGCGTCACCAATCGCTTCCAGACGTTTTTCTTCTTCAATTTCCCAGAGTTTCGCCGCCAGCATTTGTAAGGCGATTTCCCGGTTTTGTGCTTGTTTGCGCTCCTGGCGCGCTGAAACGACGATTCCTGTAGGAATGTGAGTCAGCCGGACAGCAGAATTGACTTTGTTGACGTTTTGTCCGCCCGCGCCGCCGGCCCGGGTAAACTGCCACTCCAGATCTTCCTCACGGATTTGTACGCTCGTAGTCTTGATTTCAGGCAACACCGCCAGGCTCGCCGTAGAAGTGTGGATGCGGCCGGCACTTTCTGTCACCGGCACGCGTTGCACCCGGTGGACGCCAGACTCCCACTTAAAAAGTTGATAAGGATAGACGCTCGTACCATCCTCACGAGTGATGTGGCCTTTGATCTTGATGACGTCGTCATCCAGGTATTCAATTTTGAGGTGATGCCCCTCGGCAAAACGCAGGTAAATCCGCAAAAGTTCCCCGGCCCAGATTTTAGCCTCATCGCCACCGGCCCCGCCGCGCACCTCCATGATGCAGTTGGCTGTCGCCAAATTGGTGGGCGCACCGGCTTTATCTACGTTCATTGCGTCTGCTGCTGCCTGGAGTGATTCTAATTGCGCACGCAGTTCTTGGATTTCTGCCGCCGCCAATTCTTGCAGCTCTGGATCCAACATCAGCTGCTCATTTTCCTTGATTTGAGCAGTAATTTTATCAAGCTGGAGCTGATATGGGTTGTACATTTACCACAAACGCCAACCTCAAGGCTGGCGTTCCCTCTATTTTTCAATCACTATTTTTCTGCCGTGTTGTCTTGCGTTTTAGCCGCTTGCTCGGCTTTTTCGGCTTCAGATTTCACCTGACCCAAAACTTGTTTGAAGCTGGTCGGTTCACTAGCCCGGATCACTTTAGCCGCTTCTTTGCGCGCTCGTTTGGCCGCTGCCCGTTTGGCTTCTTCCTCACGGCGGATCTTGGATTCTGCCATTTTCTTCTGGAATTTCTCGAGTCTGCCTTCTTTATCTACAAAACGCTGCTCACCAGTAAAAAACGGATGGCATTTATTGCAGATGTCTACCTGCATTGTCGGTGTCGTCCCGCCAGTCACAAAACTATTACCGCATGCACATGTGACAGTGCATTCTTGCCATTCTGGATGTATATTTGCTTTCATAAGACTTGTATTATACCACAAAATATAGCAATTTTGCAGGCAATTTTACTTAGTTCATTTTAGTTGACTCCGGATCATCCGGGCGGGGCGCTTTCCAACCGCCCTGCAAGTGTAAATGTACGTGCGGGACCTGCTGCATCCCAGCACCCACATTCATCGTCAGACGATAATTTTGCGAAATACCAAGCTTAGCCGCCATTTCCCGAGCAATCCGGATTAATTTCGCCTGGATAGGATCATCAAGCGGGATTTGTTCTAGCGTAGCGTAGGCTTTTTTGGGGACAATCAACACGTGCACCGGTGCTGCCGGGTAAGCATCCCGGAAAGCCATCACGTCATCATCTTCATATTCAAAAGTCGCTGGGATCTCTCGATCACGGATTTTTTCAAAAATCGTTTTTTCTGCCATAAAAACTCCTTTTTACAACACTTTTTTTGCCATGATCACTACTTGCTCCAGGGTCAGGGGAGAGGGGGCATGCACTCCGCTTTTTTTCGAGCCGTTTAAAAGCATTTTGCCGCCCGGATGATAAAACCACGTCCCCGTCTGGTCGGCTGTTTGGATGAGCGTATAAAGCTCAGATAGCTCAAAAGGCGCATCCGGCCGAGCCTTAATCCGAATATGACCGGTGTTAGCGTCTTTTTTTATCACCAAAATGTAACCGGCTTTTTGCGCCACACTCACCACTTCTTCATTACCCGTCTCAATCGCAAAGGCCTCGCCGCCAGTTTTGAGGGGAAAAGTAATCCCTTCGGCCAGCTTTTCGCTGGCTTTGAGGTGGGCTTTGAGGCTCTGGTAGACAAAGTCTAGCAACCGGTGCCCGAGCTCCACTTGATACTGGTCATCATGAGTTGGCGTAGAGTCCATCGCGTCCAAAATCTGATGCAACATGAATTCATAGCGCGGATTATTGGCATCTGGCCAAAAAACCTCACCAAAATGGTCTATTTCCGTCACGATGTCGCTTAGCTGACGCAAAGCCGCATCTGCTTGATACTCCGGGTGAATTTGCAGCAAATATTGATAAACCAGTGACGTCGCCGAATACTCGCGCCCCGCGCGCTCACTCATGTGATGATCAAAACGGCCTTTGCCCGTATCCACATGCGTGACTTGCTCGGGCGTATAGCCCATTTTGGCCGCCGCTTCATCTGGCAAACTCGTACCCGCCGGCACAAAAGTAATCCGACTGCCGCTGTAATGTTGGGCATCAAAGCGAACTAAAAGCCAAGAACTGGCAATAGCATCAAGATCTGGTTTTTGGTGTGTGACGATCAGCATACCTTGTATTATACACGAAAAATGACCAATTTTGCCCGCCAAAATATAAACCCCTCACTCTGGAGGGGTTTATCACATCTAAAAACTGTAGAGCCTTTAAAGTAAGTGTCAAAAATTATTTGGTGCTGCCCGTATAGCGGTAAGTCTTAGTGACGGTCTTACCATAGCGCGCGACACCCTTGGCTGTGAGCCAATTACTCCAGCTGCCCACTGCGCAACCGTTCACCGGAGCGATCTTAAATGAATACTGCTGACTGGGCTCAAGGTTGGTCACGTCGATTGCCAACACACCGGAGACATCATCGGCGCTCATGGCAATACCACCATAACGCTCGTCACCCGCCTGATGACCAAAGACCACGTGATAATTGTGCGCGCCAGGAATTGGGGCAAAATAGATCGTTGCCTTACTGCCTTGGCGATCAATCTGGAAGACATCCGCGACGCCTGCCGGGACAGTGTCATGACAACCCTGTGGAGCGGCTTCGTTGGGCACATTGTCACCGCTGGCATGACGGTCATTAGCATCATTGGTGCCGGCTGGGCTGCTGGGGGTGCTCACGTACAGCTGACCATTTACAAAAGTGTAAGTCTGGCCGCCAAGCGTCACCGTCACGCTGTCAGAAGTAGCTGCCATGAGTACTTTTACCTCATCCAGAGTGATGTCACCAGAGAAAGCAACGCTCGTCAGCTTGCCAGAGTCATCATTGGTGGCGACAAAATCCTTACCGGTCAGCGTCGCGCTCGCTGTCCTGACATTTTGCTGGAAAGCCGCCAATGCCGCTTTCACTACTTCTTGATCTTCATGCGCGCTCACCAAGTTTACTTGAGTGGCAGTCTGTGAGTTGTCCTCGATCAGCTTCACGCTCGAGGTGGCATGAGTAGACAAATAAGTGTCTGTGCTCGCATCCACTGCCGTGACCAAGACTGCTTGCGTGGTACCGTTTACCACTTCCACGCCGTAGTAACTTGCCTCGGCGGCCTGTACTGGCCGGATAAATGACCATAAGCGAGCCAAGCCAGCATCAGCGACTGTCTGACTGGTAGTAGACACCATCATGATGAAAGAAGCATTGGCATTGGCAGCCTTGATGCTCTCCACCAAAGTCTGCGCCGCTGCCGGCGTACCTGAGGTCATCACCAAGACTTGCCCGGCAAAATCATCAGAACAGTAAGTAGTATCACCACAGTTTTGCGGCATCAGGAGGATGGTAAATTTACCCTCTTCATCCACGATTTGGACGGAACTCTGGACGTCGCTGCCCAATTTCTCGCCAATCGCCAGGAAACTGGCAAAAACACTGCCAATATCATCATTGGCGGCACTGGTGGTATCAGTGATAGACACCTTACCATCGCTATCGGTGGCGATCTCATACGTCAGACCATCACTTGTGTCATCGCTGCAGGTAAACTTCACCTTGGCGCGCAGCTCACTGCTCAAAGTCTCATAAGCAGCCAGCGCCTCAGCCAGGCTGGAAGCATGCATTTCGGCTTTGATCTTGTCGCCGTCAGCCTTCAGTGAGACGAAATGAGTGATCGTGTTGCCGTTCATGTCGTTTGGCTGCGTGCGGTAATAGTCCACCGCCACTTGCGCTTCACTCGTGGCTGCTGCCTGGTATTGCGCCAAAGCCGTCGTCAAAGTCGGCTCGCTCATCTGCGTCACTACTTTCTTTTTGTCCAGGTAAACCGTCACCGCTTCACTATTCTTTTCAAAGCTGATCGTGCTGACAGCCTCATTGATCTGATCAGTAGCAGCGATGTGCCAGGCATCACTCACACTCGGCAAGCTTTGTGTGCTTTCATTGCTGATGGAGACATTAATCTCCCGCTTGCTGTTGTCATCTGAAGCTGCTTGCACATTGACGATGTTGCCATCGAGCTGAGCATAAGCAATTGTCGCCTTGAGTACATCTACCGGATTGGTTTCGATCAAACTATTAGCCATCGCCAGCGCCGCACTCATGCCGGCTTCTGCCGCTTCCACACGGTAATAGCCGCTGTCTTTTGCCACCAGGGCGTTGTTTTCTGCGCTGTCAGTGTCACTCGTGACTACTTTTACCGCTGGCAAGTCTTCACTACTATCACCAGCGAGAGCGGTGATCGCCGCTGATACCGAGTCGTAAGCATGCATCACCGTGTACGTGCCGTCGCCGTTATCGTGATTGATATAACTATCAGCAAGGTAAGCGACGTTTGGAGCGACGGAGTAAGTGCCGCCGGTGAGGAATTTAGTTAAATCCTGACTATAAACACTTTTATCACCACCATTGATGACTTCATAATAGCCACCCTTAAAAGCCAGTTTGGTGTTTTCTGCAGTCACAGTAGTCGTGCCGTTCGGGTCGCTTTCGTACACCGGTGTATAGGCACTAAACACGCCGCCAGTTACGGTTACGTCGATAGGTGAATTACCATATTGAGCGATCGCGATAGCCGCGCCCTGCGAAGTTGTGCCGCTATTGTTAAGAGTGGAAAAAGCGGGGATGGCATCAGCTATGAAATTACCGCCATTAATTCTAGCCGTACCGGATCGAATTTCAAAAGCGTTATCATAACCATGCAAACTGGCATCACCAAATATCCACAAGCCAGAACCAGCACTATAAGCAGCTACCGAACCAGAGCCAGCATTATTTGTCAATACCGCTCCATCATTAATATAAACCTTAGCTGCAGTAGTGTCACTTCCGTCTGCTGCTGTACCAATGGCACTGCTACTGTCACTGATATTGCCATGTATGGTGATGACACCACAATTAACTCCTTTACCGATCAACTCACCATCAATATTCACCACTGCGCCATACGCCTTTTTCTCTACTGGACCTACCACTACAATCCAACCGGCATATGATTCCACTTGTGTATTAGCGCCAAAACTCAAAGATGAGACATTAGCATCTGTGCTAACGCTGCTCCCATAAATGCGGAAGAACACGCTTGGATGATTATCGTTTGTATCCACAATCTTACCCAAACTACCATCAGTAGAATCATTATTGACAAATGACAAATGTGCCCCTTGATTAACTTGGAAAACAGTAGACGAATTACCAGTGTAAGTCAGTGTTTTACCATTCAAATCAACAGCAATCCTGCCGCTATCAAAAACCCAACTCCCAGCAAATGTGGTATTGTTAAGCAAAGTCACCGTACTAGTGGCGACACCGTCAATCGCTATCAATGCCTCCGCAAAACTCCCGTAATACGTCGGCACGCCACCGATTGTCACCGCCGCCACTTTATCAGTCTCGTCAGTAGACACCGTCACGGTCTGTGTGCCTTTTTTCAGCGATACGCTGGTGAGCGTACCCAGATTGGCAGCCACATCAGCCACGTTGACGTTTTCATTCAAAATTTCTACACTGACCGTCTCACCATCTACTGAAACCTTGTAGTCAGATTGGAAACCAGTTTCTGTCGTCTCCACAGCCGTTGCGCTCACACCGATGGCGCTCGCCAAATCAGCCATTTCAGTCACAGTTAACTCTTCCACATCCGCATAGACATTACTAATAGTAGCCGCACTGTCGCCAGCAGCCAGCTGTACAGTGTAATCACCAGCGCCCACATAAAGCGCTTGATTTGCACTCGCGGCACTTTGGGCAATTTCCTTCACTTTGTCAGCAGAAGTGTTTTCAAAAACGTTCAAGGCCAAAGAATTTAGCTGTGCATCCGTAGAAATTGACGCCACACCGTCATCACTACATTTGGTACCAGCTAGCGACAAAACAAATTTTTTATCTGTAATTGCACTCGTCACTTTCTGGTAATCAGCAATCGCACCAGCCAGTGATACGCTACAAGCGCTTGCATCATCATTGGTAACAGCATTCATGATATAAGTATCATCATTTTTGGCCATATTATAGCGACCAGTAGTATCATTGGCTCGGATCTGTACAGCCGTTGCCTGTGACCAATTGTCTGCTTGATTCACGTAAGTCTGCATTTGTGTAGCCAAAGCTTTATCCGGCGTCGGCACAAAAAGATAAATCACTGCCCCGGAATAATTAGCGGTTACACTCACGCTATCCTCGCGATAGCTGCTAGTAATATCAGCATCATAATGGACACCCTGGGAAAAGGCAATATTGACAGTTTTAATCTTGTTTAAAGCCTCCAAGCTGCCACCAAACCGCTCCGTCAGGATACTATTAATTTGTGAAGTTAACACTACGTCGCTGACAGTCAGGTTAATCGTTACATTGTCTGCTAATTCCAGCTCGGAAATTTTCTTCCCGTCAGTATTAGTTCTCACGTCAGCCAAAAATTCATTGATTTCTCCCAGCGTGCCAGTAAAACTAGTCTCACTGATAGTATTATCTGCTCGCACGTCAGTGATCACACCATCAGGGAACACCACCTTCGCTACCATTCCTGTGCTCAGCAGCGTCACCACTGCCATCACCAAAAATCCCCACGTCGCCAAATCTCCACTAGATAATTTCCCTTTAGACATGATCTGTCCTCTCATGTACTTTTTACTTATGTGCGCTCTAAGAAAAAAAATGCGGCCGTTTTCCCGCTTTTTTTCGCCTAGTCGCGAAGCGTTTTTCTAACTTCAAACTCAAGTATATCACACGCAAACATTTTTGTCAAGCAGCAATTTTTACGTCACCATTTGTCCACATTTGTTCTTCGTTTGTTCACTTTTTCCAGATGTACGTGTTAAACATTTGTTCAACATTTGTTTAACATCCGTCAAACACTCACACAAAAATCATTTGACTAAAAAACTGGAAAAAATGTGGTGGCCGCACTAGGATTCGAACCTAGGACCTCTCGAATGTGAATCGAACGCTCTAACCAACTGAGCCATGCGGCCAAATTACTCACACATTTTTCAAAGATCTGTGCTATAATCAAGTTCTATGATTATACCACAAAAAATGACTGCAAAACTGAGCAATTTTAACCAACTTAATGAACGTTACTTTTGGTACCGCTTTGACCTCGAAGGGACGCACCTCCACAATCAAGCCGGCCAATATATGATGATCGCGGTGGGGAAGGGCAAAATGCGTGCCTATTCCATGTGTGACCGGCCAGACGTCGATACTAGTTTTGAAATCATCCTCGATACCGCTCCCAATGGTCTAGGAGTCAACTATATCAAAAACCTTCATCTAGGCGACCAAATTAACTGTTTAGGTCCTCTAGGCAAGCTTACAGTCGAGCCAACACATGGCGACGGCCCGATTTATTTACTCGCCACCGGCTCGGGCATCTCTCCTTTCCTGGCGATCATCACCGACCAACTCCAGATCCGCCAGACCACTCGTCCGATCACCCTGATCTGGAATGTCAGCTATGCCAGCGAGTTTTTTTGGCTAAACGAAATCCAAGCCATCCAAAATCACTTCCCCAATTTCCGCTTTCTGCCCGCGGTCTCCAAGCCTGACGAAAACTGGCAACTCGCCACTGGTTACGTAGCCGATATATTAACAAAAGAGGATCTGCATCCTGCCGCCCATTATTACTTGTGTGGCAGCCCGCTAATGCTTGAGAGTACTATTAAATATCTGCAGACCGAGCGCGGCGTCCAGCAGTCTCAAATCACCATAGAGCAATTTTTTTGCCCCTAAATCAAGCTAAATTGACTTTTTACCCCAAAAAGCCACAAATTGCCTCTTGACAAATTGTCCAAAATGTGGAAAATAAGCTGTATTAACAAGAAAAATGATACAGAAAGGTAAATTTAGTTATGAAAAAATATTTACCGATAATATTGCCTATAGCGGCACTTGCTCTGGTCGCTTTCCTCGGTATGCGTTGGTACCGTTCTCGGGAACTGACCGAAGTCAATATGCCAGAAGTCGCTTCTAGCGCTCCGATCAATCCCATGACCAATGATGACCGCGCCGCTCTCGATCGCCTCGCTCAAGGCCTTGGTGACTATCAAGCCGTCAACCTCGATGCTGCCGGTCGCAATGCTGTCGGCGAGATCCGTTATCAGATCGTCGATGATCGAGTGCTGTTTTCTGTCAACGCCAACCTCGACACCACCGCTGGCACGCAGTATCACGTCTTCATCAAGACAGCAGACAGCGACCAAGCTCAAGACATCGGTACGCTCGCTGACACCAAAGGTGGACTGATCGCTTCTCACTCACTCTCAGTCAATTCTTTGCCACTCACTGTCGAAATTCGTGATGGTGAAAACGTAATTTTGACCGGAACAATCAATCCTCCCGAAGCCTCCATCAGCGAAACTGACAATTTGCCTCTTGACAACCAGGAGTCACAGGAGTAAACTCGAGGACAGTAATAATATTGAGTGGGATACTCCGCTCACAGAAAGGTGAAATGTCAGCATTTAGCTACACCAACAAAAAAGGAATTGAATATTTCTTACACACCAAAGAGGTCACCCTCAAAAACGGCCGTAAACAACGCATTTACTACTTCGCCAAAGACGTCCGTGATGGCAGCCTCGAGACTGTGCCAGAAGGTTACAAAGTGGTAGAAACCGTGCGTACCGGTATGCCGGTGCTCAAACGCGAAGCTTAAGCTTCGCTCATAAAGCAAAAATAGATGGCTCTGCATCGCAGGGCCATTTTACATTCACCCGGCAAAATACTCATTTATATGGTATAATATAGATATGACACAAAAAGAATTTACCAAACTTTTGACAGATTTACGCGCCCAAGCTGAGCAAGATGACACGAAAGACTTTCGGACCAAATATCTCGGCAAAAAGGGCCTTTTTAACCAAATCTCCGCCCAAATCAAACAAGTAGAAGACAAAAAAGCCGCCGGCCGGGGGCTTAATGAGCTCAAAAACGCTCTGGAAGAATTGGCCGCCGCTCACGAAAAAACTCGCCCGGCGACACAGACGCCCACGCTTGATTACACCTTGCCGCCAGCCGATGAACCCGTAGGCCACCTCCATCCGGTCTCGCAGGCCACCGAAAAAATTGTAGACATTTTTTCCCGTCTCGGCTTCATCCGGGTACGCCATCCGGAATTAGATGATGACGAAAATGTTTTTGGCCGGCTCAATATGGCGCCCGGGCACCCCGCTCGTGACGAATGGGAGACATTTTTTGTCCATCATCCAGGCGAGCCTGGAGCAAAAAACATCCGCTGGGTCCTTACTCCGCACACCTCCAATGGCCAAGTCCACGAAATGCTGCGCCTAAAAGAACCGCCCATCCGCATGATTAATATCACCCGCACCTACCGCCGTCAACAAGACGTCACTCACACCCAGATGTTTCACCAATTTGAGGGTTTGATGATCGATCGTGACGTCAACATCACTCATCTCAAAGGTGTATTAGATTTCTTTGCCCGTGAGTTTTATGGACCAGGCACCAAGAGCCGTATCCGGCCGTTTCATTTCCAATTCACCGAGCCAAGTTTTGAAATTGACTTTTCCTGCCACCTATGTGGCGGCACTGGCATCCTACCCAGTGGTGATAAATGCAAATTTTGCAAAAGCGGCTGGCATGAAGTCGGCGGCGCTGGGATGGTGCATCCCAATGTCCTTACGGCCTGCGGTCTTGATCCAGAAAAATATTCCGGCTTTGCTTTTGGCTGGGGGATAGAGCGCACTTACACACTCCAGGATCACATCAATATTGATGACATCCGCGATTTTTACAACGGCAATTTGAAATTTTTGGCGCAGTTTTGAGGCTAAATGTAGTCAGATCCTAGGATCAACAAAAATTCCGTTTTACAGGTAATCTTTCATTTTGTGTGGCACGAAATGCTACACGTGTGGCATTACTTTTGCATTTTCGCCTGGTAAATATATCATAAACTGTGTGGCATTTTGCACCTTTTGTGTGGCATCCGCACAGTAGCGTGTGGCATTTTGAGTACAAAATGTATACAATTTTGGCTTGACAAAAATTCTTTTTCCGCGGCTGACATCACCAAGCACATGACCTGCTACAATTGTACCACTTCTACCGCCGACGCTACCCGCACCCAGTCAAATACGTGTGTGAGCGCGACGGCGGATTGTAGTAAATCGGGAAACGGTTATGCTCGCATCACCCGCCTCAACTAGTAAGAACTTCTCCCCTTTGGAGGGGAAACAGGCGCACCGCAGGTGCAGCCAGAGGGGAGGGCA
>JAZQJV010000016.1:0-56695 GCA_045541795.1 Patescibacteria group bacterium | reverse complement strand
GATTTTGGCCGCAGGCCAAAATCACGCACTTTCCCATTTTCTTTGTACTTACAGTGGGAGTACACTGTGAGTACAGCCTCCCCTACTCTTCTTTCAGCCGCCATTCATCAGCAAAAAGCGGGAACTGCTTCGCCATTTGTTTCACTTGTGTCGCCACCTTTTTGAGCTCCTCGTCAGTTCCCATCTCTTTATAATACTGCTGCAAAAAGTATTTGCGCTGCGCCACATCATCTGGCAGCCGATACTTCCCCGCCACATATTTACTCACGTGAGCGATCCAGCCAGCAATTCTCCTCATCTCTGGCTCTTTCATACCACGTGTCGTCACCAGCGGCGTCCCCAGACGCAGCCCAGACGGATACACCGGTGAGCCTTTCTCTCCGGGCACCGTATTTTTATTGGCGTAAATCCCCGCCACATCCAAGCCTCTGGCAATCACCCCGCCCATACCAGGTGCCATCTCGCTGTAATCAATCAGCATTAAATGGGTGTGCGTCCCACCGCCCACAAGCGTGAGTCCTTTATCCTGTAATGCCTCCGCCAGAGCCGTGGCATTTTTGCGGATCTGTTTGCCGTATTTCTTATAAGCAGGCCCAGAAGCTTCCGCCGCGGCGATCGCAATCCCTGCCGTAGTGGCATTGTGCGGCCCACCTTGTAAGCCTGGGAAAACTGCTTTAGCGATTTTACTAGGCAGTTTCGAATCCTTTTGTATACCCTTATCAGTCACCAAAATAAACGCCCCCCGCGGCCCGCGGAAAGTCTTATGGGTCGTACTCATCACCACGTGAGCATAAGGGATCGGCGACGGGTGCACTCCTGCCACCACCAATCCCGTCACGTGCGAAATATCCGCCAGCAAATACGCGTCCACTTCCTCAGCAATCTGGGCAAATTTCTCAAATTCCAGCTCAAAAGGATAAGCCGTATTACCAGCCACGATCAATTTTGGCCGATGCGACAATGCTAACTGCCGCAATTTATCAAAATCTATTCGTCCGTCCTCGCCCACACCGTATTGTACTGAGTGAAAAAACCGACCCGAAAAAGTCACTTTGGGATGACCATGAGTCAAATGTCCGCCTGATGCCAGCTCAAGACCCATAATCGTATCGCCCTCCTCCAACAGGGCAAATTCAATGGCACTATTGGCCGGTGAACCGCTATAAGGCTGCACATTGACATAAGGCACGCCAAAAAGTTTTTTTAAGCGTTCTTGTGCCTCCCGTTCGATTTCGTCTATTACTTGATTGCCCTCATAATAACGTGCCCCCGGATACCCTTCTGCATATTTATTGGTCAACACCGATCCCAAGGCCTTAGCCACCTCAGGAGAAATGTTGTTTTCCGACGGGATCAAGCCAATCTTCGCCGTCTGGCGGCGTTGTTCTTTATTAATGAGATTAAAAATTCTGTCTTTTGTCATCTTAATTGTCGTTTATACCCGATTTTCCCCAAAAGTCAAGGGTCAATTTGTGATATAATACGGCTTATGTACGATATACGGCAATTAAATCGCAAACGCGTCCACCGGCTCACCCAACTGCTCAAGGCAAAAATCCTCATGACGCTGCCGCCACAAGAGCGTGAGCGCATCAAAACCCAGCTCCTCTCACTAGACGAAAAGTATACAAAAGACCAAATTTCACTTGATGATTACAAGTTTTTATCATTGTCAATTTTAACTAAATACTGGAGTGCATCCCGTGTAGAGCAGTTTTTGTACCGGCACGCCGGCAATTTTTTAACTCAAGCGGAAAAATTTACCCTCGCCGAACTATCCCCGCAAAAATTACAAGATTAAACCTCAATTTTGCGAGTATAATAGACCCATGACAAAACCAGACACACAATACCGAGATTTTTTACGCCGCGTCCTCGAAGAAGGCGTCACTCTCCCTTCCCAGCAAGGTGTAGACGCCAAGATGATTTTTGGCAATCCCCCACTCAAATACGACCTCTCTCAAGGCTTCCCTGTCATTACTGAGCGCGATCTGTCCAAGTTTTGGCGCGCGCCTATCGGCGAAATTTTTGCCTTTATCAATGGCGCCCGCACACAGGGGGAACTAGAAAAATTTGGCTGCAAATGGTGGAAAGCCTGGGTCACGCCCGAAAAATGCCACAAACGCGGCCTGCCCACCGGTGACCTCGGCCCTGGTTCTTACGGTGCTGCCTTTCACGACTTCCCCACCAGCGAAGGCGAAAGCTTCAACCAGTTCGCTTATCTGGTAGACCAGATCAAGCAACAACCCCAACTGCGCACTCATTTCATCACGCCCTGGATCCCGCAATACATTTATCGAGTAGACGGCCGCCAGCAAAAAGTCGTCGTTTGCCCGTGCCACGGCTGGATGCATTTCCGAGTCATTGACGGCAAATTATCGCTCCACATGTTCCAGCGCTCCGGCGATCTGCCTGTAGGCGTCCCTTCCAACCTCATCCAGTATTCCGCCCTCTTGCTCGCCGTCGCTCACGTCACCGGTCTCCAGCCAGGAGAGTACATCCACACTATTTCCGACGCCCACATTTACCTCGATCAACAAGATCACGTCCGCACTATGCTCGAGCGTGAACCACGCCCGCTGCCGTTTTTACGCCTGGTAGATCCGCCCGATGACATTTTTGCCTTCCGCCCCGAGCACTTCGAGCTGGTAGACTATCACCCACATCCGGCCATCCGTGGTATCCCTGCGGCCGTATAAGTATCACAAAGGAACACATGCCTGTGCCTCATCTAGACCTCGACAATGCCCGCTATCCCGACCAAATCGCCACCATGCAGGCGAGCCTTCAAGCCGGCGAAAGCCCCTTTTTGCCCGCCAACTTGGCCAAATATCACCACTTGCCAGTCGTCAAGCAAGGGCAATACTGGTACGTCACAGCCAATCAGTGGCCGTACCCACATACTGCCAGGCATTTTTTGATCATCGCCAATCAGTACTGGACGCGCCTCGATCAGATCACCCCTGAGGCCGCCAGTGAAGTGCTCGCGCTCGCCAACTGGCTCCAAAAAGAGTACAATGTGCCTGGCGGCGCCCTGTGTATCCGCTTTGGCGATACTGACTATTCTGGCGCTAGCATTGATCATCTCCACTGGCAATTTATCATGCCCGATGTACCCGCTGCCGATTACGACCGGGTCCGGTTTGCCATCGGCAAAAAGGCAGAAAAACTAAATAAATAACTACTTTTTGCCGCCACATCCACCTTTCCAGACGAAATTGCCTCTTGACAAAATTGACATAATATGTTATAATATAGTAAGTGTTGATGAAATCTTTATAAGATTTCTCCACGATCTTTAAAACTGCTTACGGTCCACTTCACCGCTGATCTCGTGATTAGTAACTACTTCTGGAAAATGATAATAACATCTAGGCCGTAGCGATACCCGCTTGCCGCCGGTCGGCAGACAGGCAGTGGGCGGGTGTCACCACGAACCTAAAATCAAATTTCAGGAGGACTTATAGTCATGAAACATTTATCAGAGGAACAATTAAAGGAACTTTTTGCGCTCGTTGTTGAATCCCGCGATATCCGCGAACTCGAAGATCATCTTTACCAGGCGATCTGTGAGGAGAGAAGAAAGAGCGAATTATCTCTCCTCAGTGAGGAAACTGAGGAGCCGCCAGTCCGCGACGAGCACGGCAACGTCCAGGTCTTTACCAGAGACTTGGATAACATGCGAAATGCCGCACAAGAGCGTTTCCGTGCCGAATACATCAAGGCACTGGAAGCCAGTATGGCGAAAGCGAAGCAGTTGTACCGCTAGCAGTTTTTAGCTTCCCGCCCCCAGAAGTAAAACGGGGGCTTTTTTCGTATCCTCACACATCAAAGCGCTCACACTCACTAGTCGCCACCAGTGCTCGCCACACCGCCCCCACTCGCTTCCCAGATCTGGATATTGGTACCCACGGTCTCCAGATAAACTGCCCGTTCAAAATCCGGATTATGCGCGCGCCAGTCGGCCCAATAACCGCCATCAGGATCCGGATGATCCAGCACAAAAAGCACCGCCTCGCCACTGCCTTCCTGTACCCGCAACCCTGCACGCTCGATAATTTCCGCTTTCATCGGCACGTGTGCCGCCTCCCTCGGCTGATAACTAAACTCCACCGGCAAAAGTTTGCTCCGATCGCGCAGGCTCTCCGCCAAAACCAGATACTGCATATTATAATCATAAATATCCGGCCGATAGGTATACAGCCTATAAGTGCGCTCACCGGCAATTTCCTGCACCCGCTCCCACGCCTGCTGCCAGAGGGCCGCGGTACTATCCTTATCTGCCTGTGGCGCCCACGCAAACTCCCGTGCCCAGATCGTCACCCCGCCGATCAAGACCGCCGCCATCCAGCAAACCTTGATCCAGCCATGCTGCTTCTCCAAGATACCCGCCACCAGCCAGGCTAGCGCCGGCGCCATCCCCAGCAGATACCAGACGTTAAAATGCAACTTAAAAAATGCCAGCAGCGGCACAAAAATAAAAATCAACGATTCCACAAATAATTCTGGTAATTCAAGCTTTTTACGATACACTTTATACAAGGTGATCCCCGCCACAATCAGCCAAAAGACTACAAATATCCGCGCTAAGGGTTTATTTACCAGATCTGCTGGATAAACTACATTGGGAAATGCGTTGATTTCCCACTCTCCCCAGGTCACTTTGAGTAAATTATCTATCTTATCCCAGCCGGTCTTGTCCGCCGGATGTTCCACCTGCCCACTCACATAAGCGATCAAGGCCTTCGTCTCTGGAAACTGGTGGCGCAGCTCAAATGCCGCCTGCGGCAAAAAAGGAATCAGGAAACCCAGAGCCGCAAAAAGTATCACTCTAATATTTATTATAAGTCTTTGATACAAAATACATAACAATATTATTATAGGATAAAATACAGCATAAGCACTCGAGAAATGCCAACCGAAGGCAGCCAACAGCCCCAGAAGGAAAGCACGTTTGGCGGTGAGCCTCTTATCCCGGCTGGTCTGCAACAGCACCACCATAATCCCCCAGGACACGAGCGTGAGTGGGAAAGGGTTCCACGCCGAAATTGTGATCGTCTGCCACAGCGTCCCGGCCGTCACTGTAGTCGCCGCTACTTTACCAAAATACCGATACACCAACACAATCTGGCATATTGAGAGCAAAATCATCCCCCACACCGGTGCCGCTGGCGACAGTCGCCCCAAAGCTAAGCACACGGCCGTGAAATAATACCAGGCGGGGCCAAAATAAAACCCCGGGATTGACGTCCAGGGACCAATCAACTTTGGCTCCTTTGTCACCAGCATTTCCAGAGAATTGAGCAAATCTTTACCCTGATCAAAAACCAGCACAAAGTTACCTGTGAGCGGATACGCTGCCCGTAAGCATACAGCCATTATAATTAATACTATAAGATACCAATCCTTCTTAATAAATTGACCTATAATGTTAATTATTTGTGTCATTTTTGCTTGCATTTTTAATTCCTCTCTTTTTGCCGTCTGAGCGTGGTATAATCAAGCGTATGCGCAAACGAACATTTCGCCTATTATACCTCACGATCGTCATTTTGGCGGTGCTAGTTCGCCTATTTGCCCTCGGCAAATATCCGCCCGGGATTTACTGGGATGAAGCCGCTATCCTCGCCGATGCCAAAAAAGTCGCCGCCACCGGTACCGATCTACACGGCCTGTCGCCCTGGCATTTGATCTACCCTTCCTACGGCGACTACAAACTCGCCCCCTACATCTGGGCGGTCACTGCGTGCGTCCGGATTTTTGGCGTTAATTATTTCTCACTCCGGCTCCCCTCTTGTCTGGCTGGCGTCCTCACGGTCGTCCTGGCAGGCGCGCTGGCCAAAATTTTTGCCGGCAAACGTTCTCCCCGTCTCAGCCAGATCTGGCAGCTATCTGTCATGTTCATCACCGCACTTGCCCCATGGAGTATACTATTTTCCCGTACCGGTTTTGAGGGCCACCTCGCCCAAGCGCTCCTCACGCTCGCTGCCTACCTGCTCGTCCTCTCCTGGCAGCCGCCAAAATTCCGTCAAATAAAACCTTTATACTTCCAGATAATTTTACTGCTTTGTAGCGGTTTTATCGGTGGGCTCGCCTTTTGGACTTACTTTTCTGTCCGCTTCGTCTGGCCTTTTGTCGCCAGTCTGATTTGCGTATACTTTTTTGCCAAAAACCACAACTGGCGCCAGCTTGTCGCCAGTTTCACGTCTACAGCCGTGATTTTTGTCCTCATGCTTATCCCCATGACCCATGACCCACTCTACGCTGTCAGCAACCAGCTGCGCCTTTCCACGCCTTCCATCCTCAATAATCCCGATCTGCCGCACCAAGTCAATGCCCAGCGTCTGGCCGCCGGCAATAATTTACCCGCACGACTCATCTTTAACCAAAAATTTTCTCAAGCCTGGCAGCTGGCCAGCAATTACTCCCGCCACTTAGATCCTGGCTACTTATTTATCCATGGTGACGAAAACCTGCGCCATTCAAGCGGATTTACCGGGATTTTTTACCTTTGCTGTGCCCCACTGCTGATCTTAGGCGCGGTCTACCTGTGGCGGCGTGACCAGATGCTTTTTTGCCTTTTATTCGGCTGGTGGCTTATAGGTCTTTTACCAGCTAGCGTCCCCACTTTATCGGTTCCCCACGCTTTACGTTCGCTCAATTCCCTCACACCCGCTTGCATTATTATAGGCTACGGCCTCACAGTGTGGCTGCAATTCATTTTTACAGCCAAATTTCCGCCCGCCAAAGCCAAAATGTATAAAATATCACTAATCACGCTCTCCACCGTGATTTTCGCCTATTCTTTTGCCCGCGGCGCTTGGCATTACGTCCGCGTCTATCCCACGCTTGCCGCCAGCGCTTGGGAACCCAACAATGACCGGCTCGTGCAGATCCTGATTGACGAAAGTGAGCATTACAAACAGGTCTACGCCATTGGCCTTGATCGTTTCCACTACCTCTGGCACATCAATCATCCCATGTTTGACGCCCACCGCCTGGGACATGAAGACATCAGCGAAAACTACGTCTTCCACAGCCTCGATAATGTTTACTATGACACAGACACCGTTGTCCCTAGTGAGGGACAACTGTTTTTCCTTGGGAAAACAGCCGACATCGAGAAATTCTTGAGTACCCTTCCTCACCGCGACCGCCAGGATTTATACCGTTTCACCGAGTACGGCGTGGATTATCTGGGCGTGAGCGTCTACGTCTTGCCTGGAGATCAGCAGTAGTCAACCGGCAGTTGCCCCAAGATAGCACGATCAAATCACACGTAAAAGGCCCCGGCGATCATCACCAGGGCCAAATGCTCCCTATAAATATTTCTTCAGGAGCTTGAGTGCTTGTTTTGGCGTTGCAGCCAGAAAATACCCATCGTCAGTCAAATAAGAGACCATGGGGAACCCGGCATTTGCCGGATACAAAGCAACGGTTATTACTTTGCCCTTACTGCCTTTCTGGCCTTTACCGCGAAAGTCGCTGACGCTAACTTTCTTGACCTTTCCTTCGATCGTCATTTCACTGACGTGAAGGTCGGCTTTCCCTTGAGCGAGTGTTTTCAGTTCTGCAATCACTCTCTGTTCTTCACGAGAAAACTCACATTCTGTCGTTTCGACAAGAAAAGCACTGACCGTGTACCTTTCAGCAGCAAACGACTGCACTGCTGCCAGCGCGATTGAAAGTACCGCAAGAACTGCAACCAATTGTAACGCCTCAAAAAACCACGCATTGTCATGAACTTTTGTCATGATAAAATCACTACTCCTTTATTGAAATATTTACATTTTATAGAGCTTTGAACCTTCCCGTCCGCCGTCACTGTGCTTTTGTCAGCTGGCGAACGTTAACGTTCAATAATGATATATTATAACACACTTTGTGCTATTTGTCAAGAGGCAATTTCGCCTGGAGTCAGCTCACCATCCTCCATCTTGCCCAAAAAACTCCCACCGCTTGGGTGAGAGCAAGAAATAAAAAACTGGCGGAAGCACTGGGATTCGAACCCAGGAACCAGAATTTCCGGTACAGGTTAGCAACCTGTTGCAATTGGCCACTATGCGATGCTTCCACTTGTCAAAGATACTGTGTATTTTACCACAAAAAAGACGTGAAAAGTGGGGCAGTTTTAATGAAAACCCTTATTCCCATTGCCGCCGCGGACATCAACTCGGTAAAAACCCACCACTGCGGCCACCACTTCGATAAGCGTCATAATAAAAAGCGCATAATTACCAGTCAACCAGGTATAAAATAGATACGGCGTGTTGCCGGCGGCATTGCCCAAGCGGATCCATTTCACCTCACCCCACCACAAGGCAGTGGCGTAAATCAGCGAACCTACATACGGCAAAGCGGAAAGCGGCCCCACCCACGTCAGCAGCGTAAAAATCGTCATCACTACAAAAAGCGCCAGCAGTACCCAGATCGGTGTCCGCTTGGTGTGGTGGCGCGTAAAAATCAAATCGCGCACAAAGCTCGTCACTGCCATCAATGACCCGGTAAAAGCCCCTTTCACCAGGTATTGCGCCACGATAAAGGCCTCTGATGCCGTCTGCAAGATCATCAGCTTCTTTTTATTTTTTAGCTGCATACTCCAGGTAGTACAAATCAAAGCAAAAACACCAAAAAGCTGTCCGAGAAAAAAAGTGATTAGTGCCGTTGTCATACACTTATTGTAACACCCCGCGCCCACAAGCGCAAGGGGAAACCAGCCCTATTCCACCACTCTCACCACTTTCACGCCTGCGGCGGCCAAAATTTCACGGCCGTCGGCCAGCGCGTAGCCCCGCTGATAATACAAAGTCTTGATCCCTGCCATCGCGGCGAGCTTAGCGCAATTAGGGCACGGGAAATCAGTCACGTACAGCGTCGCCCCTTCAGTCACTTTTCCTAGGCGAGCCGCCTGGGCGATCACTCCCGCTTCCGCGTGGATGCTGCTACCCAATTCCCAATGTTCCCCACGGTGGAATTGCCCGCGGATGTCGCCCACAATATACGGCGTCTGGCTCTCGGGCAAATGCCGATTACATGCTACCAGCGTCTCTCCAGACGTCAGCACCAAAACCGCGCCTACTTGCCGCCAAAAATCACTACTCCCCTGCCCTACTTCCTGGGCACGTGCCATGATCTGCCGCACGCTCTCGTCACTTGTCGTCAGTTCTTCATCCGGAGCTGCATCCTGCTCGGCCAGCGCCTTTTGCCGCGTCCAGCGCAAAAAAACGTTTTCTCGGATCAACTTATTTTGTCCGCCTGCAAGGCCCAGCTCTCCCAGATAAGCCTCCACCTCATCATCAGTGACGATAAACTCATAACCATCACTCCAGCAGGCAGCATTCCGTTCACCAAGCACATCAATTTGCTGGAAATAATTCAACCGTTCCAGCAGATAAATCATCTGATCATTACGCAAAGCGTGCAAGTCTTTTTTTACCGGCGAGAGTCTCCCAAATTCATCCCGATCTACCAGCAATAATTGTCTCACGTCTGGATATTTGGCAAAAAGCTGCCAGTGCCCCGCATGCAATACCGGCATATGCAGCACAAATACCTTCTTATCTGACCATGGATACATGATCTCCGGCTCCGTATACTTCCAGCTACTCTCCCGGTCAAAACGAAATATTTTGTCAAATAGTTTCTCTGCCGACATTAGTTAAATTCCTTCACAACTTCCTCAATTTGTTGCAACAGTCTTTGCTTGAGGTCGCCCAAAAGCTGTTTGGCAGTGCGGATCTGCATCAAGCGGATCTTCGCGCTTGTACTAGTAGTCGCCTTTGGCTCTAACACCTGCACTCGGCCGCATATTTTTTGCAGTTGGGCTAACTGCTCTGGTGTATAGGTGGCCTTCGTCGCCACGAGCACATCCGGATGTACCAAGCGGATCAGCTCCCAGCGCGGCGCGTCCAAAGGTTTGACCACCACGTGATCCACACTACTCAGATAAGTAAGCATTTCTACTCGCTCATCCTCCGGCACGATCGGCCGCGTCTCCCCTTTGCGCTTTTTTACTTTTTCATCCGAATCCACACCGACGATCAAAATGTCGCCCTCAGCTTTGGCTGCTTGCAAGTAGCGACCGTGACCCACATGCACCAGATCATATGTCCCTTGTGTCAGCACAATTTTATACCCCAGATCACGGTAAGCGGCCACCGTTTTTTTTATCTCTGGATAAGTTAAAATTTTGTGCATAAAAACTACTCAAAACTAATCTTTTTTAGCTTTACTAGGGGATTTTTTAGTTGAACTTTTTTTCTTAGTCGTGCTCGCGGCAGCCTTCTTTGTGCCTGTTTTAGCCGTTTTCGTCCTCGCTGTCGTTTTTTTCGCTGTCGCAGTCTTCGTGGCTTTTTTAACTGTCTTGGTGGCAGTTTTCTTGGTAGTGGCTTTCTTGGCCGGAGTTTTCTTTTTTGCGGTTGCCTTTTTAGCCGCTTTTGCCGCCTTTTTTGCCGCTAAAGTCTCGGCTCGCTTTTGACTGCGTTTCTTGCGCTCGGCTTGCATTTGCTCCCACTCCTCTGGCGTGATCTTGAGATCTGGATCCGGCTTACTCCAGCTTGCCCAGGTGCACTCCGGATACCGCCCACAGCCGTAAAACTTCTTCCCCCAGCGACTCGGCTTGATCACGATCTCCCCCTCGCCGCAAAGCGGACATTTTTGCCCTTCTAGTTTTTCGACAATGTTTTCACTAAATTTACACTCCGGGAAACGGCTACAGCTGCGGAATTTACCATATTTACCCGTGCGGATCACCACTTCGCCGCCGCCAGTTTCCCCGCAAAGCGGGCATTTTTCGCCTGTTTTTTCTACCGGGATCGCCACCCGCTCCGCTTCCTCCACCACGTGTAGCTGTTCGCTAAAAGGCTCATAAAATTCATGCAGCACTCCCGTCCATGATTTTTCGCCCCTAGCGATCTGGTCTAGTTGTTCCTCCATATCGGCCGTAAAATCATATTCCATAAACTGATGCATATTGGCCAAAAGAAAATCCGAAACCGTCATCCCCACGCTGGTGGCAAAAAACTTCTTTTGTACCCGTTCCACATAGCCCCTGTCAATTATCACCGAAATAATCGACGCATAAGTCGACGGCCGGCCGATACTCAGTTCTTCTAGTTTTTTGATGATTGAGGCATCATTGTAGCGTGCCGGTGGCTGGGTAAACTTTTGCTCGGCCATTTCTTGAATGAAATATAGTGGCTGACCAACCGTCACTTCAGGAATGATCTTATCCTCACTCTGCGAAAAAAGCTTGGTCCAGCCGTCAAATTTCTTGATACTGCCGGAAGAGCGCAATTCTACCTTTTTGCCATTCCCCGCGGCCTCAATGACCACCGCTGTCTGGTCGTAGCGAGCCTCACTCATCTGGCAAGCCACAAAACGCCGCCAAATCAGATCATATAGTTTTTGGTGGCTTCCCGTCAATTTTGACGATACACCAGCAATATCTCGCTTGTTTACATCCGTCACCCGGATCGCTTCATGCGCTTCTTGGGCGTTTTTTGATTTTTTGGCGAAATGACGTGCTTTTTCCGGCAGATACTGTTTGCCAAAATTTTTTTCTATGTATGCGCGCGCACTTGCCACCGCTTTGGTAGACAGATTAAAGGAATCCGTACGGTGATAGGTGATCAAACCGTTTTCGTACAGTTGCTGTGCCAGCGTCATCGTCTGCTTACTCGTCATCCCCAGCCGAGTCGCCGCCGCCTGCTGCAGCGTCGAGGTGGTAAACGGTGGATAAGGACTGGTCTTACGCTGTTTTTTATCCACTTTCGCCACTTGGTAAGTGCCGCCCTGCAATGCCGCCACCACCGGTTTCACGTCTGCTTCCACCTTAGGCTCATATTTCTTGCCGTCCACTTTGGTCACGCTGGCCAGCAAATCGCCCTGCGGGATAGCATTATTCTTGACGATCTCCTTGAGCTGGGCCAGATCCTGCCCCAGCGGCTGGCCGCCCGCCTCCACACTCAAAAACACCCCCAATTCCCAGTATTCCTCCGGGATAAAAGCAATAATTTCTTTTTCTCGCTCCACGATCAGGCGCAAAGCCACCGACTGCACTCGCCCCGCCGAAAGTCCGCGGCGCACTTTTTTCCACAAAATCGGCGATACTTGATAACCGACGATCCGATCCAGCACCCGGCGAGCTTGCTGAGCATTCACCAGGTCTAAATTGACTTGCCCGGGATGAGCAATAGCGTCTTGGACTGCTTCCTTGGTAATTTCGTGAAATGTGGCCCGCTTAAATTTATGTGGCTGACCATCCGCCGACAGCACCGACTGCAAATGCCAAGCAATTGCTTCTCCCTCGCGATCAGGATCAGAAGCCAAATAGATTTCATCTGCTTGCGCTGCCAGATCGCGCAGGCGCTTGACGACTTTGGCCTTATCCGGCATAATTTCGTACTTAGGCGCAAAATCATGATCAAAGTCGATATTGATCCCAGATTTTGGCAAATCGACGATATGCCCCACGCTTGACTCCACCCGGTAGCCACTCCCCAGGAATCCTGTAAGTTTGTGTGCTTTTGTCGGTGATTCTACGATGACCAATTTCATAAGACGTCCAATTATACCATTACTTGGCGCATTTTGCGCCTGATTATTACCGCAAATTATGCGGGAATTGCTTGTACTCACACTGTGAGTACAGTGTGAGTACAGTGTGAGTACAAACCCGTTACCACTTCCCCCTCCCCCATCTCCCATCTGCTCCTTGCACTATATATCCCGCAAGTTCCAGCATCGCTACTGCCGTCATTACTTCTTGCTCTGCACCCAGCCGCTCACAAAGCTCCTCACTACTCACGCTCCTGCCACCCAGTTCTTCCCAAACTTTTATCTGCCAGGGGTCAGTAATGTTTACTCGTTGCTGTGCATTTTGGTGCTGCCCGTCATTATCCAGGCATAGCAAATTCGCATAAAAATCCTCATCTTTCCCCATTAATTTACACCCCGCCAACACCTGTAATATCTGCGCACTACTCCCCACCGGCGTCGCCCCTTTCCGGATCAGCTCCAGCGTCCCCAAACTCAGCTGACTAAATATCGGCCCCGGCACGCTCATCACTTCTCGGCCGTAATCCAGTGCTAAATTGGCCGTAATCAAACTCCCTGATTTTTCCGCCGCCTCCACCACCAGCGTCGCCACACTGCTACCCGCCACCAGGCGATTGCGCATCGGAAAACGCCGCGGCAAAGGCGCCACCCACGGGGCAAATTCACTGATCACCACTCCACCACTAGCCACAATTGCTTCCGGTAAATCAGCCAAAAAACGCGGCCACACGTGCTGGAGTCCATAACCCAAAAACGCCGCCGTCGCCAATCCTCCAGCCAGCGCCCGCCGGTGCGCCAGCTCATCCACACCGTTCATCATCCCCGAAATAATCGTCACGCCAGACAAATGCGCATCTATAAGTTCCTCGATCACCGCGCGGCCATAAGCCGTCACTGCCCGAGCACCCACCACCGCCAGTCCTCCATGAGCCAAGATGCCTGGATCACCGCGATAAAATAGCACCGGTGCATAATCAGGGATAAACCGCAAAAGCGGCGGATAAGCATCGTCACTGATATGCAGCACTCCAATACCGCGCGCAGCCAAATATTCCACCCAAGCGTCAAGCGTAAACCTCTCTCGCAATGCCTGGATCGCTGCCAGACGCCCACTTTTCCAGCCGGCAAGCGGCGCCCATTTTTCCGCCTCGGCCCAAAACTCTCTCACGCTCAAGTGGTTGTTTTCCAGCCAGGAGTGCAGCTGGCGCAGTGCCCCTGCCCCCACACCTGCCTCCAAGCAGGCCAAAAGTGCCCAGGTTAATTTCTCGTCTTGACTGATTTGTTTCATGCCGCCTATTATCCACAAAATTCTTTCAAATTCTTTCAAAAAAGAACCCGCCGTCCCTATAAGTGAATTTTGACATGACAAATTACCATTGATTTATCAATCAAAAACACAGTTTGTACTCACAGTGTGAGTACAAAATTTTTGCTCAAGTTTCGTATTTTTTTCGGAAAAAACTATAAGGATACTTTTTCCAAAAAAAACTGATAAATCAATCAAAATTAACTTGTAAAATTTTCCTTACGTCGCTGCTGGGGCTTGCCCTAACGTGTCTGCCTCATACAAGTTGACGATCGCATCATAATAGCGACCCGCACTGATCGCATTTTTGCCCTCGGCGATCCGCGCTAATACTTCCGGTTTACCAGCATAAAGTTGCTCCATGCCCGCAATCCGTTCGTTGAGCAAATCTTCCTTGAGCTTGAGCGCCTTTTCCATCATGATCTCCTCCAGATCTGGGATTTTTGACTCCAAGTATTTCACAATTTCTTGTTGTTTGGTCAGCTGATCTGTGTCAGGACGTGACACAATTTCCTCCAGCGGAGACAATTCTTCCTCAGTCAAGAGTAATTCCACGTCATTATCCAGGAAATCGTCCCAGACTACTTTTTGCAGTTCGTCCAAAAATCGCTCCCTTTCTTCGGTGGTACCGTCGGTATCACCCACCAAATCAAAAATGCTCTGATCTTCCAGTGTTTGCGATATTTGTGCCTCTGCCATAGTTACTTTCGTCTCTATTTCATCCATATTTTTATTCTCCACTATTGTAAACTGCCCGCCGCCATTTGTCAAACCGCAATTTTGTATGCTTTCTCACTCAAAAATGACCAATTTGGCCTCACTGCCGCATTATTGCGCGCTCGCTACATCACTCTTCATGCTGCCGGCGCATTTCCCCATTAATCACCACTTTTCCATGGTATAATAGCCCTTATGATTAACTGGAGCCGACGTCTACAGCATCTTATCTGTACCCTGGTGACGATTCTCGCCACCACTGTGCCTTTTGTGTTTTGTTGGCTTTCTGATGAGCTTTTTGAATTCAACAAAATGCTGTACGTCTACGCCTTTACCAGCGTGATCGCTTGCCTGTGCGCCGCTCGCTGTTTGATCGAAAAACGCTTTATTTACAAAGCGTCACCACTAAACTATGCCCTCCTGGCTTTTTTGGCCTCACAAATCCTGGCCACTCTCTTTTCTATGCATCCTCGTACCTCTTGGCTTGGTTATTATACCAGGCTCAATGGCGGCCTCCTCTCCACGCTCGCTTATCTGACACTTTACTACGCCTACCTCACCAATTTCACCCCCAAAGCCCGCCGCCGTCTGCTTTCTTGCCTTCTGGTGGCCTCCGGCCTCGTCAGTCTCTACGCCATCGGCGAGCACTACGGCCATTCATTTAGTTGCTTGATTATCAAAGGCAATTTTGACGTCAGCTGTTGGATCCAAGACGTCCAGACCCGGGTGTATGCGACCCTCGGTCAGCCCAATTGGCTGGCCGCTTACAATGTCACTATTATAGGTCTAGCTACCGTCCTCATGCCAGGAATTTTCCGCCGCGGCGGTTTCTCGCTGCTCAAATTGATCGCTCCTGTCTCCCTCACCCTCAATTTTATGAGTCTACTTTTCACTCGTTCTCGCTCTGGCATTATTGCTTTCGCGGGGGGATTGATTGTGAGCGTCATCCTCCTCGCCATTGCCTGGCAGAAAACCGAAAAATCACTCCGCCACCAGCAAATCCGGGTTTTTGTCTGTACGCTTGCTTGTTTCCTCATCCCGGCTCTCATCTGGGGTACTCAATATACGCCCTCACTAGGCCAATTAGTCACCCGCTCCCGGGCGGAGGAAATATCTATGGGTCTGCCGGCACACTTACAAGGTCTCAACGTCGGCATCACCGACTCAGCCGACATCCGCAAAATTGTCTGGAAAGGGGCACTAGATATTTATCGCCATTATCCCCTTCTCGGCACAGGCGTAGAAACTTTTGCCTACAGCTATTATCAGTTCCGCCCCGCCGATCACAACTGGACGAGTGAATGGGACTTCCTCTACAATAAAGCCCACAATGAACTGCTCAATTTTGCCGCCAACAGCGGTACTTTGGGCTTGATCACTTACTTAAGTCTTTTTGTCATGCTCGCTTATCTCACTATCCATCATTTGCTTACAAAACGCGATACACCCGCATATTTGACCCATAGTTACTGGTTAATCGGCATTTGCGCTAGTCTAGTAGCCTTATCCATCACCAATTTTTTTGGCTTTTCTACCGTCAGCGTCCAAGTACTCATGTACCTACTTTTTGCTGCTGCTGCCAGCATCACTGCCAGCGTGCAGACAGCCGATTTAGCGGCTCTAGCTGATCAAAAGCATTACGTCGTCGATCAGACCTGGCAAAAAGTTTCTTTCGTCACCCTTACTATTATAGGTCTTTTTTGCCTCAGCCAGACCTGGAAAACCTGGTCAGCAGACTATAATTTTGCCCGTTGCAAGAGTCTCATCACTCGCACCAATGCCGCCACCGCCATGGAATACTGCGCCACCGCCATCAGTTTGCGCCCCAAGGAAGCACTTTATTACATCGAACTCGGCAATTACTACGCCCAGTATGCCGCCGCCCTCGCCAAGCAAGCTCCAGAGTACTCCAGTGAAATCACCAATCTTACCAATACCGGCATCGCTATCAGTGATCGCGGCCTCGCCCTCAATCCTCACAATCTCAATTTCTACAAAACTCGCTACATGACCCTGTCCACCCTCGCCCAAATCAATCCCGATCTCTGGCCGCAGGTTTTAGCCGACTTGGAGCAAGCTATGCGCCGCTCGCCCACCGATCCCAAGCTCGCCTTCTATTACGGCCAAACTCTAGCCGCTACCGGCGACGCTGCCGGCGCACGTGACTACTATGAGCGAGCCGTCTCCCTGCGCCCGCTTTACCACGAAGCTCGCCTAGCCGCCGCCAAAGCTGCCCTCGAAGCCGGCGATTATACCGCCGCCCGCACTCATTACCTCTATCTGCAAGCCTATAGTGATTATCAAGACCAAGCCGCCGCCGGCCTCACTCAAGTGGCCACCGCCAGCGGTCAACTAGAGGAGCAACCATGAAAATTGTCACCGTCCCCCATCAAAACCTGCGTCAGACTTCAGCCAGCGTCACTACAGTCTCCCGCCAACTCAAACGTCTGCTCACCGATCTCCAGTCCACCCTGCTCCACTCCGAAATTGGTGTCGGGCTGGCCGCGCCCCAACTTGGACAAAACGTCCGCGTTTTTGCGCTCAACCTCCCCGACCCCGCCGACAGCCAAAAAAGCTGTTACCGCTACTTCATCAATCCCACCATCACCGCTCGCTCCGCTAAAACCGCCTTCGGTACCGACCCCAAAGGTCAGCCAGATCTGGAAGGCTGCCTTTCTGTCCCCCGGATCTACGCCCCCGTCCGCCGCCCCACCGGCATCGACGTCCATTATCAGCTCCTCGAGGGCGGCGAGCTTACCACTCACCACGAGCATTTCACTGATTTTTCCGCTCGCGTCTTCCAGCACGAATACGATCACTTAGACGGCGTCCTTTTCACTGACCACGCCCTCGCCCAAGCCACCCAGCTGTATCTGGATGAAGACGGCGACCTGGTCAAAATCACCCCGGACGAATTATTCCAGATGTTTGGCGGAGAATTTTGATGCTAACTTTTTACCTCGCTTCCACCGCCACCTATGGCCTGCAAGCCGCCGAAAGTCTCATCGCCGTCGGTTTTTCTTGTCTGGGTGTCATCACCCCGCCCCCCAAGCCCGTCGGCCGCCACCAGACACTCACCCCCAACCCCGTACACACGTGGGCACAGCAAAAAGGCCTTCCCATTCACTTTATCGGCCCTAAAATCACCCGCGACCAGCTCGCGTCACTACTTCCCTGCGATTATCTGCTCGTCGTCGATTTTGGCTACTTCGTCCCCCGCTGGCTCATCGCCCACCCCAGGCTGCTCGCCGTCAATATCCACCCCTCCGCCCTCCCGCTCTGGCGCGGCGCCAGCCCCGGCCAAGCCGTCATCCTCTCTCGCGCCCCCACCTCCGCCGTCTCCATCATGACCCTTGCCCCTGCCATGGACGCCGGCGATCTGCTCGCCCAGATTCCTTTCCCCGTCTCTTCCACCTGGACGGCCAGTGATTACTACGCGCACGCCTTCCGCCTCGCCTGCGAGCACCTACCTCAAGTACTCACTAAATTCGCCGCCGGCACGCTCACCCTTACCCCACAACAAGGCACGCCCACTTTTGCCCCCAAAATCAACAAAACTGACGCCTTCATCCCCTGGAGCGACCTCACCGATCCCGCCCACGCCGCCCACATCGACGCTGCCATCCGCGCCTACACTCCCTGGCCACACGCCTGGACGCTCGCTCCTACCGCCACCGGTGACAAACGCCTCCAGTTGCTCTCTGCCCATCTGGAAGACGGCCACCTCGTCATTGATACCGTCAAAATGGAAGGCAAAGGAGTGCAAAATTGGCCCTTGACAAATACCCTATAATGTGATATAATAACCATAGCTAACAGCATCATGTCACCGGCAAAAGTTCGGTAATGTGCCTGTTGTCAGCAGCGTGATCTTTAAAAATAAGAACTAGTTGTGTTTTTGGTCAGTCAAAATGACAAAATCAAAAGGAGGAGATTTCATTGACCAATCAGTATAATCAACCGTTATTACCCCAAGTGAAGCGTTTTATCGAGTTTCGCAGTCGTTATTATGGCCTGACACCCATCAGCAGTATTGCGGGCAAGGTTTACAGCGAGGACCTCGAGGAAATCCTCGAGCCGCTCACGGCGTGGATGAAACATGTCAACATCGTCGAGGCCGTGGAGCCGTTGCACGCAGCCGAAATCAAGGAAGAGTACTTGGCAAAACTCGCCAAGAAGAACTTCACCCTCTGTCGCTCGACCAGGCATCCTGGTTTCAGCTACGAGCCCAACAAAACCGGGCTCGAGTTTTCTAACCTCAGCGCCAATCTCTTGGCAGCCGGGGAAAAAGTCCGCGCCCTTCCCGGCAAAGACTATGCCACCCGTCTTGGCAAGCAGCTAGCGCTCGCCAAGATTGCCGATTGGATGGAGTCGGTTAACTTAATCGACGCCATCACCGACAAGTGTGACGACATCGCCATGCACTCCATCATCAATATCTACGGCGATGTCACGCCCGAACTTGTCGCCTACGCTCAGCATCCAGACTGGTGCAAACCGGTCGGACTGGAAAACTACCGGCAGCGCCAATTTACCTCAGATGAGGTCTATGGCCTCCGGCGCCGGATCATCAACGCTTACGACCTCGCTGAAATGTGCATTTGGGCACTCAAGCAATACGGTGCCTATGCCGAAAATGACGGCGAATATGGTTACCATGTCGTCGTCACACCAGAAGCGACATCTATTGACGTGCGTGACGTCAACTCGTCCGGACGCCCGGCGATCGTCATCCCGAGCACTTATAATTTGCCCGGGCAACAAAAGACGATCAAAGAGCTGCTGTCCCTGATGGAACACGAAATCCAGGGTCACGTGCGCCAGTCGCTCACGCTGGCCAAAGTTTTCGGTTTTGGCGGCTTAAACCTCAAGTTTAACGCCGAGACAAATTACGAAAGCCTTGGCAAGTGGAACGACGCCCGGTTTGACATGAGCCTGGGCCGGCCGGCCAGCATTCCGCAGCCCTGGTATACCCTCGGCATCCACCTTGCCCGCCAGGGCAAGGGCTTTGACGAGGTTTTTCACGCACTCTTGCGCGCAAAAATCGCCGCCAGCAGCAATAAGGACCCGGCCGCGCACGCCAGCGACGTTTACCGTACATGTCAGCGGATTTTCCGCGGCTGCAGCGATGTAAGCCGCAACCGCTGCGGGTACGCATTCACCAAGGATTTGGCCTACCTGGCCGGGTTCTTGGAGATGAAGCAGCTGGCTGAGTACGATCTCGAACACTATGAGATCTTGGCCAACGCCAGCCCTTACGGGCTGGACTTGTTACGCAACCTCGAGATCGACTCAGAGTTTTCCTGGCCGTATCCGTACCAGAGTGGTCTCACGGCAGAGTACTACTCTGACGTGTTGCGCTACACCCTAGCGCATCGTCAGGAAATGAGAATCGTCGATTAACTACTAGTTCTTTTTCGCGCTATTTTTAAACCCTCCTTGCGGAGGGTTTTATTTTTTATTTCTTAATTTTATTTTTTCTTTTTGTAATCTGGCACTACGCCGTGTTTTTTAAGCGTCCGGATCAAGCGGGCCGGCACTTTCATCCGCACTTTTTTACCCTTAGGATCGGTGATAGTCACCGTCTTGAGGTTGTATTTATAGGTACGGTTGCGCCGATTTTTGGCGTGTGACACGCTGTGGCCGTGTCCAGCAACGATGGGATATTTCACTGTAAAACTTGACATGTTCCTCTTTTCCTCTTTTCTTTATCTAAGAAGTCATATTATACCACACTATTTACAATTTTCCATCCCTAATTTGCGCCAGCTTATGGTATAATACGAGCAATGAAAAACAAAACCATGTGGTACTTGATCCTTTTTATTGTCCTGATGGAATTTTCCAGCAGCAATAATCGTATTGCGGGCTTTTTGCACGCGCCGCTCGAGGCCATCCTCTCCCTGCTCGCCATTCTCTTGGCGCTCGTCGTCCATGAATTTGCCCACGCTTGGATGGCTGACCGTCTCGGCGACCCCAATCCCCGCCTGGCCGGCCGTGTCAGTCTCAATCCCCTCGTCCATCTCGATCCTGTCGGCACACTTTTGATCGTCCTCACCGGTTTTGGTTGGGGCAAGCCAGTCCAATTTGACCCATACAATCTCGCCGATCCAGACAAAGACGGCGCTGTCATCGCTGCCGCCGGCCCCGTCAGCAACTTAATTTTGGCCGTGATCACGGCCATTGCGATGCATATCGTCCCGATGTCGTATTTAGCCGGTCCTATCGGCCTTTTTTTCTATCTTAGTTTCCTTTACAACGTCAATCTCGCCGTCTTCAATCTCATCCCCGTCTTCCCGCTAGACGGCCATCATGTCCTGCGCGCTTTCATGAGCAAAGATCTGCGCTGCCGCTATGACCTTTTTAACCGTTCTGTCGGCATTTTACTGGCCATCCTCATCATGCTTCCCCTCTATGGCGGCCAATCGCTGGCCAGCCTCATCACCACGCCGGCCATCCAGTTTGCCTACAACCTTCTTTTTAGTCTCTAAACTCCCTCCAGGCAGAAAAAAGGGCGCTCGCGCGCCCCAAACAAAAAAATTTATTCCTTCACACCATTTATATCAGCATGCTATACTGGCCATGCCGACAACTTTCCAAAACCAATGCCGCCATGAATAGTGGCAAAACTCTTCGACCACTCCAGCCACCTCACCCATTCCCAGGCGAGAACTTTTTCCTTGCGGCGAACCGCCCAAGACATTAGAGCCGCCCCAGCCCAGCTCAAAATAACTAAGCTTAAACCAGACTTTCTCCAGGTCGCAGTACCCCGGCCGCCACTGGGCGATGGTGTACTTCTTCAAATCGCTTTTCCCGCCAAAACAAAAACAGGGGTTTAAGCAAACGACTACTGGCGCTAGACAAAAACCTAAGCGCAAAACATGGCTTAAGCCACTGGTAATCGTGGCTACTTGACCGTAGACCCGGTAGGCAATTTCTCCGCTTTCCAGGCCGACCGCAATCGCCGATAACTCGTCAAACGCGGGATTATAATATTGTTTTGGCAACCTGCCTACCATCAGGTAGTCATGCGCCCACTGTCTTTTTGTGTTTTCGTCCTGGCGCTCGTCAAGCATCATCAGCTCAAACGCGCGCAGACACACCTCACGATGGAAATGCCGGGTAAGCCACCTCTGTGGCGCACACTGCGGCTTCCAAGGCCCCCGACTGTCAACGTCGAGGTCCATAAGCTCACGCATACGCTCCTTACCAAAACGCGTCAGCGTGCCGGCATCGTCGCGGTAAAACGTTTCATTGAATAACTGTTTAAAATTCTTCAATTCCTCCACACTCCTTATTTTACTTACAAATTTTGAGTCTTTTGCTCGCAGAAAAAACTGCATGAAATGGTGCTATTAAAGAACAGCCCCGAAGGCAACCCCTCCCTTTTTCGGGATTTTATTGCCGCAAGACCTATATATTATATCATACTGTAGCAATTTTGTCAAGACCCAAATTACACCACCCGTGGTATAATAGCCCTTATGACTTTGCGCACCTGTTGCCGCCAGCTCTGGCATGACGATAATTATCTCACTTCTGTCATTTTTTTGTTTTTTACACCCCCACTTCTTTTCCTGCTCACCGAGTGGTTTTACCAGCCTTTTGGCCTCATCGCTGGCGGGCCGTGGTCAAGTTTTATCAATATCCTCCTGATAGCGCTCGTGCTGACCTTTTTCTGGCTTGCCACCAAAAGACTCCACCTTGCTGTCATCATTACCAGTCTGATTTGCCTCGCTCTCGCCCTGACCAATTACTACTTACTCCGCTTCCGCGCCACGCCGCTGCTACCCTGGGATCTTTTTTCCGCCCGTACAGCGCTGGGTGTGGCTACCAGCTACGATTATCGCCTAGATGGCGCCCACAGCTGTCTGCTTTTCCTCATTGCTGTCTGGATGGGCGCCGCCTGCCGCTGTCGGTGGCAGCGCCGCTGCTCGAGCACGAAAAAGCTGGCGGTGCTCTGGGGTTGCTGGTTGCTTGCCGCCGGCGTCATGCTCGCTATCCTCTATAATGACACGCTCCTAGAAAAAATGTATTTTGAGCGCAACCTCTACAATCTCACCAATACTGTCGCTCACGACGGTTTACTAGCGTCACAATTGATCAACCTGCGCCAACTTTTCCTCCGCCCACCGCCGGGATATTCTCCGCAAAAAGCGCGGGAAATACTAGCTCAAGATGCCGCCCCCACCGCTACGCCGGCCGCCCGTCCTCATCTGATCGCCATCATGGATGAGGCTTTCTCCGATCTGGGCGTGTATGGCGACTTGGGGAGCACTACCGATCCCCTCCCCCATCTCCACGCTCTCCAGGAGGCCAGCAGTTCGGCCCACACGGGTCTACTTCATGTGGGCGTGCTCGGCGGCAATACCGCCAATACCGAGTGGGAATTTTTAACTGGCGGCAGTCTCGCTTTTTTGCCGCCTGGAGCTGTCCCCTACTTACAGTTTTCCCAGGAAACTGCGCCCAGCTTACCCCGGCACTTGCGCTCACTGGGCTACCAGACCACTGCCATCCATCCTTATCTCGCTGCCGGTTGGCGGCGAGAAAAAGTTTATCAGGAGCTTGGCTTCCAGGAATTTTTAGCTGAACCAGATTTCTCCGGCGCTGCCAGAGTGCATGGTTTTGTCAGTGACGAGGCCGCTTTTGACAAAATTATGGAAGTTTTTGAGGCAAAAAATCCCGGTACACCGCAGTTTATCTGGGAAGTAACCATGCAAAATCACTCCGGCTATGCCGCTTGTGCCGCCAGCCTGAGCCATCAGGTTTACTCTACACTCACCACTGATGGCGGCGTGGACTGCTACTTGTCACTAATGGCCGAGACGGATAGCGCTCTCGGCCGCCTGCTAGATTACTTTTCTCAGGTGGAAGAACCGGTGGTGATCGCCTTTTTTGGCGATCACCAGCCCGGTAACCAGATCCTCGCGCCCCTGCGGGGCGCGCTTACCAATCAGTCACCTGCCGTCACTACGCCAGACATCAATTACCTCACGCCGTACCTGATCTGGACAAATTTCCCGTCTCCCGCTCGCCATCAAACCGATACCAGCAGTAATTATCTCGGTATTGATTTTTTGCGGGCGGCGGGTTTGCCGCTGTCCCGCCATCAGGAACTTGTCGCCGCCGCCCGCAAAGATTTTCCCATCCTCACGAGTCAAGTCGCCATCAGCGCAGACGCTCAGGTCTGCCGACCAGCCGACGTACAGACTGGCGCCAGCCACGCGCTGGATGATTACCGCCTAGTGCAGTACTGGTGGCTGGCGGGGAAATAAAAACCCCGCCACAGCGGGGTTTTCCTCCATCTTTTTTCCTCTGATTATTGCGAGCCGACGGCACAGAAGTAACACTTATCCGCATCAGTGCTGGCGTTCTCACAGCCATTAAGGGTCCAGGTAATCTGGCCGCCTACAGACGAAAACGTCACCGAAGGCCCATTGTGATTGCCCACGTTCTCCCAGCCATCTACTTGCTCGAGCTTCGCGCAGACATAAAACGACTCTACACCGCCAGACTTGACGACGCCGCCGGTATAATCAAAGTCGGCCACCGTCGGTTGAATGTCTTCATTGAGACATTTTAAAGTCGCTTTTTCAAAGATACTGCTGCCTTGTACAGAAGTTGAAGAGCTGATCATATCACCTTCAGCTTTCACTGACGTCACCGCCGTATCCAATGGGAAACCAGAATAAATACCCGTCATCGCGTCATAACAGGTCTCCATCGCTTTCGCCACCGCCTGTACATCGCTGATACGATTCGTATTACGCGTCCGCCGGATCGCCGTAGAGAAATTCGATACCGAGAGCGTCGCCAAAATAGCAATGATCGCCACCACCACCATCAGCTCGATGAGGGTAAATGCCTGTAATCTTTTTGCCATTACTTTCCTTTCTGTACTATAATTTACCTCTATAGTTACCTCATACTTTTTATCCTTACTATCTTAGCGCAGTTGTGCATGCTTGTCAAGCACCAGTTTTACAGCCTGCAGTTTTATTTCATCACGATCCATTTTTTGTGGTATAATACCCCCATGTGGCCATCATTTTCACTTTTCGGCTATTTCACCGTTTACACGCTACCGTTTTGCGTTGCGCTGGCATTTTTCCTCGGTTTTTTCGTTTTTTACCGTCTCCTGCATGCCTCCGCCCGTTACAATGAATTTGAAATTTTTGACGCCCTCGTCTGGAGCAGTCTCGGTGGCCTCATCCTCGGCCGTCTTTTCCATATCCTCACTCATTTCCCAGATTTTACCACCAGCTATAAAGCCTGGCTAGACATTATAGATTATCCTGGTGTATCAGTATTTTTTGCCGCTATCAGCGCCGCCTGCCTCTTCTATGCCTACATCAACCACCTCAAAATCCACGACCTCGAATTACTTGATTACTGGGTACGGGCGCTGTGTTTCACCCTTATAATTTACAATATAGGTCTACTTCTCGATGGCTCCGGCTTTGGTCAGCTCGTCCCTTCTTTTCTCGCTCTCCCCTCGCGCTACATGAGCATCAGTGTCTTTCCTTCTCCCCTGCTTGCCGGCATTTTTTTAAGCGGTGTCTACGTTTTCCTTCAGTATCTGGAAAATAATTACCGCACCTATTCCTGGTATCGAGGCAGTCGCTCGCAAGCCAAAACTGGCTTCGTCTTTTTTAGTTTTTGGCTGATCTATACGCTTTTTTCTCTCTTTTCCCTCCTGTATACCCCGCCGCTTTATCACTTCTCTGTCTTGCCCTTAGACGGCATTTTTTACGCCCTCACCCTCTGCCTTATTTTTTATCTATTTTATCACCACGCCTTTGCCAAGCCGCGCAAGGTCACTACCAGAAAGAAAAAATGACCGATTTACCAATTATTTTTGAAGATGATGCTCTCATTGTCCTCGATAAGCCCGCGGGCCTGATCGTCAATCGTGCCACCAGCCATCACCAGCGCTCGCTCCAAGAACTCATGACCGAATATTTACACTTACCCACCACTGACGGCCTCACGCCGCCAGACCAATTTGCCCCGCCACAGGCCGTTTTTGCCTTCCGTCAGGGGCTAGTCCACCGGCTCGATAAAGACACCTCTGGTCTCATCTTATGGGCCAAAACGCCCGCTAGCCTCGCCGCTCTCCTCGCCCAGTTCCAAGCCCGCCAGGTCCGCAAAACGTACACCGCTCTCGTCCACGGCCTGATCCATGACCCCGCTGGTCGGCTCAATTACCCGCTCGAGCGCGCTCGCGCCAATCGCCAGATCATGGCCGTCTCTGCCTCCGGCCGCCCAGCGCTCACGCTTTATGAGGTCACCCAGCATTACCGCAGTTTTGCCGCAGACGATTTTTACCGCAAATTCTGCCAAAATCAACCCGGCCCCCTAGGCAAACTGCACGCTAGAGACCTCCAGCAGCTCTACCAGGGCTTCACCCTGCTCACCGCCCATCCGCGCACCGGCCGTACACATCAGATCCGCGCCCATTTTACTCATATCGGCCATCCGCTCGTGGGCGATACCGCCTACCTTCCCCGCCGCAAAGCCCACCTCGATCCGCTCTGGTGCCCGCGCCAATTCCTTCATGCCAGCCAGATCGAGTTTACTCATCCGGTAAGCGGCGCGCCGCTCACCTTCACCAGCCCCCTGCCAGAGGATCTGCAAGCGGCGCTGGAGTGGCTCTTGACAAATTAGACAAATGTGATACAATATACTCACTTAAGTACAGGTGGCGCTTTCTTGAGAGCATTCAGGTTTAGTGCCACCATTTTTTGATGATAAAACATGACACAGAAACGTACTGCAGGCAAGATCAGCTATAATAACGTTAAACCGTGGAAACACGAAAGGCAAACAGCGCTATTTTTGGCAGAAAAAGGCTATAACATTCGTTTTATACCACCATCAAATGCTAAAGGTGTACATACTCCAGATATAGTCGTCAACAATGATCTAGCGTGGGAAATTAAATCACTTCGCACATCTAAAGAATCCACAATCAAACATTCATTCTCGAGTGCTATAAAACAATCTGCCAACATTATCTTCGATCTAAGAGCACTTACCAACGCCGAGTCACACAAAGCCCAACAGCTCATTACCAAAATCTTCTCTTACTTTCGTGCTGCAAAAAGACTTATCATTATCACCAAAGATAATCAACTCATTAAACTCTCCAAATAAAAAACTCCACATTTCCCGAAAGGGCCCGTTTCCGGGCCTTTAAATTTTCTTTTTTGTGGACTGTCCTTCACACGCTACTTGAGTGTGCATCATGTCTTACCGACAATAATTTTAAGTATTTGGTCATTAATCTCTTCCTCATGACTCTTATAACCTTTATTACCTTCACCTTTGCAAGTATTGATCGTTAATTTTTTCATGATTTCCTTTCTCTTTACTTAATAATTAACTCAAATTCTACATTAATAGTTTTTTATTTCTTTCTTTGTAATTTCTTTTTTAATCTCTAATGATTAGTTATATAAGCTTAACTTATCGAGGCCGACGTGGATATTGCCTCCCGCGCCCTCATGACTTATAAGTGCCAGACCGCTCACTGGGAAAATTGCTTTGATATACCAGCGATCTTCGCGGATCTGATGCCGGCCCTCCGGGCCAAAAAATATGTGTGGGTAACTCACTCGTTCCCCAACTTTAAAGCGATACGCCTGACTGGACATTCAGGACCTTTCTAAATCCTATATTAAGGATATACTTTATAAATCGCTAAATCCTATAATTAATTAATTTTGACAGCCATGTTAAGGTGCAAAAACGGGTTTTTCAAGGGGCTGTCCGAATCTCATTCAAGTCAGCGTCGCTGCTTTTTTTGATTCCCCCTTGACCCTCATTCTGCGGATCATTCAGTGACAAATTTTAGTTGCTACTTGCTGTCTGGTCGATGCCACCCGGCATTTCACCAGAGTGTAATGCACGATCCAGAAAGGAAGTAAGCGGTGAGCTTAAGTCTAAGGAGGACTGCTCGGCCGATAGTAGAAGGTAGTCCCTCTATAAGCTACAAACTTTGCAGTCGCTGAGACTTTTGTTGCTCTTTTGTCATTGTCTGATTTCAAAGAACTGTAGTTATTATAACACCTATCGGTCATTTTGTCAAGGGTTTTTCACCATTTTATAGGTCACTACTTTAGAACCAATAATATTTTACCTATTTACCAGCATTTTTTTGCCTACTTGTATAAATATTATATTATAGGTCTCGCCTGGAGCTGTTTTTATTACCGCAAAATTACTCTACATTATTAACGCTGCTTTCCTCACTTTTCACCTACTTTGCCAGTCATTTTGCTGTAAAATTATGAGGATACTCACACTTTACATATTTATAAAAATTCACACTTTTAAGCTACTATTTGTTATTTATTCTTACCTAAACGGACATTTATTGATGCTACCAGACCAGGCACACCCGTCACTTCGTCGGTTTTTTGCGAAATTGGTTCTTGTAAGTAACGCAAAAAAGACTTCGTTCTGGGTATGCCTGGCCTGGCAGAGCGGACAGATGTTCGCGCGCGCGCCAGCGTTTGTGGACGCAGTCAATTTTTGCACCGGTCAAGCGCAGCCTGACCTTGCAAAAATTGCAAGGAAACAAATGCTGGCGCGCAAAAAAAGCATGTTGGTCGCGCCAGTTTTTCGCCAAAAGTGTGGTATAATACCGCCATGGTATCAATAGCGCACGCTGCCGCCGGCAGTTTCATCGCCGCCACGTTCCCCTCACCCTGGGTCTATATCCCCTTGTGCCTAGCGTCTCATTTTGCGCTTGATTTCGTCCGCCATTTTGACGTGGGCGTCGCCATGAAAATGCATCACTTCAGCAAAAAAGAAATCGTCTTTTATGAAGCACTCGATCTACTAATTGCTTTTGGCGTTGTCGCCTTTGCCTTCCGCCAGACGCCAGACCACTTCCAACTTCATATCTGGCTAGGCGCTTTTTTTGGTATCCTGCCAGACATCCTGGAAACTAGTGACTACTTTTTCCAGCACCCCATACAGCTTCTCTCCCCTCTTTACTATTTACATGACACTTATCACCACTCCACCAAATCCGTCTTGTGGGGCAGCCTTCCTCAGATCATCCTGGTGTCAATCATCGTGTTGGCAGCCAGATGGAGCTGGTAGCCAAGCCGGTAGCGCGACTGCAATCTTTCCCGGTAATCACCCAGTTTTGCTCGCAGCCGTGAAATCCTGATAGAAATCGCATTATCACTCATATCGTCACGTCCGTGCCAGAGCGATTCACGCAGTTGCTGACAAGAAATAATCCCGCCGCCCGCCAAAAAAGATAGCAAGTCACAGTCAGTTTGTGACAGTTTTTTGCGATGGCCGTCTACCACCAGCTCGCAGCGTGAAGGGACAAAATAGACACGGTTGTGGATTTTGACCAGATCCTGATGAAAACAGCCGTGCGCCATCAAGAGACGTTTGGCTTTTTCGATAAACTCCACCTGGGAAAACGGTTTACCTAAATACTCAAAAACGCCTTCACCAAGCCCTTTTTCACGGTCAGGGACCGACTGCCAATTACTGATCACCAGGTACTGGCTTGCCGGCGTGAGGCCAAAGCGCCGAGTTACCAGATCCAAACCGTCGCCGTCTGGCAACTCACGATCAAGCACGACAATATCATATTCCCGCTCGCGCAGTAAATTTTTTGCCAGCACCACTCTGCCTACGAGGTCACACTCACAGTCCAGGTTTTTATTTAAAATCGCCCGCACTCGCTCGCCCAAAGTGATGTCATCATCTATTATTAATGCTCGTTTTGTCATCATTCATTCCTGCATTTTTTGCGGTAAAATTCGTCCGCAAAATCCTCATTTGTGTGATACAATATAGCTAATTATACCACAATTCTTTAAAAAATACGAAAGAAAACCGAAATAATCATTCCCCGGTGGTGTAACGGCAGCACTACAGGTTCTGGCCCTGTCGATCCTGGTTCGAATCCAGGCTGGGGATCACCAATTTCACTTCACACCCTACTTGAGTATTTTTCATCACCCAGCAAAAAGGGGCCATAAAGACCCCTTGCACAAAATATTGACCTGTCAGTAAAAACAAAAAAATTAGGAGATGAGGACGTCACCGTTGTAGCTGTGAAGTGAACCCGTAAGCGAGTACTCTGCATTGTCAGATACCCACTCGTCATAGACGTCACCGTTACGAGTAACCAGGCGTATGTCCTTATGACAAATCCCGCTAACGGCGAATGCGACATCGCCGTTGTATGATTTGCCATCCACCCGGATGCTGTCAAGTGCCACGACACGCAAATCAATGTCACCATTGTAAGTTGCGGCCGTTAAGCGGTCACCAAGGCTGCCCATAAAGACTATGTTGCCATTATAGCTATCAGCCTGGACTCTGTCGAGCGTGACATAACTAAAGGTAATATTAGCATTCCTTGTCTCCACGCAGACTTCCGGCATTAGACCTTTTGGCAGCCGAATTTCCAGCCTGCCGTCCTGTACAAAGCAAGACGATTTTACAAACTTGGCTGTTACCAGCAGACCCGTTCCGTCACGAGTTATTGCCAGTTGAGGATGGTGGGTTCCAAACAATTCTCCTGACGCCACCGCGACCAACTGATTTCCTGTGACCTGCCTGACAACCACATTAAGATCGCTCTCAATGTGCACATTAATTCCCTTTTTCAAAATCGCCTTGCGGCAGATCTCAAAAGGAATACCTGACTCCGGAGTATCCAGAGACTGCAAATCAACCCTCCGGCCGTCAATTAAGATCTCGTCGTCGTCCACATTCATGACGACGTTACCGGAAATGTTACTGAAGTTGTTGTAAATGACGCCAGCGTTTTGATTAATAATGGTATCGAATTTTTTCATTATTACTGCCTCCATTCAATTTTTATAGAGCGTCCACCAGATAAAAAGCGGACACAATACCCTATATTATATCACATAATAGCTATTTTGTCAAGTACCAATATAGTGTTGACAAAATAGCTCAAGTATGTTATAATAAATTATATTTAATAAATAAGTACGATTAACTCAAATATGCGTTACTACATCATCGAACTTCACGGCAAAAGAAACTGCCCTCAAGCAGACTTTTCTCTACTCCTCTATCGTCTGGGCCGCACGCTGCGCGTGCAACTGCGTATCACTTATCTGCCGCAACCTTTCGTCTGCACTGATCCTGATACCGGCCACACGCTCGCGCGTTTTTACGTCCAGAGCCAGACTGACCAGAAGCAGCTCGGCCAGATCTGCAAACGGTTTGAAAACCAGTTCTCCCGCGACATCAGTTGTACTCTCCAGACTACTAGTGATTGGCCGCCCCGCCAAACTCCAGTTTTACTCTAATTACTTGATCACGCGTTAATATTGCGGTAATTATGCGGCAATAATTTTCTGCGGTTTCCAGTATTCCCGCAATTTCTGCGTTAATAATCAGTAGCCGTTTTCCTCTTTCTTATTGTATGCCGGTATGTTGGCTCTCCTCACTCACCAGCCCATCTACACCCAATATAATAGAAGTTATGAAGATATTCACCGCATGAAACCCTGTTTCCCGCCTCCCGCTACCGTTTTTCTGCCACTTTTCACCCCTCCGGAGCAATTATGCTCAAATTATAAGAACCTATAACTTAGCATTTATTAATAAATCTAAACCTAACAATTACCTGCAAATATGATCACAAAGTGTCAATTATTCAGCGTCCACCCACACTTTTATGTCTGTCATCACGCTAGCAGTCGCGCTGCTTGTCTGCTAAACCCCTCTTTCTTCTATGGCCTATATATTTTTTACGATTTTAGCTACGCCTGAACCCATTTTTGGCACTCTTTGCCCCCAAAATCGCCATCATTTCTAGCCTATAACTTCATTTATGGGGGCACTTCTCAGATCGCTCACTTCACCACAAGATTGACTATCCTACCCGGTATATAAATCTTCTTAACCACCTCGTGATTATCCGTATATTTTTTTACTTTTTCCAAAGCGAGTGCCGCCGCTAACACCTGTTCCTGATTTTGTACCTGTGCTGCTGCCACTTGCAGCTGACCGCGCAACTTGCCGTTGACTTGTACCGCCACCGTCACGCTCTCCTCCACTGCTAGCGTTTCATCGGCTTGTGGCCACTGCGAGCGGAAAATACTTTCGCTCTGACCCAAGTTTGCCCACAGCTCCTCCGCTATGTGTGGCGCCATCGGCGAGAGTAGTTGCAGCAAGACAGCGTAATCTTCACGCCGTACACTCCCAGCCTCGTGCATTTTATTCGTCAAGATCATCAGACTAGAAACCACCGTATTCAGCTTAAACTCGCTGATGTCTGCCGTCACTTTTTGGATCGTGCGCTGCAAAAGGCCTAAGTACTCTGGCTGTGTATCGGTTTTATCTGTCAATTTATCCTGCAACTCCCACACCTTTACCAAAAACTTACGCACGCCTACCAAGCCTTGAGTATTCCACGCCGTCGGACTGCCAAAAGGCCCCATAAACATCTCATAAACACGCATCGCGTCGGCGCCGTATTGACTTACTACGTCGTCTGGATTGATCACATTTCCCCAGCGTTTACTCATTTTACGGCCATCTTCCGCCAAAATAAGCCCTACGTGTTGCAACTTGGCAAACGGCTCTTTCGTGCTCACCACTCCCAGATCATAAAGAAATTTGTGGTAAAACCGCGCGTAAATCAAATGTCTGGTGGCGTGCTCAGCTCCGCCGACATAAAAATCTACCGGCATGAAGTATTTTTCTTTTTTGCTGTCCACCAGGGCATCATTATTATGCGGATCTAAATAACGCAAGTAATACCAGCTGCTCCCTGCCCACTGCGGCATCGTATTCGTCTCACGCCTGGCCGGCCCGCCGCAATGCGGGCACACCGTCTCTACCCACGAAGTGATATTGGCCAGCGGCGACTCGCCAGTACCTGAAGGCTCGTATTGATCCACCTCCGGTAATTTTAGCGGTAAATCAGCATCTGAAAGCGCCACCGCGCCACAACGTTTGCAGTGGACCATCGGTATTGGTTCACCCCAGTAGCGCTGGCGCGAAAAAACCCACTCCCGCAACTTATAATTCACCTTTTCCTGTGCCAGCGGTTTCCCATTATTACCGCATAATTGCCGCAAAATCTCCGCACGAGCTTTTTTTCCGATTAATCCGTCAAATTTACCAGAATTTATCAGTTTTCCTTCATTTTTCCCCGCAAAACCGTCCGCCCGCACCTCTCCAGTGTCCACCACAACTTTTACTGGTAAATCATATTTTTTTGCAAATTCCCAATCCCGTTCATCATGAGCCGGCACTACCATGACAGCACCAGTACCATAATCTCCAAGCACATAATCCGCTACCCAGACTGGTACTCTTTCCCCATTGATCGGATTTATCGCTTGCAAATGCATCAACTTTACCCCAGTTTTCTCCCGGGAAACATCAGTACGTTCACGCTCGCTTTTATCTCGCGCCTGCCGGATGTAAACAGCCGCTGCCGGCTCCACTTTGTCCAGATCGGCCAAATGCTTTTCCAGCCACTCCGGTGCTACCACCACGCTGACCACACCAAATATCGTATCCAGACGAGTGGTAAAAACCTCCAGACTATCCACATCGAGCGTCGCGCCACTCGTCTCCAGGGCAAATTTCACCTGTGCCCCCGTCGAGCGGCCGATCCAGTTTTCCTGCATTAATTTGATAAACGGCTCCCAGTCCAATTCCCGCAAATCCTGCAATAATCGGTCTGCGTACTTCGTAATCCGTAAATTCCATTGGCGCAAAGGCTTTTTTTCTACCTGACTACCACACCGTTCACATTTGCCGTCTTCTAAATCTTCATTGGCCAAGCCCGTTTTACAAGACGGACACCAGTTGATCGGCGCAAAATCCTCAAATGCCAATCGCTCATTATCAATCACTTTTTTTTGCTTTTCATTAAGTGAAAAATAATCTTTTGTGCCAAATTTTTCCTCAATTAACTCCGTTATCGGCCGCGCTTGATCGCGCTTTGTATCATAATAACTATTGTACATCTGCAAAAAAATCCACTGCGTCCAGCGGTAAAAAGCCGGATCAGTCGTATTTATTTCCCGCTCCCAATCATAAGTAAAGCCCAGCACTTCCAGCTGTCTTTTGAAGGTCTCCACATTGGCTGTCGTCGACACCGCCGGATGGACGTGATTTTTGAGGGCAAAGTTTTCCGCCGGCAAGCCAAAGGCGTCCCAGCCCATCGGATGTAGCACATTATAACCCTGCATCATTTTCTGGCGCGCCACCACGTCAGTGGCAATGTAGCCTTTGGGATGGCCCACGTGTAGACCCGCTCCACTCGGATACGGGAACATATCGAGTACATAATATTTGGGCTTATCTTGTGCGTCGCTCGTCTGGTACAGATGTTCTTGCCGCCAGCGCGCTTGCCATTTTTTCTCAATTTTTTGATGATCGTATTTCTCTGTCATAGTCTGTATTATACCGCAACTTTTGCGAGAATTGACCGGGCTTTTTTTGCACTTTTTGCGGGAATAATGGAGACAGGGAAGCGCGACACTGCCAGTTTTGTACTCACACTGCGAGTACAAGAAAAATGTGGAATTGCCAGTGTTTTTACGATCTTGTACTCCGTGTGGAGTACAAGATGAGTACAAATCTTGTGAGTACACTGTGTGTACAAAAATAGCGGGAAATCTTGCGTTTGGGAGCGATGCTATCTTTTTACACCGGTCGAGCAACGCCCGACCTTGTAAAAAGTACGAGCGAACAAATGCTAGATTTCCCGAAGCTTGGTGTACGCACAAAACCTCGCGCCCCCTTTCGGGGGCGCGGGCACATCTAAAAAGTAGAAAGAGAAGTAGTATCAATTTATATTCTCCCCTCCCCGAGGGGAGACAGGCGCAAAGCAGCCAGAGGGGAGGCTAGTTGAGCCTCGTGATCCTGGCAGCGCCATTACCAGTATGCCCTACCCCGCTGGCATAATATCCGCCGGAGGGATTGGGCATTTGCCGCAGTGCGCCTTTGACATTTGTCCAGGAGTAACCAGCGCCGTCAATCATCACGGTATCGGTGAAACTCAAACCGGTGGGACTAAGTGAGCAGCTGTTGTCCGTAGTACCGGTGGTACAGCCGGATTTGGGCGTGGTGTCGCTTAGTGAGGCAACGGCGACACAGCCAGTGTGGCCAGAGATGTAGGAAGAGCCACCCGTACCAGCATCACAGCCTGCAGTCCAACCATCTAAATACTGCGAGGCAAGAGCTCTCGTGGTAGTAGTACCACCATACCAACCTCCTCCACCACCACCAATACCAAATGTTCCTGCAATTCCTTCATTGCGATAGCCACCTTCTCCAAAAGCATAACCAGTCGTCTGATTGGTTTCGCCTACAAAGCTGCAAGCGCTAGTATAATAGCCACTGAGACCACCAGCGTGGTTAGTTCCTTTGTAATAACCGCCTCCTCCACCGCCGCCAGCTACCGCAATGCGCGATAACAAAGAACTGGTATCTTTCCAAGTTGTTTGACTACTAGTAACGACTGTACGCAGGTCAGTAGCACCACCGCCGCTACCGCTGGATTCATTATCGACGTGATCATGGTCGCCATAACCACCGCCATTCCAAGCACTAGACGTGATTTTATAAGCCACGCCAGTATAGCCAACTTGACCAAGGTATAAATATACTGGGATATTACTACCAGCGATGATATTCCCGGCTACATAACTGCCGAGACCCTGGGTAGACACTGCTCTGCCTTGATTAAGTCCCAAACCACCACTGGCTCCCCACAGCTCCACTTTATACTGACAACCAAGATGAAACGTATAAACTTGGTATTTACCGGTATACGAAAAACTTTTGCTCGCACCAGCACTAGCAAGCACTTGATCATTGCAACCTTCTCCTGGTTCTGTCATCATCCAGCTATCATCAGCGATCTTGACAAACTTAGTAGACCCGATTTTAACGATCTTGCCAAGGGTGATATCCTTGGTTTTCTTGGTACTGACGCTAGAAGTCGCACCGCAGACACTTCCCGCCAACTTCTCCTGCTGCCCCGCCGCTATCATCACCAAAACAGCCGCTAAAAACACTCCCCACGCACTCCCGTACATAGTTCCTTTCACACTGTAGAAATTCACATCCAAAAGAAACGAGCGACTCTCCGACCCGAACCAGCAAAAGATAATCTCAGGAAAAACCTAAAAAAGGTTCCTCAATCGAAGACCATTCGCGTAGCCAGAATACGTCACTCGCTTCTTTCCGCCTTCGATTGTCATCCAAATTATTTTCTTGTTGATTCGGTACATTTCAAATCCTTTTTTCTCTCAGTCTTTCCTTTCTACAACTATCTTTTACTGGTTCAGTGTGAATTATACCATGCTTCAGCTTTTTGTCAACCAGCCAACAGAACTCATAGATGGCTTTGCCCTCTGGCTCCAGATAGCGAACCGAAACCCTCCAACTCTCCCGCCTCTAGCCGCAAAACTCGCCATTTTCGTGATTTTCACGCCTGCGGCCAAAATCACGCATCTCCTCCCTCAAAACCCATCTCCACCTACCATCTCCCCCATCATCACTTCCCCCGCAGGCGCAGCAAAATCGCTCACCTCTAGCTTCTCAGCCGACTCCTTGCCAGCCTTCTCATCATTTTTTCTTGATTTATCGTCATTTTTACCAGCGCTTCCAGCAGTGTCCGCCGCCACCATCATCTTCGCTGGCGCCTCTCCACTGCCGCCGGCACTCAGCTTGCCAGCTTTCTCCACCGTGCCGCCAGGCGTGATCCCCATTGTCGCCCGCAGCTCATCTTGCCGTCTCCTCATCGACTCCACCAAATCTGCCTGGATCTGTTCACGCGTGCGCCTTGGCCGCTCCTCCACCCAGTTTGCACTCCCCAGCGCCACTTCCAGCTTCTTGCTGTGCTGCTGATCTCCCAGCAAATCCAAGAAAAAACACATCAAACTCACGCCCAGATACGCCAGCACCGGCGCCAGGCACACCGCTATCCCCACGCTATACATCCACGGCGCAAACTTCACCCCCAAATTATAGCGCAAAAAACTTTTGGAGAAATCCGTCAGCAACCACCCCAAAATCACTGCCCCCGCAATCTGCAACGCGTAAGAGCTCAAAAGCTCCCACAACCGCCTCCGGTAACCTTTCATCAGCGTCCACGACTGGCGGAAAGCCTCCATCATGCCAATATGCGGATCATCTATCAGGATAAAATACACTTGAGAAAGCCCAAAAGGCACTACCGCCGCCAGCAGCGCCAGCCACACCCACCAAGCCGGGTGTGTCAACACTGTTTTATGCCAGCCCAAATCCAGTTGCGGTAACTCCGCCCCCAGATAATGCAAGCCCACCGGCGCCCACCGACAAATGACATCCAGTGCCCAAGTCGCTGCCCAGGCCACCGCCACCGCCGTCACCAAGCCTACTGCAAATCGGGCCAGCACCGCCCCGATCCGCAAAAGTCGCCTGGCACTGTGGATCACCGTATAATTCACCAAGCGGTAAAAATGCCGCCACAGCAGATACGTCACTGGCCCGGCCGCCAGGAGTGCACCCCAGCCGTAAAGAGCCGAGCTTCCCGGGAAAATCTCCACGTCGTAAATCGCCAGCACCGCCGGCACCAAAAAACACGCCTCCCACAGCCACACCCGCCCCGTCACGTCCACCCGGATTTCCTCGAGTGTGCGGCGAGTATACGTCTGGATGTGGCCTGGAGAACGCATAAATTTTACCTTGCTAATTTCTTTTTGGCCTTTTTCGCTGCCTTAGATACGCCTCCCCGTACCTTATAAGCCGCCTCAGCCGTCGCCTGTTTGATCGTCGTCACCAAATTAGGCCGGATTTCTTGGTAAAAAAGCACTTGCGCCACGCTCATATAAGGGATCAAGAAAATCACTCCCAAGCCCATAGTAAAAACACTCAGGATCGCCCAGCCCACAAAGCTCAAAAGCAAGAGCAAATAATACCCTTCATGATGACACATCAGCAGTGCCGACCGTTTGATCGCTTCCCAAGCATCCATTTTTGGCTGATCCACCAAGATTAACCATACCTGCGAGAAATAAAGTCCCACGATCAAAGACACGCTGATAAAAATCCCCACCATTACCGTGTAAAACATCATTTCCTGCGCCGGTGCGTGCGCCCCAAAAAGCCCCGAGGCCAAAGCCACGATCAACCCCAGTACAAAAGTCAAAATAATCGTAAAAATATACTGATACACCGTCACCGCCAGGTTGCGTGAAAAATGGGACTGCCACTCACGAAATACGGATAAATCGGCCTTTTTACCATTTACCAAGCGCGTAAAGTACAAAGCGTGGATGTATTGCAAAGCGCCAGAAGCCAGCACGATCAGGCCATAAAACCCCACTGCCAAAAGCAACATCACCAGCATCATCATCCCGCGATCACGGAAAAATGACCCCGCAAAAAGATCACTCATCCGCGCCGAAGTCTGCGCTCCTTGCCACAAAAACCAACCAATCGCCAGCCACAACACTTCAAATGCTGCCGCATCCACCCACTTTTTCTTCAGCCGCTTTCGGGCTTCACTTTTTAGTTTGGTCACAGACAGCATCGCGTCCTTTCTAACTATTCTTTCTCATTCTACACTTTTTCCCGCTCACTGTCTAGCCCCAAAATGTAAAATATAAAATATTATAACATACTTTATCAAATTTGTCAAGAGGCAATTTCTCCCCGCCAGGCAGCATACATCCATGGTATAATAAAAAATATGCAGTTTAATATTCAAATAGATAGAGATTGGGATTTAGAAAACTTCTGGACATTCATCCAAGAAAACGACCCCACTATCAAAGAATTATATCCAGATATTCAAACATTGTCTCAACTTCAAGCTCACTTGGACTGTGAGTATAAATCTGGGCGTATTCAAACGGCTGCCAAATGGCTGTCGGGGCAAATTGAAGTATTGACACAAATTGCCACTGCTTTAAGCGAGGCAATCAAGGAAAACTGGGATGGGATTGACGAGATTAAAATCTATGCTGCCGCTTGTCCAGTTTGCCCTCGTTTTATTGATGAAAACGCATTTTTTATCGGTTATCAAGGTGATGAAAAATGGGCTTTTGAGGTTTGTGCTCACGAAATGGCGCATTTTTTGTACTTCAAAAAGTTGAAAAAACTCATTGGTAAGCAAATTGATACCGAATATCCAGGCTACGAGTGGCTCTTAAGTGAAATTTTGGTGCTACCAATTTTAAATGATCCTAGAGTAAATAAGTTTTTTGGTTTGTCAGCACAACCTTCTTTGTGTGATGTTGATGTACCAGAAGAAATTGTCCAACAAATAGCGGCAATGTGGAATCCTGACAAGCTTTTGGAAATCCACGAACAAGCCCACGAGCTTCTTGAAGGTTATTATCATTAATACACAATTACCCCTCTCCAAAATTGAAGAGGGGCTGTAAAATTAGTCAGTTGTACTCATAGTCCTGTAGCAAACTAACTAGTTCCAATTATATCACAAAATATCAAAATTGCAAGAGTAATAACGTCAACATCAATTCATTAAAGTAATCAAGGCGTGGCTTTTCAGACTTGTATCACCGATTTTCCCCGCCAGGCATCATACATCCATGGTATAATACAAACTATGAGAAATTTACAAAAACTTTTCAATCCTCGCTCTATCGCCGTCATCGGTGCGTCCACCGACCGCAAAAAGGTGGGCAGCATCATCATCAAAAATCTAAAAGAAAGCGGCTACACCGGCAAAATTTACCCGGTAAATCCGCATGCCAGCCGGATCCAGTCTCTCCCCGCCTACGCCAGCCTCACAGACATCCCGGATCACGTCGACCAAGTAACGATCTGCATCCCTGCCGCCGGCGTCCTCAAAGCCGTGCATGACTGCGTGCAAAAAGGTGTTTCTTCCATCATTATTGTCTCCGCCGGCTTCGGCGAAACTGGTACCGATAATCTTAAATTACAGGATACTATTACTCAAGTTTGCCGTGAGCATGATATTACTCTTATAGGTCCAAATGTCATCGGCGTCATCCATCCCGCCACCCAGCTCAATAACTCCTGGATGCAGTTGCCTGCCATCCCCGGCGGCATTGCCTTGATTTCTCAATCAGGAGCTTTGTGCTGCTCTATCCTTGATGTCGCCGCTGATTATGACCTTCGTTTTAGCCATTTTTGCAGCATCGGCAATAAAGCCGACATTGATGAGCTCGATTTAATTGAGTACTTCCAGACGTGTGACGAAGTCAAAGTCATCGCCCTTTACCTGGAAGACATCAAGCGCGGCTTTGACTTCCTCAAAAATCTCCGCTTCCACCCGACCAAACCCATAATTATTTACCACTCCGGCAAGACAGCCAGCGCCGCCAGTGCCGCGCTCTCACACACCGGCTCCATGACCAGTGAGCGTGATCTCGTGGCCACGGCTATGCATGCTGGCGGCGTCCTCGAGGCGACCACTATCCATGAATTCTATTTACTCATGCAGGCTTTTTCCCATACTGCTGCAGCCTCACTGCCAGAATTTGGGCAGTATGCCATCATCACCAATGCCGGTGGACCGGGTATTATCGCCACCGATGAACTCGTGAGCGCCGGCTGGCAGTTAGCCGAACTAGCAGACACTACCAAAAATCAGCTGCGCGCCGTCCTGCCGCCGGCCGCTTCCGTTAGCAATCCGATCGACATTTTAGGCGACGCTCTCCCCGATCGCTACCGCGACACTCTGGAGATCGTCGGCGCCGACCCAGAAGCCAAAATTATCCTGGTGGTCCTCACTCCCCAACACGTCACCCAGCCGCGCCAGACAGCTCAGGCAATTTGCAAGTACGCCAAAGCTCATCCAGACAAAACCATCCTCACTGTCATGCTTGGCGACGCCAGCGTCAGTGACGCCCGCAGGCTTCTTACCGATCGCGGTTTGCTTGTTTTTAGTGAGATCCGTGACGCTGTGCGCGTGGGCAGTTTCCTCCTCCGGCGCGCTCATCACCTTTACGATTTCCACGAGCGTATCGTCAAACACAACTACCGCTACCTGGAAGAGCGCGCCAGCGGCAAATATCACGCCCTCCTTGATGCTGTCCTCGACGAGCAGCCAGGCAAAATCCAAATTCTCTCCGATCGGCTCACCAGCGCTCTCATGCGCGAAGTTGACATCAGCTTACCCGACTCTCTCGTCACCACTTCCTTGCCCGAGGCTTTAGCATTTGCCCGCCCACATTATCCCGTCGTCGCCAAAGCCACCAACCAGACACTCGCTCACAAATCAGACTCGGGCGCCGTCATCGCCGCCATCCGCGACGACGACCAACTCACTGATGCTTTTACCAAGCTTCAATCACAACTGACCACGCCTGGCACCAGCTCTACTCATCCGCCAGAAATTCTCCTGCAAGAAATGATCGAAGGCAGTCGGCTGGAATTTTTCATCGGCGCCAAACGTGACGGCGCTTACAATGTCTATGAAGGCGGTGGACGCGGTTTTGGCCACCTGATCACCTTTGGTCAGGGCGGCATTTTCACCGAACTCCACCGCGACCTCGCGCGCTTCGTCATCCCCGAGCGCCGGCGCGACGTCAAAGAATTACTCTGGGAAACCCAGCTTTATCCCCTCATTGAAGGTTATCGCTCCTGCCCCGCACTCCCCGAGCCAGCGATCATTGACGCCATCATGGCGGTACAAAAACTCGTCATCGCTTACCCAGAAATTGTAGCACTAGACATCAATCCACTCCTAGTCACGCCAGAAAAAGTCACGGCTGTAGACGTGAAAATCTTCATCTCTCGGTGAAAAATGGTCATGGATCACCGGTGGCTGTGCCAGCCTCCAGATAAAAGCCACGCCCACACTCACGATCAGCACCAAGGCGACATTAATCATCCCTACGACTATACCCGTCACGCTGGCCGTCTTTTCTGGGGTGCGCGAGCGCAGACCCCACACGCCAAAAATCACCGCCAAAAGCGCCAGTAGCACATTTAAGACCGGCACCAAAATAAAATACACGGATAACACAGCCAAAATCAGCGACGTCACTCCCTGCCAGCGGGTTTGTTCTTCCGCTGACACCGCCGACGCGTCCGCCTGTTTGTCGTCCTCACTCAAATGTTCACGGAAATCAGGTCTTATCGCCATCATAATCACCTCCCCAACTACTAAATTGCTGTATTATAACACACAAATTATACATTTCTCCCCTCATTTGTCCATTTTAGCCTTCCATCTGTCCGGCCATCACGTACTTACTATAGCGGCGTCCGCCATCACTCGCCAAAAATCTCTCCTGCAAAAATTGCCCAAACTCCCGCATTTCTGCCCGGCACAGCTTGAGCATCCGTAACTGTTCTCCGCGCGGCAGCGCCCCAAACACCTCGCTCCCCGCACACTGCAACACCGAGCTTTCCAAATCGATTTGCTGTATCGTGAGCTGCAGCTCCACGCTCGGTGCTCGATGCACCCGATAAAAATCATCCAGTAATTTGAAAATCTCCCGACACAAGCGCAAATTTGGCCGGCGCGCCCGCAAATAAGTCTGACGCCATTGATTGCGCAAGCTCGTGTGCTCTGCCGCAAAAATCTCCTCCCCCAACGCCTCGATCCGTTCCAGATTATTGATCAGCTTTTTTTGCGCTGCAGTATTCACCCGCGCAGGCGCAAAACGGATCCACGGATACGTCGCCATTTTTGGGTCTTCATCACTCCGCTCGCGGCCAGAATTAGCTTCCGCCGGCATCGCCCCATAAAAACCCATTACCGTAGCCACGTCAAAAACTTCTTCCTCCAGCGTGATCATCCCTGCATCCACCAGTTTGCCAAATTGCTGCCGGGCAAAATCCAACTGCTCCCGGCAAGAAAGCTGACGACACTCTGTTTCCTCGGCCGTGATCCGTGATTTACCCTCCATCATTTCGTATTCGGTCATATTTTCCTCGTCGTCAATTACTTGCTACCAGGTTACGCTGCTCATTATACCATCCCTTTACCCCAAAAAGCCGGCATTTTTGCCCCGTGCCAGATCAATTTTGCCCAAAACTCGCCAGCACTGCTTGTCAAGCCCTCATCATTAAAATGTACACATTTTTTACTCAGTGTTAAACAAATGTTTAACGTTTTTGCCTGGATTTAGTGTACAAACAAAATACAAACTTAGCAAATCATTGATATTTTTTTATATAATCACGCTTACTTTTTCACACTTCATCACACCAGATCATTTTCCCGTCCCTTTTTATCCGTATAAAAGTGCCACTTCCGCCCAGGGCCCATAAAAATTTTCGCCCTTGACAAGGGGCAATTTTGTGGTATAATTAGATATACATTATTGGAGATTATCTCCCAATCCCCGCCTTTTGCAGGCGGGCGTATTTATAACCGTAGTTTTTTCTTGACCGCAGACAAAACTCGCAGAAAATCAGTATCGTTCAGTTTGCCCATCAACCGTTGCATTCTTTCTACTCCCACCATCCTTAACTGCGACAGCACAGCATTTTCTCGCTTACCTTGAAACGTAAATTCCAGGTACCAATTACCAGTTTTTTCGCGCGACGTTAATGGAATAACTTTCGCCCAAACTACACCACCAGATTTCCTTAATATATTACTGCATTCTCGCCTGGTGAAGCAATCTGAAATCAATTTTCCGCCTGGCAGGAAGTTTTTGCCCCGCCGCAACCCCGTTTCCATGGTATAATATATCATATGTTACAAAATACGTATCACCATCCAGCATCCAGCGCTGCCAATGCGCTTACTGCGCTCAGTTATATTCCTGATGAGCCGCTATTTTTAGATGAACTTACACCTGCCAAACTCGATCATGCTCTCCAAGAAGCGCTAACTCAAGCTGACGCCAACCAACTTATTCCTAGCGCCCAAGTAAAGCGCCGGCTGACTATACTTACCAATGAGATATGAGGTTTTCTACACACCAAAAGCTCAAAAAGACCTAGATAGTATCTGGTATTACATTGCTATTATCCACGCCTCGCCGCAATCTGCCAGGAAGTTACTAAATAAAATCACCACTGCCATAGACCAATTATCAGACATCGGCGGCGGCTACAAACTCTATCCGCACGAACCGTGGCACAGTCAAGGCATTCACTTCTTTAGCGTCAGACGTTATTCCATCTTCTACCGCCTTCGTCCCTCATGCCAGCGCGTAGAGGTGCTCAGAATAGTTGCTGGCAGCAGGAATCTCGATGTTATCGAAATCCATTAGCCGCTCACCCACCAAAAAGGCCGCCACCAGCAATTTTAAATCACGCTTCCCCCCCCAGACAAAATTGCCCCTTGACAAAAGCCCTATAATGTGGTATAATAAACATATCGAACTATCGCTAAGCCCGCATTACGCTCGGCTACCAGCGGTAGCTAGAGATCTTTGAAAATCGGACTTAGTGATAGCTACCTGCAAAAGTCAGGTTAAATTCTTATAATAAAGGAGTCGTTTTACAATGACAACCAATAACAACCTTGTTACCAGCGCAATTAAGAACGCACAGAGCAAAGCCGCCCGCATCGCTATGGGCACTAGTTTCCGCCCGGCGATGGCTATTACCGGCCCCCGTTTCCACAAAAGATATGGAATGGGGACGACAGTAACAGTTAGCATCAACGACGGCGAGCTGCCCAAGCATTCAGGTTGGAAGAGTTTCCTGCGCTGGATCGGGACAATCGCGCTCATGCTTTTCGTCAGTTTCGCAGTCTCTGTCTGGACGTACGTCAACCTCGACTACTTGTCCGACAAGACCATCTCCGACGGCGCCGACTTCGGTGTCAAGCTCGAACACTATTTAGCGAAGCGTGGCCTTTATGTGAACTGGCGGGGCTTCAACCTGCCCCAAGTCTACATCGTCGAGCGTGTCCCCATGGATCCGTCCATCGGGGAGCACTACGAGGTCATTGAGGGAGAGGGCTGGATCATCCGCCCACTCGGCGGCATGGACTCGATTGCCATCCAGGCGAGCTCTGACGACCAGGGAGTTTACTGGGAATCAGAGTACATCGTCTGGCCGCAGTCAGAACGCGGTCGCGGCTAGTCGTACTTTGCGCAATATCTTTTCTAAGTCTGGATTTTCATTTTTCACTCCCGCTTCGGCGGGAGTTTTTGATGCGCCAATTCTGATATAGTATGTTATAATACTAAATATGTCTGAAAAAAGCCAAAAGCTAAACAACTGGAATAAAATCAAAATCGCTCTCCACTCGCAGACACAAAGGTCACCATACGTTAACGAAGGCGAAGTCTGGTGGTGCGCAACAGGCGAAAATGTTGGCATTGAAATTAACTGCAAAGGCACTCGCTTTAGTCGTCCAGTAATTATCCTCAAAAAACTCAATCAAAAAAGCTTCCTTGTCGTACCATTAACATCACAATTAAAAAGAGGCAACTGGTATGTGTCCTTTGACTTTCAAAACAAGCATCAGTGCGCAGTTCTATCACAAATCAAAATAATGAGCATTGAGCGTTTCTATCGCTTAATGGGAACAGTAGACGATAACGATCTCAAAAAAGTTCAGCGCGGTTTTACTTCTCTCTATTCCTTCTAAAAATACCCCCACTGCTGCGCAGTGGGGTGGGTGGGAAAATCCCAACAATATAGTACCAATTATATCATATGTTACGGCATTTGTCAATAATGAATTTATCCCTATCCACCAACATTTTCTCTCTCAGCCCCCAGGTACTCCGCCAGCACCGCCAGGTGCTCGGCCGCCCGCTCTCGCGCCGCCCGCCGCCAGCCTTCCAGCTCCACCGCCGCCGTCAGCACTCGTCGCACCTTGCCCGGCAAAAGCGCCAGCTGTTCGTCCAACTCACTCATCCGCGCCGGCACCGCGTGCCCACGCGCCAGGCACAGTTCCCCTTCCCACCAATCTTTCTTCTCGGCCGGCACGCTTGCGCGTGCCCACGTCTGCATCACGTCGGCCGCCAGCTCGCTCACTACTACTGCCGGCCACACTTTGCGCGCCATCACTAGTTCTCCCGCCACCAAGCCGACGTCAGGCTCCGGGATGGCACGCACCAAACCTTCCACCATCGTCACTGCTTCTGGCGGATCCGACCGCCACCGCCACCAAGTCTGCGCTACCCGCCAGCTCGCGCGCCAGCGCCACCACTGCCACACCTTTCCCCCATCCAGCCGCCAGCGCCAATCGCCCCACTCTAGTGAGTCCGCCAGCCGCCAAAAAGTCCTCCCCAGTGCCAGCTGTTCTAGTTTTTCCAAGTCACACCAGAGTTTTTCCTGATCACCAAAAAAAGTTTGTCCCACGCTCTCATCAATTTCCCAAGCCAAAAGCCGCCCGGCTGCCCCCAGGCTGCCTGCCCCACTGCTCCACTCCGCCAAATAATCCCCCATCCAAGCCGGTACACGCACGCCGGGAATCGCCAGCAATTTCTCTTTACCCGTTTGTTTTTTCATAAAGGCATTATACCAGACTTTCCGCACTTTTATCCGGCCAACTCCCGCCAGCCAGCGACCCAAAGTCTACGTTTTCATAATTATAAAACCTATAACATTATTACATTAACAAAAATTATCAGACTAATTAATCCCATAACAAATTGGTATTCCAGGCTAAATATCTAATTATAATTGATACATCAATATTTATTCCCTCTTGACAAATAGTAATAATATGATATAATATAGGATATTAACATCAAAGATATAAGTTTTGCCTCGCGGCCATGATGACCGCAGTTGGCGGGACACTTAGATGTTAGTTCTTTGACATTTAGTAAGCTTGAGCCAGAAAGCTCCGTTTGACGAGTTCGACTAGAACCGCGATCCCAGAAAGGTATTTGTGAGGTCACCGTTCTAGTTGAACAAAATCATATTATCAAAGGAGTTTTTTAAAATGTTATGTGATGACGCAATTTTTGTTGGAGCAAAATTCTATACTGTGCAGTACGATATTTCACGTACCAGCGCAGTAGTTAAAGAAAATATTGAAACGGTATCAGAAGCAAAAGTTGTTTTTGAACAAATGAAACAACTTATGCCACCACGTTATCAATTTTGTTCTATGCACGTCAACGGACATCCGATCGTGCTTCCGCGTTTCTTAGCGGAAGCCGACGCTGAGATTTTCTTCGGTGCCATCGGTTATTGATTAATGCGCTCGCTTACTAAGTCAAGATTTTGGGCGTCCTTCGGGACGCCCCTTTTCATGTCTGCCCGCACTTTTCCTCATTCCAGGAAAAACTTTACCCTTGACACCATTTTTCATATCCCATATAATTATCTAAGAAAGCATTTATGTCAGAAAGAATGAGTAATTACGACGAAATCCTCAAAGACGAAGCCAGTTTCCAGGCGTGGGCGGAAAGCTACTTAAGCCGCAAAAACACCAACAAGTCCCCCGCTCCACAGCCGTCGGCCGCCAGAGTCAATCTCGCCGCCACGCCCGAGCCAGCCCGGCCTGCTCCCGCGCCCACCAGAGAGGCTCACCCAGCACCCGAAAAAAGCCCAGCGCAACCAGGAAAAGTCGATCGGCGCGAGACGCTGAGGATGTCCATGACCCCAGACAAAGCCCGCCCACCAGAAACGCGGGCTCCCGGTCGCGTCAAGATCTTGGGCGAAACCAGCGACGGTAAGCTCCGCATTGATCAAGACGGTAATATCCGTGTAATGACCCGGCAAAAAGCCCTGGCGACTTTTGGCCGTGATGGCACTTTCCGGCAAGAATACGACACCTGGCGCGCCAAGCATTCTCCCGCCCCCAGCGATCACCTCCATGACCCCGCCACGATGGTCGCGCAGTTTGGTGACAACCCTTTCTTGCGTAAGTTATACCACGACGATCCCGAGTACCAGGCAGCATTTGCTCAGTATGATACCGAGCAAGCAAGAATCAAAGCCCAGCGTGAAGCGGAAGAAGCAGCCCGTCTGGAAGCCGCCAGAAAAGCGCAGGAACAAGCAGAAAAAAATGCCAGCAATCCAGCCGACACCAGCTCTCGCGAGCGGTCCGCCAGCCGTGACAAAGCTGATCTCGCCCGCGGCTGGCAAAATTTCAAAAAAGACCTCGGTGACTTTGAAGGCGGCCGTCAAAATTACCAGGCAGAAAACCAATTTGGTTTCTTGGGCCGTTACCAATTTGGCAAACCAGCACTCATGGATCTGGGTTACATGGATAAAAATGGCCGCTGGACAGGCAAAGACGGCATCCGCTCTATCCAAGATTTTAAAAACAATCCCCGCGTCCAGGAAGCCGCCATGGATCGCTGGATCCGGATGAAATGGAATTTCGTCAAAAAATATGACGGCTACGTGGGTAAAACCTTCCGCGGCGTCACCATCACTCGCTCTGGCCTCATCGCCGGCGCTCACCTGGTGGGCCCCGGCGGCGTGGAAGCCTTCATGAATAATAAATGCAAGGCCAAAGGTGTGCGTTTTAACAAGCAATGTATCCCCATCGACGGCAATAATGTGCCGATCACCAAGTATATCCGTGACTTTGGCGGCCACAATATGATCTAAGCACTTTTTGCCCGCCAGAACTCGCCAAGTCGTGATATAATAAGACCCGAAGCGAACAAACGTTTCGCTCTGTAAAAGCAGTAAATCTTTCATCATGGAGGCGATAACATGTATAGTGTCAAAGTCACGCTCACGCCGCAAGAATTCGAGGAGTACTTGCGCTTGCGTGGCCGCCTCAACCAGAGGCAAATTGAAGAATTAGTGAGTTTGTACGAGGAATATGCGCCCTTTTACGACCGCTGTCCCAAGGGCAACAGTAGTCGGGACATTTTGAACATTCTCGAAAAGGTGAAGTCGTAATGTATGCAGGCATGTTGGCAGGAATAAAGATTTACCGTAGTACCGCCAACGCAAGTTGGCGGTTTTTTGTGATGGCCAGCGTTTTTTGTGACGGTTACTGTCTGGAAAGTTTTTCCCCAAATAGGGAAAAACTTTCCCGCCCGCCTCCACTTTATCGACTCTCAGTCGATAAAGTGGTAAAATTGAAGAGTTTGCCGAGTAGTAGTCGATGTTCAAGCAGAGAAAGAATTATCACATTAATCCGCCAAAGCTTTTGTCCACAGATTCAAACAATCGCTTTGCCATAAATCATCACTTTTGTTGTCCTACAAATCTTTGCACCAGCTCATCATCAGTGAGATTAAATAGTTCACTCGTCGTAAATCGTACTATAGGGATACCAGCTTGCGCCAAAATCTTTTCCTTGGACCAATCACGCTGTCTCACATCAGACTGATGGTGAGACGAATCATCTAATTCCACCACCCACGCTGTTTCTAAAGTATCACGCCTACAAAGCACAAAATCAACTGACCAAGCATTAATATAAGTAAAAGCACCGCGCCAGCTCTGCCCAGTAACTTTATGATCTACTAGCGCGGATAAGTGGATTTGAGGGAAAATGTAATATTTACTGGCACAAATCTTTTCCAAACGACGAAAAAACTTGAGCTCGTTGGCTGTCATTAATCTGTATTTAGGCTGATATCTATATTTGTCTACACCGAGTTTTTCAGCCACATGTTTTGATTTGTGAGACAATACTGTTTCCTTTTCACTATTCCCATGTGGCCTCTTTCTAGTTGTAGCCCAAAATAAAAAAATAATTATCACCAAAACTACTACAACAATAAAAACATTTGCTGATTCACTGATCATATCAACCATTATAGCATCATTTCTTATTTCTCATTCAACATATCCACCACCAGCGCCACCATCAAGTCTTTTTCTCGCGGATTTGATTGGGCGATAAGAAGCGTCAGCGACGCCAACGTAATATTATTAATAATAGGCGCACCATCTTGATACAGCATCCCGTAAAAATCCAAAAAGTAAATCAAAAGTGTGGCCGCAATACGCTTGTTACCATCAGAGATAGGATGGTTTTTTAAGATTGCCAATCACCTGCAGACAATTTTCATAGCTAATGATCCTGTCACTGGTGCGCCGTCCAGAAGAAGATAATTTCTGCTCATCGTATTTCTCTAGAGTATCTAAAGCCCTATAATAATTATTTATAAGTCTTAAAATTTCCTTTGCACTCTCCGCTTCAATTTCTTCATCACGATTAGCAATTTCTAACAGTTTTACCGTTTTCTCCAGAGCAGCCAGGCGTTTTTGATTTAAAGCGTAGCCTTTCATGATGTAATCCTTCAGGATTTTATTCGCCCAAATACGGAACTTCGTGCCCTGCTGCGATTTTACACGATAGCCAACGGAAATAATGACGTCAAGATTGTAATACTCCACGTTGCGAACAACATCTCTTTCGCCTTCTTTTTGAACTGTTGCAAAAAATGCAACAGTTATTGTTTTCCATACACAAAAAGCTCCCCGACTAGGATTCGAACCTAGAACCTACCGGTTAACAGCCGGGCGCTCTGCCGTTGAGCTATCGGGGAACGAAAGTTTTCAAGAACAAGGTGTATTATACCACAGTCCTGCGGCCCTCAAAGCAGCACTTTTACCGCATTTTTACTGCAGCGCACACCGTAGCGGAGGTGGGAGTTGAACCCACGGTCTAGGGTTTATGAATCCCTCGCTTTAACCACTAAGCTACCCCGCCATCAAAGAATTTTAAGGTTCTTCCAAATTCCCTTGTATTTTACCACAAAATGTGGTATAATGCAAGTACTTCTTGATCAATTGCTCTTTTGAAATCAGATCAAGCTCATCGCGGGGTAGTGTACGGTGCACGGGAGGCTCATAATCTCCCAGGCCAGGTTCGACCCCTGGCCCCGCAACATTATTATAAATCATTGTTGATTAAAGTAGACAAATCACGTTATGACACACGCCAATATTACCGACGCCAAAAATTACACTGCTTTCGAGGTCTCCTGCAAGACCATCATCCTGGATCCCGCACACACCAAAATCCTGCTGGTGGGCTATGATGACGGCCTCTATTCTCTTCCTGGCGGCCACCTAGAACCTGGCGAGACACCGGTGCAAGCAGCCGCACGCGAGCTTGCCGAAGAACTCGATCTACACGACCTTGAGGATTTACGCCCCGCTCAATTTTTCATGCACTTGCCCAAAAACAAGCTCATCCTCACTTTCCTCGCCACGCTCGATGACGCTCTCCCCCTCCCCGCCACTCCGCAAAATGACGAACACCTCGCCCAGAGTGAATGGATCAGCTTGGATGATTTCCGCACCGATACTGAGAGTAAGTACTGCGACGCCACCTACCGGGAGATGATTTTTGCGGTACTAGAGGGGTTAAAAGCATAAATCACCACTCCTCCACCCGTTTTCCCAGCCAAAAACCAACTCCCGCCAAAAGTTTTTCCTGATTTCAGGAAAAAGTCCAGGTGCTTACCGGCGCGGATTGATATTCGTGCTAATTCCCGTCATCACCGAGCTATCCAGCCGGTTCGAGCTCGGCATCCCGTCAACTAGTCCCCATTGATTCACCCGCTCTTGCAAGGCGTCATTCATCAGTGTCCCAAATTTCATTGCCGCCGCCAGCTCGGGGATTGACTGCAGATCTACCCGTCCCGCCAATTCTCCCAAACCCTACATCTTATCGTATAACGGCGCCATTTCTGACTGGATTTACACCTGTAAATCAGAAAATTCCTGATTTGCCCCTTGACAAATATATCAAACATGATATAATCGCTACTCTTGGCTCTATCACAACTGAATAAAAATTTCAAAAGGAGGTCTCTAAAATGGAGATTGAAAGAAAATGGCGTATTACCGACAAAAGCCTTCTGCCGACACTCGACAAAGGCATCAAAATTGAGCAAGGTTACTTGGCGATCGAGAGCGGCGAATTTGGTGCGGAAATCAGACTTGACGATATCCGTGACGGCAGCGGTAAAGGCAAACATTACCTCGTCCGCAAGAAAGGTGACGACATCAAGCACCGTAAACATGTCACTCCGATTCCCTACCCGGTCTTCCGTGATTTATGGCCTAGTACCGGGCAGAAAAAAATCTGCAAGACCCGCTACGAAATAAAATTACCCCCGCAAACAGTCCTCAACGACGACAGAGAAATAGAAACCAGGGTCTTTATCGCTCAAATCGACGTCTACAAAGGGAAGCTGGAAGGATTGATCATCGTCGAGGTGGAATTCGATACCCGCCTGGACGCCCACTACTTCCGCCCGCCTACCTGGTTTGGCGAGGAACTCAGCCACGACAAAAGATATCGTGAAAAAAACCTCGTCCGCTACGGCATTCCGGAGGAAAAACCAGCCGAAGACAAATAACGCGCCCGCAGAAATTCAGTTTACTCAGTGATAACCCACCCCGTCAGCAATGGCGGGGTTTTTACTAGACAAAAGGCAAATCCTCTACTCCATCACTGCCCGCACCGCCGGCGGCACCAGTTCCGTCACGTCCGCCCCATAATGCGCCAACTCCATCACCATGCTCGAGCTAATATGCGCCGTCGCGCCCGCCCGGAAGTAAATCGTCTCCAAATTACCCAATTTTTGGTTGAGCGCTGCCAAATTCTCTTCAAAATCATAATCCACACCATTGCGCAGTCCCCGGATCAGCACTCCCGCTCCACTGCTCACTGCCGCCTGGCTCGTCAGCTGATCATACGCGATCACGCGAGCATTGGCAATTTCCGCCTGCTCCAGTGAGCGTGTGATCGCGCCCACCATCACTTCAGGCGGGAAATGCCGGCGTTTACCCCGGTTTACCCCCACGCCCACGATCACCTCCTCAAAAAGTGCCGCCGCCTGGCGCACCACATATAAATGACCATTGGTAAAGGGATCAAAACTCCCGGCATAAAAAGCTTTCATGCCTTCATTATAACACAACTGTGTGCTATAATGACAATATAAACAACTAGAAAGTCACTATGCTTACCAATACCGGAGAAATGCTCGCCAAAGCCAGTCGTGAAGGTTACGCCGTGGGGCACTTTAACATCAATAACCTCGAAACCATCCAGGCCATCCTCGCCGCTGCTCAAGCCAAGCGCGCTCCCGTCATCCTCGGCGTCTCCAAATCCGCCATCAAGTACGCCGGCCTCGAAAACCTCACTCATCTCGTCCAAGATATGAGCGCCCACCTCGATATGCCCATCGCCTTACACCTGGATCACGGCCCCAGTATCGAGCTTGCCTGTCAATGTATAGACGCCGGCTTCACCAGTGTGATGATTGACGCCTCTTCCCTCCCTTATGCCGACAACGTCGCCGCCACCAGAGCCGTCATCGCTTACGCCCGGCCGCGCGGGGTGAGTGTGGAAGCAGAAATCGGCGCCCTGGCGGGCACCGAAGATAACGTCTCTGTGACCGAGGCCGACGCCCGCTACACCAAGCTCGAGGAAGCCATCAGTTTCGTCGCCGACACCCAAGTGGACTCCTTAGCCGTCGCCATCGGCACCGCCCACGGCGTCTATCACGGTGAGCCAGTCCTAGATTTTGACCGCCTGGCCGCCATCCACCGCGCCCTCCCTCGCACCCCACTCGTCCTTCACGGCTCATCAGGTGTGGCTGCCGACTCCCTGCGCCAAGCCATCAGCCATGGCATCGCCAAAATCAATATTGACACTGATCTGCGTCAAGCCTTCCTGGGTGCGGTCAAGTCACAAATGGACACCAACCCAGAAAGCGTGGATTTACGGGCAATTTTAGGTGCCGGCCGCAGCGCTATCCAGTCAGTTGTCGAGTCAAAAATTGACATTTTTGGCTGCCAGGGCAAAATGTAAACCGCCAACTGTCTATTATAATAGACACATCCACTTACTTCTCCCCTTGAGAGGGAAGACAGGCGCAGCTTTGCTGCCGCCAGAGGGGAGAAAACATTTTTGTCTACTATAATACACAAAACCGCCCCTTTCGGGAGCGGTCTGCATGTCTACTATAATCTACACTTACTGGTAACGGTAAGTTTTTACTTTCGCCTTCGAGTATTTATTGACTCCCTTGGCGGTCAGCCAGTTACTCCAGTTGCCTACAGCGCAGTCATTGACTGGAGCAACTTTAAAGGAATACTGGGCAGTGGGATCAAGATTATCCACATCAATGGCTAGTACGCCGTTATTTTGCTCACCGCTCACTTGCATCGCGATCCCAGAATACCGCTCATCGCCTTCACTGTTACCAAACACCACGTGATAGCGGTCAGTATAATCTCTTACTGGCGTAAAGTAAATGGTGGCCTTACTTCCCTGCCGGTCGATCTGGAAGACGTCTGGCGTGCCTACCGGCACATTGGCACTACAGCCTTGCGGCTTGGCGTCATTGGGCACATTGTCGCCACTGGCGTGGCGATCGGCGGGATCATTGGTGCCAGCGGGGTGCTCGTCATGATGCTCTGCCGGGCAAGTGCCAGTAAATACCCCATCTTTCACTTCATACTCATTATCGCCTTGGTAGATGTAATAGCTACCACCAAATCCGGCTAAATTATCACGGACATCAGCGCAAGAGCCAAAGTCCACTTCAATCCCAGTCAAACTGCCATCCTCGATCGCATAGAAGAAATCATTGCCCTCCAACATTATAGAGACATCTGGGCGATCCGTCCACTCGAGCATACCAGTCACCACGGATTTAAGCGTGCTCGCATTGCCAGCCGAGCGCACGTTGATCGTATAAAATTCGTCATCTTGTACTGATGAGTCGATATATCTGATCCACATGCCCAACGCATCGTGTGCCGCCAAGATATCAGCAATCAAGGTGCGCGTATCGCTACTAATCGTGCCCCAGTCAGGAATACCGATCGAGTTGAGCACGCCATCTTCTACCTCAATGATATAATTACCGTTGATAGTCGAAGCATAAGCCGGCGTGATCAAACCATGACCAGCATCTGCCAGATACTCATCACCAGAGTAACCCAAGAAAACCAAAAAGCTCTTATCGCCGACATTGTCGATCATCTCCATAATGGCACCCAAATCATTGGTACGTGGCAACAAAACTGGTTTACCCACGTATTCATCCACGCTGGATTTCATGAATGCGCCGCTGGCATCGCTCCCAGCCATCTGCACCAAATAACCGTCTGCATCAGTGCCCGTATCAATTGACACCAGAGTGTGAGCCTTGGCGTCATCACTCATGGCAGCATATTTTCCCAGAGCATCTGACCAGTCATTGGCAGCGACATCACCAGTGTAATAATCAGCGTCTTCATTGCCGCTGTCACTGTTGTCATCACTGCTGCCGCCGCGAGTGAGGGTGCCAGAGTCAAGGACTTCTTCCCCACTCTCTCCATATCTAAAGTAGGCCCACTCAACAGTCTGTAAACCTTCAGTACTATTAAGGGCTCTCTGCAAAAGGGACTTGAAGTTAGCAATAGCTTCAGCGCTAGTGTCTGCATCCTCAGACGTTCCATTAACATCAGAGTAACTACCTTTTACCGTAGCTGCACCATCACTATAGCTGCCATCTCCAAAATACAAATTCCATTTGTCCTCAATGCCAAGCTGAGACCCGTACACACTAGATATTTCAGAAACACCTTCTGCTTCCACTAAGGCACGAAAATAATCTACCACTGTGGTAGCCGAAACCCAAAACATGGGAGCACTCCCATTCACCGCTATACCTTCCCCCACTTTTGCTCCAACAATTTTCATTTGTTCTTCCTCGGTGTACTCAGAAAGACCACTCAACTCAGTCACCGCACCGCTCAAACTGTCAGCAACAATATAACAAACCTCTTGGGAAGGATTCCATTCATCCGGACCGCAAGACAACTCACTTTTCGCCTGGACTCCCTTAATAACCTTATAAGAACTGCCGGGGGGGGTGACAAATCCGGCTCCAGTACCCGCCACCACGGCGAGCGTAAGCATCAAAGCCACCGCTTTGTGCCATCTGTAATCGCTAGACATTAGCTGTCCTTTCTCTTTTTGCTTGTAACTTACGTTTTTGTCACGCATATCGGTTATTATATCACGGATTATTGCCAATTACGCCGCAATTTCACACACACGCACACACATCTGGAAATTGCTCGCCAATCGCCCCTTTTGTCTACTATAATACACACCTAGCACTGCTGCATCGCTTTCTTGTCCGGCTCGATCCGCTTGGGCGTCAGCGTGTAGCCCAGTGCCGTCATCACCTTAAAAAAGGTATCCATCGTGGGATTGCCGCCCTTGTCAAAAGCCCGATACAACCCAGAACGGCTCTTACCAGTTTGCGCCGCTACCAGACCCCAACGCTTTTGCGCCTTCGCCACCGCTCCGATCGCATCTGCAATTTCATCAGGATCGCCATCGTCAAAAACCACCTTCAGATAAGCGTCACATTCCTCTTGCGTCTTTAATTCCTCCACCAGATCCCACTTATGTAAAATTACGGTCATAAATGTCCTTTCTTATCTGCTCAGCCCTTTTGATGTCACGCTGTTGTGTTCTCTTCGTCCCTCCTGTCAGGATCACTATCATATGTCTCAACTTGATAAAGTAATACAGCCTATAACCGCCTGCATAATTTATCTTTTTCTCATATATATCACCGCTCACTTGTCTGGTAACGCCCAGATTTCCCATCTCCATCCGCCGCAGATGACTCCGGATCTTCGCCACAGCCAGAAGATCATTAATGCCCGCCTGCCACCGCTCAAAGTCATCGCTCGTCATTATTTGGTACGTCATATTGTCTATTATAATAGACAATTCCCTTTTTGTCAAGTAGATACTTCTCCCCTTGAGAGAGGAGACAGGCGCAGCTTTGCTGCCGCCAGAGGGGAGAAAACATTTTTGTCTACTATAATACACAAAACCGCCCCTTTGGGGGGGGCGGTCTGCATGTCTACTATAATCTACACTTACTGGTAACGGTAAGTCTTTACCTTGGCTTGTGAATATTTATTCACTCCCTTAGCGGTCAGCCAATTGCTCCAATTGCCTACAGCACAGTCATTGACTGGAGCGACTTTAAAGGAATACTGGGCAGTGGGATCAAGATTGTCCACATCAATTGCCAGCACACCGTTGTTTTGCTCACCGCTCACTTGCATCGCGATACCAGAATACCGCTCATCGCCTTCACTGTTACCAAACACTACGTGGTAGCGGTCAGTGTAATCTCTTACTGGCGTAAAGTAAATGGTAGCCTTACTTCCCTGCCGGTCGATCTGGAAGACGTCTGGCGTGCCTACCGGCACATTGGCACTACAGCCTTGCGGCTTGGCGTCATTGGGCACGTTGTCACCGCT
>JAZQJV010000015.1:0-12810 GCA_045541795.1 Patescibacteria group bacterium | reverse complement strand
GAGGGCTGGAGAGGTGGTGACACCACTCCACCCCCCCCCCATTATCCTCGTCGCTGGCGTCCCCGTCCACCCAAGTATTGGGACGATGATTGGCGCCGACCAGCGCCTCCGCCCCCACCTCCGCCGCCAAGACCCAGGCCTGAACCACCCCGGAGGCCGGATTGGGACCGCCCACCGCCCCCGCGCCACTACAGGTGAGTCGTAAGTTTCAAGGTTTTTTGGCGTAGCTTCGGCTGCGCCTTTTTTTCGTGCAAAACCGTGATCTGGTGACGGCGTTTGCCCGGCAATTTGACAGTTTTCGTGGTATAATACCTCTCATGGCAACACACAGACAGGAGACAAAAAATAAAGTAGATACTGATGGCGCGCGGGCTACAGCTGAGAGGAAAACTGCTGCTAGCAGTCGTGCGGCTGATACTCGCGCGCGCACACTCAAGTCTCCAGCTCCGCCAAGAAAGATTGGTCAATCCAAACCGGAGACTAAGGCGAGGAAACCGGCAAACGACAAAAACTCACCTGAAAAAAATCAGCAGACGGCTGAACAGACGCCGAAGGTAATGGAGTTTTATGTGGATTTGGGCGGCTTGGTGCGCAATACGGTGTTGCTGCTGCTTTTGGCGTTTGTATTTATCCCTTTTTTGCTGTCGCTGATTGGCAGCAGCGTCACGGAAGTGTCACTTTCGGATTTTGCTGCTGATTTGAAGGCAGGCAAGATTGAGAGCATCCAGACAGCGGGTGATGAATTGCGCCTGGAGTACAAGCCAGAATACATAGACAATACAATTCCTACTCATTACATTGTCCGCAAGGAAAGTAATGAGACGATGCTAGACATTTTGGCGGCGGCAGACATCAAGTTGACCGAGACCAATTTGCAAATCAAGGATATGTCGATGTCTCACTTACTGCTGGAAGCAGTGATCACTTTTATGCCGCTGATTTTGACGGTGGCGCTTTTTTACTTTTTGCTGCGCCGGCGTGGCGGGGCGGATATTTTTGGGATCGGTAAATCTAAGGCCAAGGTCTTTACCAAATCTAAGCAGACAGTGAAATTTGCTGATGTGGGCGGCATGGATGAGGCCAAAAAAGAACTGGAAGAAATTGTCGATTTCCTCAAGAATCCCAAGAAGTATCAAAAAGTGGGCGCACGCACTCCGAAGGGTGTGCTTTTGGTGGGCCCGGCGGGTACGGGTAAGACACTTTTGGCCCGGGCGGTGGCTGGTGAGGCTGGCGTGCAGTTCCTTTCGATTGCGGGCTCGGAGTTTATGGAAATGCTGGTGGGTGTGGGCGCTTCTCGGGTGCGTGACCTTTTTGAGACGGCCAAGAAAAACTCCCCATCAATCATTTTTATTGATGAAATTGACGCGATCGGTCGGATCCGGGTGGGCGGCGGCTATGGCGGGCACGATGAGCGCGAGCAAACACTCAATCAGATTTTGGTAGAGATGGATGGCTTTAGTCAAAATGATAATGTGATCGTGATCGCGGCGACAAATCGTGGTGATATGTTGGATCCAGCTTTGGTCAGACCAGGACGTTTTGACCGGCGCGTGGTCGTCAGTTTACCAGATATTGAAGAACGGCGTTTTATTATCAACATCCACAAAAAAGGTAAGCCTTTTGCCTCTGATCTGGATTGGGAGCAGGTGGCCAAAATGACGACTGGCTTTTCGGGCGCGGACATCGAAAACATGCTTAATGAAGCGGCGATCAGTATCGTGCGTGAGCGGTGTGGTGAAATTACCCTCCAGGATTTATCTGAGGCGTCTGTAAAGGTAAAAATGGGCCCGAGCAAAAAACGGCTTACGGATGAGTATGAACGCAAAATGACGGCTTATCATGAGGTGGGGCACGCTTTGTTGTCTCACGTGCTGCCTTATGCGGATGGCGTCTCGCGGATTTCGATTATTTCTCGCGGGCATGCTCTCGGCTATACGATTACTCCGCCCAATCGCGACAAAATGCAGACGACTAAAAGTGAGCTTTTGGATGAGATCTGCGTGATGCTGGGTGGACGCGGGGCCGAAGAAATTGTCTTTAATGAGCTGACAGCGGGCGCGAGTAGTGATATTGCCCGTGCCACCAAGATTGCCCGGCGGATGGTGGAAGAATGGGGTATGAGTAGCTTGGGACCGGTTTATTTGGCGCCGCAATATGAAGATAGTGAGTACGTGCGTGCCTTTGAAGAGCCACGCCAGATTTCTCCACAGCTGGCGGCTAAAGTTGATGCTGAAGTTGCCAAGATCATGGACGAGGCTCATAAGCGTACGGTGAAGATCTTGAGTCAGTACCGGGCGAAATTAGACCAGATCGCAGCGGAACTTTTGGAAAAGGAGACGCTGGAAGGCAAGGAATTTGAAGCATTAATGGGTGAGCATAAGGCAGGCAGCCATGAGTAGTGAGCTTTTTACTGATCCGAAGCCGACTTTTTTGATTGTGGATGGTCACGCGCTGATATATCGGGCTTATCATGCACTGACGATGATCACTGATAGTGAGGGCAATTCAGCTGGTGCTTTTTATGGATTTTTGAGGATACTGCTGAGCGTCTTGGATCAGGTGCAGCCTGAGTGCTGGCTGGTAGCCTTTGATGACAAGGCTAAGACCAAAAGACAAGCTAAGTACGAATTTTACAAAGCGAATAGGCCGCCAATGCCGGAAGATTTGATCCCACAGATCACTAAAATCCGCGAGGCAGTCACACTCTTGGGGGCGCCGGTGCGCCAAATGCCGGGTGTGGAGGCGGATGACATTATTGGTACGGTCAGCCGCGAGGTCAGTGAGACTGGTCAGGCAAGCGTCTTAATTTTAACTGGCGATAAGGATAGCTTCCAACTGGTGGACGACAATATCCACGTACTCACGCCTAATACTGGTCGCGGTCGTCAAGGTAAAGAGCGGATGATCGAGTATAATCCGGTACTCGTGGAGCAAAAAATGGGTGTGCCGCCATCACAAATTGTGGATTTTAAGGCTTTAGCTGGAGATAACAGTGATAATATCCCTGGTGTGGGCGGGATTGGGCCGAAGCGGGCGGTGGAATTACTCAAAAAGTTTGGTAGTCTGGATGCGATTTATAAGGCCATAGATCAGGATAATGTGGCCGATATCCGAGCCAGTACGTTGGCATTATTAATCAATGACCGTGAAAATGCCTTTATATCACAGGAATTAGCGCGTATAGATAGATACGTGGACGGTATTGATTTTGATTTTGCAAGCTGTAAGGTGACGGATTACGATAAGGAAGCCGTGAGTGAATTTTTGCTCAAATACGGCTTTAAGTCGCTGTTGAAGTATTTGCCGCAAGACGAATTTGACACCGGTTTGCAGGAAACCTTATTTTAGTGATGGTACGCTAGTTTTACATACCCTATATTATATCATAATATGTCAGTTTTGTCAAGAGGCAATTTAGCCTGGAGACGGCAGACGTCTGGCAGGCTAGGCGCGGATTTTATTTGACCTGAGTATAGTTGACCTCGATCAGCTGGACGCTGACGGGATCCATATTTTGCCCGCATTTAGCACTAAATTCCCATGACTCGCCCGGAGCGATGGGATCTGGTTTGAGGGCGAGACAAGTATCTAGGCTCGCACCACCGGAGGCTTCAGTAGCAGAAAAAGACACTATTGGCATGTTGTATTCTTGACGGCCTTTATTGGTGAGGGTGCCGTTTACCTGAGCAGGCATGTCAGCTTGTTTGGGTTGCAAGGTGTAAGTAGTGACTTCAAGGTCAGCGGTGGTTTTGGTTTGGATCTGGCTGGGGGCTGGCTGGCTACCGTCGAGGCTGGGGAAACTAAAGCTGCGCTGGCCTTTATTTTTAGGGATGAAGATGACTGCTAGTACCGCGATGATAATCACACTACATCCGAGACCGGCGATAATTAATTTTTTGTTTTTGCGTGTGGTTGATTGTTGCATGTTATCCTTTGTAGTGATTATTTGACGCTGACTGGGGTGGTGGCACCGACAAATTCGATTTTGGCGGGGGTTTCGCTTACGTCGCAGGTGGCGGAGAAATTCCAGGTAGAGCCTTGGGTAAGTTCACCAAACATGGCATCGACACAGCTGCCGATCTGCTCACCTTTGGCGTTGAAGGCGTTGTAATTGACCACAGGCATAGCGACGTCTTGGCCGGTGTGATTGGTAAGGGTGCCAGTGACGAAGCTGGCGCCAGCTGAGGCTTCTAAGGTGCCGCCTGTGACTTCTAGCCCTTCGAGATTGAGATTGGTCTCCATGTTTTCGGCGCTTTTCATGACGATATTACCTACGGCTTTATATGAGTGGTAGGCCAAAATAAAGGTGCAGACTGCTAAGATGGTACCGGCTATGGCCATACCGCCTTGTTTTTTGACGATACCGGCAATACCGAGCCCCAAAGCCACCAGAGCAATGATACAGGAGACGAGATTGAGTACAGGGATCAGGCTGCCGACGATGGCGATGATGCCCAGCGTGAGGCTGGCGACCGCGATTGCTTGGGTGTTTGATTTGTTTTCTTGCATATTTTCCTCTGGCGTTTAGTGCCGCTAATTATGTGTTTATTATAGCATGCGGCGGGATTTTTGCAAGCGGCAGTTAAAACTGGGGGTTGTAATTTGGGCGGTTTGGTGGTATAATATGGTTATTAACATTTGAGTGATTAGCTCAGTTGGTAGTAGCGCTATCCTGATAAGATAGAGGTCAATGGTTCGAGTCCATTATCACTCACAAAACACTGCTTTTTATTCGGATTGTAGCTTTGCAGCAGTTTCAAATTAAACAATTTTAGATCTTTTATTTTTTTCCAGGCGAAATTGCCTCTTGACAAATGACCCATAATGTGGTATAATAAGTCTTATTAACAATAACATTATGTTCTCTACTGAGCACAGACGCTTAGTTTGAGGAGATTGTGTTGTTGGTTCTTTAACAAACGCTATATAAAATAAATTCTATAATCTGGAGGTTTTTTATAATGAGAAAGTTTTTCGTTTCATGTTTTTTGGTTTTTGTTTTTGTGTGCGATGCCTGGGCAGGCGTGCCGACGTGGAGAGCATTAGTTTTGATTTCGGATCAAGCATACTTTGCACCATCTGACCGAGAGTCTTGGTCTGATGAGACTGTAAAGACCTCTCGGTTTGGCGACGAGGAAATGGCCGACGTATCTGTTGAGGTCAAAGAGACCTTTCATTTGATTGAAAATCTTTCGTCAATTAAAAACGGAAAACAGATTGCGGTCAAGTTTGATCTGGACGTGCGGGAAATTGATCATGTACTGGTGATGGTTGATGGCGATTATCCAGGCGGCGCGGTCTCGGTGGCGGAAAAAGATAAGTTCTTTTCTGATACCTATGATTTGGCCGTTGTAGTCTTTAAAGATCAACCTGAGTCAGATTTAGACTGGTCTGGGCACGCTTATGTGGGGCTAAATATTTATAACCACGTGCCGACAGCCTTTTGCGCTGCAGATACTGACGAGCCATTGATGCCGTATCTTAGATGCGTCTTGATGCACGAGCTTGCCCATTTGCTGCGTGAGAACTGGTTGGTTAAGGGATTCTGGCTGCCTCCTGTCCATGACTGCTATCACTATGATGGCGAGTTGGAGCAGTTGACGTTTTTTTACGATTGGTTTGCCGGCTGCATCAAGAATGGCAAGAAGGATGTAGGCATACAGCCGAAAATGTGGAAGTGCAGGCCTTCGCGTCAGCTGGAGACTTTGCGCAAGATCGATGCCAATGATTCTCATGAACGGCCGAGAGATAGTTATCCTGAAGACCGGGAATATGAGGTACGTTGTTTCAAAATTGTAAACAATTTATAGCGTTTGCTAAGACAGCCCTTGTGTTTTTTGACACGAGGGCTTTTGATGTTTAGTTGTGGCGGGGCAATGTTTTGCCAGTTGCGCTGAGTAAATACCAGTGTAGTTGCAACTGCTCAAATTTCTCCAAAATTGCGCTTTCAGGTGAGTTTTGACGTGGTACAATAGGCATATGAGTGAAACTGAATTTGTACATTTACACGTCCATACGGAATACTCGATGTTGGATGGGTTGTGCCGGCTGGAGCCGCTGATAAAAAAGGTGGATAGTTTGGGTCAAAAAGCGGTGGCAGTCACTGATCACGGCAATATGTATGCGGTGGTGAAATTTTACAATACGATTGATCACCTGGGTTCGAAAGTGCGTCCGATTGTGGGCTGTGAGCTTTATCAGGCTGCAAAATCCCGATTTGACAAACAAACACGTATGGGGATGGATCAGTATCACTTGCTGGTTTTGGCTAAAGATAATGACGGTTATCGCAATTTGTTACAGCTGGTATCGGCGGCAAATTTTGAAGGGTTTTCCTATAAACCGCGGGTGGATGATGAATTGCTTTTTTCTCATGCTAAGGGGTTGATCGTGACGACGGCTTGCATAGGAAGCTTGGTGAATCGGCTAATTTTGGCCGGCAAACTGGATGAAGCCCAAGCGCGGGTGAAAAAATACAAGGAAGTTTTTGGTGATGATTTTTATCTGGAATTGCAACATCATGTCAATTTGCCTGGCCAGGATGAATGCAATCGGCAGCTGATCGAGTGGGGACGCAAATATGAGATTGGTTTGGTGGCGACTAATGATGTGCATTATTTGGATCCTGATGATGCAATGGCACAAGATGCAATTTCGGCAGTGTCGGCGCGCCGGCTCATGTCTGATAAAAAACGTTATACCATGATTGATTCGCCTGATTATTATCTGCGCTCAAGCGAAGAAATGGCGGAACTTTTTTCGGGTTACCCGGAGGCGATCCGTAATACGGTCAAAATTGCCGATCAGTGTCACGTGGAGATCGAACGTGGGCATTTACATTTCCCCAATTTCCCCGTGCCTGAGGGTGAGACGCAAAAAAGTTATTTCCGCAAGCTGACAATTGCGGGACTGAAAAAGAAATTCCGGACGCAGGAGCTGCCGCCAGAGGTGTTGGAGCGGGCAAATTACGAGATGGATGTGATTTGTCAGAAAGGTTATGCGAATTATTTTTTGATCACTCAGGATTTTGTGAACTGGGCCAAAACGCATGGCGTGGGTGTAGGGCCGGGTCGTGGTTCGGCGGCTGGCGCTTTGGTGGGTTATGGGCTGAATATTACTACGATTAATCCGCTAGAACATGACCTGCCGTTTGAACGGTTTCTCAACCCGCAACGGCCGACGCCACCAGATATTGATATGGATTTTGCGGACGAAAAGCGGGGTCAGGTTTTTGAATATGTGGCCGATAAATACGGTGCGGACAAAGTTGCGCACGTGATTACTTTTGGGAAAATGGAGCCGCGGGTGGCGGTGCGTGATATGGGTCGGGTGCTAGGGATGCCATTTGAAGAACCAGACAAAATTGCCAAGCTCATCCCCAATGAACCAGGCAAGCACATCACGATTGACCAGGCCATAGAGCAAGTGTCAGAGTTGGCTGAATACGCCAAACAGCCAAAATATCAGCAGCTTTTTAGTTTGGTGCGCAAGGTGGAAGGGATAGTGCGTCAGTCTGGTGTCCATGCGGCGGCGGTGATCGTGGCGGATAAAAGTTTGACGGAATACATGGCGATCCAGAGAGATTCAAAGACGGGCAAAACCATCACTCAGCTGGATATGTATGTGGTTGACGTCAACGTCGCTGATGACGCGATCGGCCTTTTGAAGTTTGACTTTTTAGGCTTGCGCAATTTATCGACGATCACGAAGGCCCTAGAGCTTATTAAAGAGCACAAGGGTGATGAAATTGATTTTGAGCATTTACCGCTTGATGATGAACTCACTTTCAAACTGCTTCAGTCTGGGGCGACGAGCGGGATTTTCCAGCTGGAGTCAGCAGGAATGAGACGGGTGTGCAAGACGTTGCTGCCGTCTACTTTTAGCGATATTACGGCACTTTTAGCACTTTATCGGCCGGGACCGATGGACCTGATCCCGACATTTATCGAAGGCAAACAACACCCGGATAAAATTCAATATTTACATCCCGACCTAAAGCCGATATTAGGTCCGACTTATGGCGTTTTGGTTTACCAAGAGCAGGTCCTTAGCATTGCCAATAAATTGGCTGGTTACTCGCTGGGCGAGGCAGACATTTTGCGTCGGGCGATCGGTAAAAAGAAAAAATATCTTCTGGATGAAAACCGGAAACGTTTCCTTGATCAGGCTGAGGAGAAAGGTTATAAGCGTGCCGATATGGAGCAAGTGTGGGCTTATATTGAGAAATTTGCTAGTTATGGGTTTAATAAATCGCACGCGGCTGGTTACGCGATGATCACTTATGAGACTGCCTACTTAAAGGCGCATTACCCGGTGGAATATATGGCGGCACTGTTGAGTATTGAGTCGGCGTCGACGTCGATGAATCGTGATGAAAAAATTGCCATTGCGGTGGAAAATTGTAAACAGATGGGGATCAAAGTCTTGCCGCCTGATATAAATAAATCGAGCAAAGATTATGAAATTGAGCCCAATGAAGACTCGCTGGGAGGGTTGGCGATCCGCTACGGATTTACTGGGATCAAAGGGATCGGTATGGCTGCTATTGATCACATTATGGCTACGAGAGCCCGGGTGGGACAGTTTCAGTCTTTTACGCATTTTATTCAAGAAACGGAAAAGTCAAAAGTTAACAAAAAAACTTTGGAGGCTTTAATTAAGGTTGGCTGTTTTGACAGTTTTGTCAACCGTGCGAGTTTGCTGGAAAATCTGGAGCAGATCCGTGCGCGCACTGGTACGCCCAAAATTGAAGGACAGGACGATCTTTTTTCTGACTTGATGCCGGTGGATGTGACTGATAATTTCCCCTTGGTACAGGAATATCCACAGGCAGAGCTCCTGTCATTTGAAAAGGAGCTTTTGGGTTTTTATCTGACATCTCATCCTTTGGCGGCGGCTCTCAAAGCGGTGCGTGAGCGGGCCAATAAGAAAATTGGTGACATTATTTTGGAAACAGATCAAGGTAACACTTATACTTTTGGCGGGATGATCACCCAGTTTCGTCAAGTGACGACGAAGAAGGGTGAACCGATGGGCTTTGGCAATTTCCAAGACGGCACTGGCAGTTGTGAGTTTGTGGTTTTCCCGCGTACTTACGCGCAGGGTAAGGATTTTTACGCGGCGGATTCAGTAGTCAGTTTGCGGGCAAAGGTAGAAAATAAAGACGGCGACATTAGTTTGATCGTAGACCGAGTGGGTCGGCCGTCCAATAATATTTTACATGAGACTGAGTTGGAGATGGCCCATAAGGTTTTTATTCCCCGCTCCACGCCACGAGAAAACATGCAAAAAATTGGCGATTTACTCAAAGCTCATCCTGGTCCTGACAAGGTGCTGATTGCCGTATCTTCGCGTACGGGGATTGAAAATAAATTGTTGCCGTACACTGTAGGCTGGTCGAGCGAACTTGAACGGCAGATCAAGGCGCTGACGGCGTAATGTTGAGATTGTATACATTTTGTACTCAAAATGCCACACGCTACTGCGCGAATGCCACACAAAATAGGTAAAATGCCACACAGTTTATGATATATTTTCCAGGCGAAAAGTGAAAAGTAATGCTACACGTGTAGCATTTTGTGCCACACAATTTTTAATTATTGCAGTCTGCTCCCCACAAACCGAGTCCTTGTGTTCTCGCTTCTTGTTCAAGCTTTTGGAATTTTGATTGGTATTTGACGTCTGGTGGATAGGTGGAGACAGTGGCGTAGCCTTCTTCCAGAAGGATTTCGTTGACCATTTGCCCGTCTAGATATACGTAGCGCAAGAGGCGACCGTAGCGATCAGTGTCGCTGACGTCTTTTTCTAGCTGGACTTTTTTGCCGGTCACGAGCTGTTTGTTTTTGTCGCTGGCTTGCTGACCAAAACAGCCTGCCGGTTTGTTGGGGTGGACAGTTTCTGGGGTGTCAATGCCGATATAACGGACTTTCCGGCCATCAGTGAGGACAATCGTGTCGCCGTCAACCACACGCTTGACCGTCGCGGTCTCGCGCTCGCTTTCGTTGGCGCTAGGCGTGCTTGTAGGGGTGAAGGTCTCAGACAGCTCGCCAAAAGTGATGGTAACTTTATCGCCTAAGATGGATGTTTTTTGCAGCTGAGATAAATCCCAGCCGTCGCCGACGGCCGTATAAACAAAAACAGCCGCAGCCAATAGTAGCGGAGTGATGATTTTTTTGAGCTGGCGGGCTTGTTTTTTGGTCATTGTGTTTGTTATTATAACACTTTTGGTGTGCATGGTATAATGTAATTTGGGCGGTTTAATTAATCTTGTCAGTCCGCATAAAAATTATTATTTGAGTAAATTGCTTGTGGAAAATGGTGCAAGTTGTGGTATAATATGGTGTTAGATTGTTAGAAGGATTACATGGCAAAACTACAAGATTTGATTACTAGTCGCGTGCGAGTGAAGGTACTGAGTTTGTTTTTGCTCAACCCTGAAGAGGTTTATTATGTCCGCGAGGCGACAAGACTGATTGATGAGGAAATTAATGCAGTGCGCCGAGAACTGATTAACCTGACAAAAAACAGTTTGCTGTTGACAGAAGTGCGGGGTAATAGGACGTATTACAGGATCAATAAAGCTTACCCTTTTTTCCCGGAGTTGCAGCAAATTGTTTTTAAGGAAAATGGTTTGGGCAAAAAGATTCGCCGGTTGCGCCGAAAATTGGGCAAAATTGACTATGTAGTTTTTACGCCGGCGTTTTTTAACCGTCATCCGAAGTCTGATGAGCTGGATATTTTGGTGATTGGTGAGGTGGTGGTGCCGGAGTTGGAGGTGCTGATCAAAGAAGAAGAGAAACTCATGGGCCGGGAGGTGAATTTTGCGATTTTTGACATGAATGAGTTTAAATTCCGCAAACAGCGACGTGATCCTTTCATCATGGAAGTGATGTACGGGAAGCGTTTGATGATTATTGGTGATGAAGAGGCTTTTGTAGAGCGCGGCCAGTTCATGTAATATGGTAGACGCAAAACAAATCCAGTTGTACCGAGATAAGGCGATGGCGCTTTTGGGGAGGTTGGATATTTTGGCTTTGCGCACCCAGATCGCCAAGCGCCAAGATGAGACGTTGGCTGCTGATTTTTGGCAGAGAAGTGACGCGAAGACTTTGATGCGTGAGCTTGGTGAGTGGCAAGCTCAAGAAACTGAGGCAATGACTCTGACTGATAGTTTGGAGGAGCTAGAAACAGCTGAATTTTTGGTGAATGAAGAGCCGGAAAATGAGCAATACATCGCTGGGCTTGATGATGTCTTAGCACGCGTGCGTGAGCAAGTGAAACGTCTGGAATTAGAACAATATCTCACTGGTAAATATGATCGCGGCAATGCTCTTTTTAGCATTCATTCTGGTCAAGGAGGTACGGAGGCGATGGATTGGGCGGGGATGCTTGCCCGGGCTTACACTCGCTTTTTTGAGCGTCAGGGCTGGAAATACACATTAGTGGATGAATCGCGTGGTGAGGAGGCCGGGATTAAAGCGGTCACTTATGAGGTGAACGGAAGAAATGTCTACGGTTTGCTTAAACATGAGGCAGGTACACACAGATTGGTGCGACTTTCGCCTTTTAATGCTGACAATTTGCGCCAGACATCTTTTGCTCTGGTAGAAGTATTACCGGTAATTGAGCAAGATAATGACATTGTTTTAAATGAAGCTGATTTATCATGGCATTTTACTAGAAGTGGCGGTGCTGGCGGTCAAAACGTAAACAAGGTAAATACCGCGGTGGAGCTGACTTACGTGCCGCTCGGGCTGGTGGTGCGCTGTCGCGAGGAGCGCTCGCAGGCACAAAACAAGGAACGGGCGCTGCAGATTTTGCGCTCGCGCCTGGCGCTGATGAAGGAACAGCAACAAATCGAAGAGATTACCGCTCTCAAGGGTGATAATACACAGGCTAGTTGGGGTACGCAAATCCGCAACTACGTATTGCATCCTTATCAATTGGTAAAGGATGTGCGTACTGGCGTGGAAACGTCTGACACAGCCGGTGTACTGGACGGTAAATTTAAGCAGTTTATTGATGCTGAATTAGCGCAGTTAAGCTAGCGGTGCTCAGCGGGCATTGAGGTTAAGTAGTGTTGCATTTTGTGCGGATGAGTAGACTTAGATGATGTAGGGCATTTTTTTGCAAAAAAAATGCCCTTTGTTCATACCTCGACCTATCTTCGCCAAGGGAGATCCCCGGACTATTGTCAGCGCTATGGTGTTTCAAGACTCTGTTCGGGATGGGAAGAGTTGGTTCCACCACGCTCCAGAGGTATGAACAAAAGGCACTTTTTAATAAAGATCTACTCAAGATCTTTAACAAATGAATAAGACTCACGATTTTATTTCACTAATTTGTCTCCAGACCTCACATTCTCACTGCTTGAATAAATCAAGTGTTACTAAAATGTTCAATCGATTTGTTAGTATGAGTAAGCTAAATCTGTCACCAGACTTACACCTCTCACCTATCGGCCTGGTAGTCTCCCAGGCATCTGATGGAGAAATTTCATCTTGGATAGGGCTTCCCGCTTAGATGCTTTCAGCGGTTATCCGCAAGAAACGTAGCTACCCTGCACTGCGCTTGACAGCAACAACAGGAACACTAGGGGTTTCCTCATCCCGGTCCTCTCGTACTAGGGACAAAATTCCGCAAATTTCTAACGTTGATGGAGGATAGAAGCCGACCTGTCTCACGACGGTCTGAACCCAGCTCGCGTACCGCTTTAATAGGCGAACAGACTAACCCTTGGGACCTGCTACAGCCCCAGGATGCGATGAGCCGACATCGAGGTAGCAAACTGTGCCGACGCTAGGAACGCTT
>JAZQJV010000014.1:0-28358 GCA_045541795.1 Patescibacteria group bacterium | reverse complement strand
GAACGACATGGCTACGATCCGACTTGGTTACACTTGACCAGTGTAAAAAGATGGCTTCGCTCGCAAACGGAGTCGTTTTCCCGGATTTTCTGGCGTCACAGTGCGCAACCAGGCAAACGTTTTTGTAGTATAATAGCCGATATGAGCAGTGTGTGGGTACTGATTGACGCTAATAATTTTTTTGTGTCGTGCGAGCGAGTTTTCCGGCCGGATTTGCGAGAGCAGCCAGTGCTTGTGCTGTCTTGTAATGACGGATGTGTGGTGTCACGCTCAGCGGAAGTGAAAGCACTCGGCATCCCGATGGGTGTACCACGTTTTAAAATAGAAAAAGAAATCAAACAGTACGGAATAGAAGTTTTTTCGAGTAATTTCCGACTGTATGGTGATATTTCGGGGCGGATGATGCGCTTGATCGCGGCGGAGGCGGGGAGAGCACATCAAGAAATTTACTCGATAGATGAGTGTTTTTTGGAGTTGGATGATGATGGACGAGATTGGATGGCGTGGGCTTTGGCGCTGCGGGGCAAAATTGGTCAAAGTATCGGGATCCCGGTGACGTTGGGGGTGGCTCGGAGTAAGACGCTAGCGAAGTTGGCGGCAGAAATTGCAAAAAACGACTTTTTGGGCCGAGGAGTGATGGATTGGTCTGATCAAAGTAGTGCTAACCCATATTTTCCCAATATTTGTGTGAAGGATGTGTGGGGTTTGGGCCGAGCGAGCGCGCAAAAGTTGCACTTGGCTGGCGTTAGCAGTGTGGCAGATCTAGTGCAAATGGATGAGAAAGTGGTCAAACAGATGCTAAATTTACCAGGCTTGCGGACTTGGTGGGAGCTGCACGGGGTGGCTTGTATTGAGCAGACTCAGGCTATGGTTTCACTGCGGCAGATTTTACGTAGCCGGAGTTTTGGTGAGGGCGTGCGGGAAAAAAGTGAGCTGGCTCACGCTTTGGGGACATATTTACGCGAGGCGACAGAGTGTCTGCGCAGGAATAAATGGCGGGCGGCTTTTGTGAGTGTGTTTATCCAGACAAGTAGATTTGCAGAGCCAGGTAAGCTTTATATGGGTAGTGACACGGTGAGCTTGGAGGAGTCAAGTAGTTTCTTGCCAGATCTGGCAGCAGCGATGAAAAGAGCATTGGATCATTGCTACCGTAAAGGTTATGAGTACAAGCGGGTGGGAGTGATATTGAGCGGTTTGGAAAAAGAAAGTGAGCGACAGCCACGACTGTGGCGGGAAGAAGTAAATGTGGATGAGAGTAAAAAACAAGCAGTGATGAAAGCGGTGGACGCACTCAATCATCATTATGGCAGTTATAAGGTGAATGTGGGACTGGTGAGTGAAAGCGCGCGCGGTGGGTAATAAGGTGACGGTAAAATGGCAATCGCGCGCGACGCGCCGGTCGCCGGAATATACGACGCGTTGGGAGGAAATCAGGCGCGTGCACTAGTGAGGTGGGCGGTGGGCGTGGTAAAAATACCTGTGTAGCGTGATAATTTGACCATTGACAAAAGGGGTGAAGTGTGGTATAATGCGGTTATTCTTATGATGTTATATTAATATAGTCCCAGGACGTGCTGATGGCAGTGAAGTGATACTTTTGTTGTCGTACGTGATGGAAGTAAAAAGGGAAGAAATTATGGCACAAGAAACAGAAAACACGGCGCCATTAGCCACACCAGTAGATCCGTCAATATTGGAAAGTGTAGCACCCCGCCCACGGCGTCGGCGCGCGAGTGCGAAAGCCACCAAGACAACAGTAAACACAAGCAGCAGCGTGAGTTTGGAAAAAAAGCCAGCTGCTCCTTCAGTGCCAGTAATACCGATGGCTCCTGGCGCGCCGCCGGCTGTGTCTATCGCCACCACCAAAGTAGAAAAGACAAAAACCGTGCTCAAGAAAAAAGTAAAACCGGCCGACGTCAAAAAAACGTCTGTGGCGAGTCCAGAGCAAAAAACGGCACCGTCTGCGCCTAAAACAGTGAACGCACAGCCGCAGACAGCAACAGCACCTAAGGAGGCAGTGGTTTTGGGGACGCCAGTGGTAAAACAAAATTTGGCTGCTTTGCGGGAGTTGGCCAATCTCAGTAAACCAGAATCGCTGCCGAGCGTAAAACCAGTGGTGCCTTTGGCAGTGGCAAAAGATCCGCACCATATTCCGGTGCCTGTACAAACGAGCGTGACACCTTTAAATCAGAGCTTTTCCAAACAAGTGGGTTTTAGAGGTAATCGTCGCGGTGGTCAGCCGCTAAATCCCAATCAAATTGCGGGTGGCGGTAAAGAAACGCGGCAGGTAAGCGGTTTTTTGGATTGTTTCCGGGAAAATCTACCAGTAATACGGGTGCGTTATGGTGAGAGCGAGGAGGATGCTTTTGTACCGCCACAATTAATGCGCAAATATCGGCTGCAACCAGGAGACGTGGTGGCGGGTGTAGCGCGCGAGCCAAAAGATACAGATCGGTATTGGGGGATGATGACGATCAACACGATCAACGATATTCCGGCGGAAGAATATATCAGCAAACCGAGAGTCCGTTTCCATCAGTTGACGCCAGTATATCCTGACGAACAACTCAAACTCGAAACGGGCGCAGAACCAATTTCTACCAGAATGGTAGATTTAATCGCGCCAATTGGTAAAGGTCAGCGCTCATTGATCGTATCGCCGCCAAAAGCGGGAAAGACAAGTTTGCTTAAGGAAATTAGTACTGGCGTAGCTGCCAATTATCCCGACATTTTTTTGATGGCGGTATTAATCGGTGAGCGGCCAGAAGAAGTGACGGATTTGCGTCGGCACATCGAAAAGATTACTCACGGACGTGGTGAAGTTGCAGCGAGTAATTTTGATGAGCCGGCAGAAAGTCAGTGTCGGATCGCGGAGCTGGCGCTCGAGCGGGCAAAACGCTTGGTAGAAAAAGGCATGGATGTGGTCATTTTACTTGATTCGATCACTCGTCTGGCACGCGCTTATAACTTATCTATTCCTACATCGGGGCGGACGCTTTCTGGTGGTTTTGACCCGGCGGCACTTTTCCCGCCAAAAAGATTTTTTGGTGCGGCGCGTAATTTTGAAGTACCGGGGAGCTTGACGATCATCGGGACGGCGTTGGTGGATACGGGCTCTCGGATGGATGACTTGGTGTACGAGGAATTTAAAGGTACGGGTAACCAAGAATTACATTTGGACAGAAGATTGGCCGAACGGCGGATTTATCCAGCGATTGAAGTGCAAAAATCCGGCACGAGACGGGATGACTTGCTCATGGATCCGGTGACTTATCAGTCAGTCTTGACATTGCAACGGATGTTGGATACACTAGACAATAACGACCGGACAGTGACACTGATGAATCAGATGCGTCGCACAAAGACCAATCGTGAATTTTTGCAGTCACTAAGAAACGGTTGAGGACAAAATTTAGACAAAATATGAATAAGAAAAAAACTGTAAAAATCAAGCAAAAAAAGCAAAATGTTCAAATTTTGTCTGATTTTAGTGGTTACTTAAATTTTTGGCACCGCTATCTGCGCTCGCGCGTGTATCGGCCGTTTTCTTACTTTGAAAAAGGCAAAGATGCGGTAGTGGGGACGTTGTATAATGATCGCGGACAGAAGTCGCGGCCGATGTTACATATTGGAGTGGTGACGACGGCCTTTTTTGTGATCGTGGTAGCGCCGCTGGTTTTTGATCAGTCGGCGCAGCGAGAGGCAGGACTAAGTAGTAATGTTTTGGCTGCCACTAGTGACGAGGTGAGTTTTTATACGATGCAGGCCGAAGAAGTGAAGGCACTGCGCGGGGGAGAAGTGACTTTTCACACTGTAAGTGAGGGTGAGACTTTAGACTCAATCGCGAGTCGATATGGTCTAAAAAAGCAAACCATCTTGTGGGAAAACAATTTAAAAGATAATGCCAAAGTGGAAGCTGGTGATGAACTGCGAATTTTGCCGGTGGACGGCATCCGTCACAAAGTCGCTAAGGGCGAGACGATAGAGAGTATTGGTAAAAAATACGGTTTGGAAGGGGCGGCGATACAGGCGATCGTCGATTTCCCATTTAATGATTTCGTCAATGATGAGACTTTTGAGCTGGCAGTGGGCCAATATTTGATGGTGCCAGGCGGCGAAAAGAAGACGGTAGCGGCGCCGACGGCGACTTTTGCTCGGGTGATGACGCCGGACGCTGGCACTGTGAGCGCCACGGGTGACTTTATCTGGCCAGCGGCAGGAATAATCACACAGGGATACTCGTTTTATCACAAAGCGATTGATATTGCCAGTGGCGGCGGCGGGCCGATCTTAGCTGCTGACAGCGGCGTGGTGACGGCCTCCGGCTGGGATAGTTCTGGCTATGGTAATCGTGTCATCGTGGATCACGGTAATGGCTCGCGAACTCTTTACGCTCACTTGCGGGTGCTCAATGTGTCTGAAGGGCAAAGTGTAAATCGCGGCGACATCTTGGGGGAGATGGGTTCGACGGGACGTTCTACGGGTACACACTTGCATTTTGAGATCCGTCAGGATTCGGTGCTGCTAAACCCAATGGATTATTTACGGATGTAGGAGGAGAAATGTTGGATTTGGTACGGCTTTACTTAAAAGCGGGTGACGGTGGCAATGGTCGAGTGGCTTTTTGGCGCAATCGTCATGTGCTCAAAGGAGGGCCAGTGGGCGGTGACGGTGGCGATGGTGGCGATATCATCATTCAGCTGGATACGCGCCTAAATACTTTGCAGCACTTTAGCGGTAAAAAGAAATTTGTGGCTGGAGATGGTGAACGCGGCGGCAAAGCGCGACAAGCTGGCAGACGTGGTGAGTCGGTGACTATCAGTGTCCCTGCGGGGACGCAGGTGTGGCTGTACGCAGAAAACAAAGTGTCACAGTGGCGGCGTGAACAAGTGGGTATCAGGAAGACAATTGCTCGTGATAGCTTAGCGCGGGAAAAATATTATGTGGAAAAAGAAACCAATGCTCCGCCAGCGCGAGAACCGGATAGTATTGATGCAGCCGCGCGCCCTTATTTCCGAGACTATTTGCATGCACGCTTGGATCAGGAAGACAGTGAGTATTTACCTTTGGAGGAAGGGAAAATAAGTGACTTAATAACTATAGACGAAAAATGTCCGAAAGTTGTTTTGTGTCAGGGTGGTTTTGGTGGACGGGGGAATGATACTTTCAAATCTTCACGCAATACGACGCCTCTAGAGGCGGAGTATGGCACTTGGGGCGAAGCAAAAATGGTTTTTTTGGAGTTAAAGTTACTGGCAAATGTGGGACTTGTGGGTTTACCAAATGCGGGCAAAAGTACGCTGCTTTCACACTTAACCAAAGCTCGACCAAAGGTAGCTGACTATCCTTTTACAACTTTGGAGCCTTTTTTGGGGGTTTTAAATTATCCGGACGAAAGAAGCCTGGTGATAGCGGATATACCGGGATTAATTGAAGGTGCTAGTGAGGGGAAAGGTCTAGGCTTTGACTTTTTGCGTCACTTAGTAAATTGTAAGACGCTGGTTTATGTATTGAGTTTAAATAGTGAACAAATTGGCGATGAGAACTTGAGCGATAGGCAAAAAATTGACCTTTTAAAGGAACAATTAAAGATGTTGGCGGGGGAATTAGGGGATTATAGCACGAGCTTAGCGCGCAAAAAGCAGCTGGTAGTGATCAATAAAAGCGATTTGTACACTCCAGAATTTAAAGAGGCGATCTGCCAGGAGTGGGGTGATCAGACGCCACTGTTGATTTCTGCCGCGACTGGTGACGGTTTGGATAAGCTGCGAGAAGCGATGTGGCAGACGTTTATTGGAAATTGAGTTAAAATTGTCTATGAACTTGTAAAATTGGCTTATGGGCCAATTTTTTTTGAATGTTTGGGAGTGAAATTATTATAGGTGTAATTATAATGTTCTTAAATTGTGTACAAATATTGAAATTTTATTGAAATATAAAATAAAATATTGTAAAAATATTAGCTTATAATTTGTCTAACTGTACAAAAAGCGCCGCTGAGTGCGGCGCTTGATGTTTTGGCTTTCTTTCGTTTTATTCAAGACTTTGTAGTTTTGCCTGGACGTCTTGGTAATCCTGGCTTTCAGCGTCTAGGAGCCGCAGCGTATTTGTATAGGCTGTTTTGGCTTGTTCGACCTCATTTTGCTGCTCGTAGAGCGTCGCCAGCTGATAGTTGGCTTGTGCTGATTCGGGGTTGATTTTGAGGGCTGACTGGTAAATGTCTAAAGCAGCGTCATATTGACCGACGCTTTGATGAAAGCCACCAAGACCAAGGAGGATGTCAGGATTGGAGGGCTGATAGAGGGCAGCAGTGGCGTAAGCAGTATTGATTTTGCTTGCTTGCGTGGTCAGATCGGCCTCAGAGCTGAGATAATGATAAGCCTCTTGGAGGATTTGAGCGTAGACATAGTGATTGGTGGCGTGAGTTGGTTCGATGTCAATTGCTTTTTGAGCGTACGTGGTGGCAGTCTCATAATAACTAAGCGCCTGCTCGCTGGCACCTTCATTATTTGCGTCGTTTTGGATGCTGGAGAGCATAAGCTCGACATTGGCGATGGCAGCATCACGATTGAAGGCATCAATATCAGGAGCTACTTTGACGGCAGCTTGGGCTTTCTCGAGATAATCGTCAAGATTATCCTCTAAGATTGAGGTAAGTGACTGCTCATGAAGTATAAAACCTTGATAGTTACGTATTAATTTAAATGTTAAAAATATTAGCAGGATGCTTGCTAGACTGCTAAATGATGTGATAAAAAGACGGGAGTTGTCGCGATTTTCTACTTTTTGAGTATTATTTTGTGACGAAAATGTAGACATATTCAGATTGAACAAAATTTGTCTATTTTTATTGGTGGCAAAAGTTATCAAAATCACTTGAATCATCAAGATTAAAGGATGAATTGCAGTAAATAATTGTACAAAGAAGGAAACTAGAAGGACAAAGTATAAATCGCGATTGGCCTCTTTAGAGGAGAAACACAAAATGATGGTCCGGATAACAATCAGGAGCCAGGCAAGGGCACACAGACCGCCGTAAAGGCTGAAGATAGTCAAGACAGCAGTGTTGCTTTGGTTGTAAGCGCCGAGGTGAGCAGGGTTGGTGTCGGCGGAGTATTGATCGTAAATATCGGCGTAAATTTGAGCCTGAGAGCCGAAAAACAGGGTTTTTGTGTCAACGTGGCCTGTAGAAGTAATTTGGCGGACAGCGGTGGAAATGGAGCCGATAAATGAAGGAGAAGTGTCTGCATTCTGGATGTCCAGATAGAGACTGGAGAACAAGCCCAAAATAATAATCGGCAAGCAAACCAGATGTGAGGTTTTGAACTTGCTTTTTTTGAAGAAGTTAGCGCCGATGGCGGCTAGGGCAATAAACATCAAGCTGAGATTTAGACCCGGAGTATACATGATACCAGAGATATTTTCGGGTAAGATATGGATATAGTTATTGATGCTAGCAAGAACTGTGGCGAGGGCAGAAATCACGCTAATAGTCAGAGCGGCACGGATGGCAGTCTGGGAGTTATTGAGTTTGACGAGGATGCTCGAGCAAACGGCAGCCAGACAGAATGCAATGAGAAGACCGCCAAGACCGAGAAATGATTTGGTCGAGTGAAATCCGTGCTGCAGGAGGATAGTAAATACCAAACAAAGGGCGAAAAATACTAGAGGTAGAGTGAGAGGAGAGACGTTGAGATAGAGTTGGCGGCGTCTAAAGGTGATAATCAGGAAGTAAGCGAGGAGCAAGAGGGCACAAGAGAAAAAGACCAAAGCCTGGTAACTAGCAGGATAGAGGCTGAAACCGCTTGGCAGGGCCATCATCGCAAGCGTCGCGACTACCAGAGTAATCACCGCCGCACTACTTGATAAAGAATGAGAATGAGAAATATTTGACATAATAAGGCAATTATACGAAATAAATCCGATTTTGCAAGAGGCAAATAGAAGTATACGAGAAATTGCGCAGTATCGCTCGTGTGCGCAATTGCAACGTCGCACGAAAATTTGGAAATTTATGTGATTTAAGTTTTGGGAGTAGTGAATGTGAAATTTTGGTGGAGATAAAGGTTTGCGTTAATAATTTATTATATGCAAAAAATGCATTAATAAAATTATTGCATGAAATGCGTGAATGTACCAGATTATGCAATAATATTGCGGTAATTAAATAATGCGGAGAAAAATAAAAATATTAAATTTGAGAGCTGACTGCGTGAATCAAATAATATATCATTAAAAATTTGGTGTACACACGCGTGCGCAGCAAAAGGTAAATAGTGGCGTCTTTCTCGGGCGTGTCCCAGGCTGTGGTGACTCATTTATAATATGTACGCCAGAGTGAAGCCCGAGTCATTTAAATGGCGACGATTGGCCGCGACAGTATAACGGTGACTAACATTATAGTAACGTAAGTGAAGAAGCGAAAATGACACGTTAGAAGTAAACAAATGAGAGTGCACTAATTGGCAGTGAGATGAATTTGTCAAACCTGTGGTTGGCAACTGATACTCGCGACTGCTAAATTATTTGATGACGATTTTTGACGGAGTGATAGCATAAAAATTCAATTTACTTTTGAACATAGTAATTTTGTGATAGATTTTGTAAGAGGAGTGCGAAAATCCGAATGAATTTCGGGAAAAATTTGCCAAAATTTCCGCTCGGGTTGCTTTATAGGATGCTTGAGTATTCCGGGCTAATATCTGGAAGCGACAAGGAAAACTAATTTCGCGGACCGAAAAAATAATTACAGGCAGCAGTTTCGGTGGTAGTGACGAATTTTAATTCATTTTATAGAAAAGTAATGTTAAGTCCTTAAATAATAATATTTTGATTTCTGCGGAAATGAGTTACCAGGCGTTGCGTTAATAAAGCGGTAATTATGCGGAGAAAAATTGATGACGCTTTTCGGGATGTTAAATGGATACCTGTGTAATAATTTTATGAGATGAGATGAAAGAATTTGAAAGAATTGTGAGTATAATCAAGTTTCGGTATGAAGGAATTGTTATATAGAATTTGTCTCAATAAATTTTGCCTATTTTTAGGTTTCGGTTTTGGCATAATGACGTTTTTGGCATGCCTGGTTTGGGTCGTCTACACAATGAAGGCCGACGTGAAGATTGCTTATTACACGGCTACGTCCATAGAGGATAAGCCCTCGGCTTTAAAGGCACAGCAGGCCGGAAATGCGCAGGTGGTGAAGTCACCAATTTTGGCCGATATTGGGGGTGGAGTGCACCGTCCTGGGTTGTATGTTTTGCCGCCGGAAGCTGTATTGGCAGATTTGGTAGCAAAAGCGGGCGGTTTTCGTGATGACGTAATTGACATCTATTTAATAGGAAAACGGCTAAATTTGGCCCAATCATTAGTTTCTGGAGGTAAGTACTATATTCCTTTTGTTGGAGAGAGTTGGGACGATGCCGGCAGTGATGTTTCTTCCTCAATTTCATTGACGCCAGGAAGTACAGAGGGATTGGTAAGTAGTAATGTAGCTTCTAATTGTAATGGTGTATCAGTAAATAATGCTGATTTGAAGACATTACAGACGCTTGCAGGGGTGGGTGAAGTGCGGGCGGCAAGCATTATTGAAAAGCGTCCTTATGCGGCACTAGATGATCTGGTGACATCTGGTGCTTTAACTCAGTCTTTGTATGATAAATTGAAAAATGAACTATGTCTATAGAATTTTCGGTATTTATAGCAGTGTGAATTTATGAAAAAATCTTATCAGTATTTTAGTAGTTTGTTGCTGATTATTATACTTATAGTTTCGGTTTTAATTAATCTTATTAATTTTTTGCGAAACCGACGCTATAGCGAACATGAGCAGCTCAAATTCACTTATTTGCTCACAAAGTGCGACTCCAACTGCTCTTATAAGACTAAAACAGGTGTCCAGTTCGTCTGGCCTGCCTGCAATGAGGCTGAACTTGGTCAGGTTTACTCTGTAACTGGCAGACTACGTGTGTCTTCTGCTAATTCTTTGTTTGACTATTTTTTCCTTGATGTATCCGACATAACTAAACTTAGCAATACTGATAATTCGCTAAATACTCCTTTTTTGCTTTTTTATCGGATGCTTCTAAAATCGGCAGATTTTGTGTCGGGTCGACTGATTGTGATCTTGCATTCTTGGCTACATACTGAACCTGCAAGTTTGATTGTGGGGCTGGTTTTAGGCTCGCTAAAGGCTGATTTTAGCCCTGATTTCCGGTCTTTAGTCAAGTCGCTTGGTTTGTCGCACATGGTGGCCGTGTCTGGTTTTCATCTGGGTGTGCTGACCGTTTTCATTTCTGATGTATTTTCTTTTGTCCGATCACCGAAAATTCGCTTTAGTATCATTGTGGTTTTGTTATTCTGGTATTGTCTGATCGTTAGCAGTCCTTTGTCTATTCTGCGAGCTTTTTTGATGTTTAGTTTAAGTGCTATTGGTCGCTATTTTTTTAAAAGACCTATAAATTCACTTTATGTTTTATTTCAAGTTTTGGTTTTAATGATCTGTTTTTCTCCTTTTTATCTTGGTAATACCGGATTCCAGTTGAGTTTTCTGTCAACCTTTGGGATTTTACTTTTTGGAGGACTAGATGTTACTGGCGATGATGATTTTATATTGCGGTTGGATGGTTTTAGTTTCTCAAATTATTTTTCGCTTTTTATTAGTTTAATTAAACAGTCCATTTTGACTTCTTTTTATGCGCAGCTTGCATCTTTACCTTTTATGATTTTGACGTTTGGTGAGGTCGCTCCTTGGGGTTTCTTATCAACTCTTCTATTTTCTGCGGCTTTGTCATTTCTGATTTCTTTTAGTGTGCCGTTACTGCTTATTGCTTTTACTGCGTCTAGTTTTTCTGGATTGCATTTTGTTTTATTGCCGCTATTTTGTTTCCTTGATGATTTTGTTTCTTGGATTATAGGCATTTTACGTCTTTTTGCGCACTATTTTGGTTTGCTTGTAAGGATTGAATTTACGCCAACTATCTCTCATCTTCTTGTATATTACGGGTTTTTGTGTGCTGTTGGTTTTTGGCTCTGGCGTAGGCGGTTTCGGGTTTTTTCGTATGTCTCTTAGGAACTTATGTTTGCTTTTCTTTTGTATTTGGAGCCTGTGGTCGATTAAACTTTGGTTGGATTCTTTCGGTGATACTATTCAGCATGAATTGGTGTTTTGTGATGTGGGACAAGGGGATGCAATTCTGATCCGTGATGGGGACTTTGAGATTTTGGTGGATGGCGGGCCAGATGATCAGGTAATGAGTTGCTTGCGTGACCATTTACCTTACGGTGATCGTGAAGTAGAACTAGTAGTTTTGACTCACCCTGACGCCGATCATTTTACTGGCCTCACACGCGTTTTGCAGACCTATCAGGTGCAGACTTTATGGGTTAATAACATTGGTAAGTCAAGCACAGATTATTATGATTTTTATACGGCAGTCATGGATCAGGTGGAACAGTCTGGATTGGAGGTGATGACGCCTGCATTGGGCGAGTTTTATTGCGTGACCAATCAAGTTTGCGTACAGGTGGTGAGTAACTTTCGGGATTTTTTGCCGTATTCAATTTTTCGCAAGCGGCAAAGTTTCGGAAATCTTAAATCACTGTTTTCTAAATTTGTACAGTCTTCTTATAATTATAATGATGGATCTATCGTATTAAATCTTTATTTTGATGACATTTCAGCACTCCTTACCGGTGACGCCGAATCGGGTCAAGAGTTAGCAATGATAGCTGATGGTCTGCTAACTGATGTCGATGTCTTAAAAATGGGGCACCACGGGTCAAAAACCTCTTCTTCACCCCGTTTTTTACAGATTTTGCGACCCGAAATTGGGATCGTCTCATGTGGACGTAATAATAGCTTTGGTCATCCGCATACGGTCACTTTGCAGTCTGCTCGTGATTTTGGGGTGTCCCTTTTGCGTACGGACTTGCTTGGTGAGATCAGCTATGTTTGCGCGCAGACCGGTGAGTGTAGATGGAAAACTGAGCGAGAACCTCCCTAATACCGTGATATAATAGCTTATCTTTATCAGGAAAGGATTTATGTATACTGTAGAAAAACTTGATTGTGGTCTCGATTTGATGAGAATTCCGATGGAAGGTTTGGAATCGATCACGAGCATGGTGATGGTGAATGCCGGCTCTCGCTATGAGGAGGCGGCTGACTTTGGAGTGGCGCATTTTTTGGAGCACATGGTTTTTAAGGGGACAAAGAAATATCCCACTAATAAGATTTTGACCGAGAAGGTAGACAGTATCGGCGCGATTTTTAATGCTTTCACGAGTGAAGAAATGACGGCGTTTTATCTGCGTGCTGCGGCAAAGGATTTTGATTTTACCCTAGATGTGCTAGGGCAGCTGACGACACAAATGCTGCTTGACCCCGAGGAAATTGAGCGGGAGCGCGGCGTGATCTTGGAGGAGAAGCATATGTATGAGGATCAACCAGACGCCTACAATGCTCAGGAATTTGCGAAAATGATGCTGGACGGCTCTGGTCTTGGGCATGACATTGTTGGTACTGACGAGACGATCAAAAATATCAAGCAGGAAACTTTCCGACGGTTTATTGATCGTTGGTATTTCCCGGAAAATATGTTGCTGGTGGTGGCAGGACAAAAGAAGGCGGTGATGGCCAAGGATCTAGCTGACAAAGTAACTCAGGCTTTCCGCTTTGTAAAAAGCAAAAATCGCGGCAGTCAGCGTGAAATGTGGACTGAAGACTTTAAATATGGTCCTAGATTAAATCTTATAGACCGGAAGACGGAACAATCTCATTTTATGATGGCGTGGCCGGCAATTACGCGATTTGATGAACGTCGGTACGCTTTAAGTCTTTTGAAGACGATTTTGGGCGGAAATATGAGTTCGCGTCTTTTTAGTGAGGTTCGCGAGCGCCGAGGACTTTGTTATTATGTCCTTGCAAGTTCTGAGGATTTTTGTGACGCGGGGTATTTTGGGGCGGCTTCAGGTGTCAATCCCGGCAAACTGACTGAAGCCATCAAGGTGACTCTTGGTGAGTTCCAAGCTATCGCTGCTGGTGACAAGCCGATCACACTTGAAGAATTACAGCGGGCAAAGGATTTCCGCTGCGGACAGATGACGTTGGCAGCAGAAGGCGTATATAATCTGGCAATGAGTTATGGTAGCGATTACTTGTTTAAAAAAGAAGTGTTGACGGTGGCGCAAAGTCTGAAAAAGATCCAGGCGGTGACGCTTGATGAAGTCAATCAGATCGCGCGTGAGTTGATCAAGCCTGGCGAGTTGCGGCTGGGCGTGATCGGGAAAATGACGCGCACTCAAAAAAAGGAAATTGAAGAGCTGATCACTAGTAATTAAGGAGCTTGTACTCACAGTGTGAGTACAGCGTGAGTACAAACTCTGTGAGTACAGTGTGAGTACACCAGGCAGAGGGAATGCGTTTGCGTTTGTTCACTTGCACTTTTTATAAGGTCTCTCTGCGCTTGACCGGTGTAAAAAGATGGCTTCGCTCACAAAGCAGATGCTTTCTCGGATTTACTTGCGCTTGCGCTACAAGCATACCAGGTAGAGGTATTTTTAATAAGAAAGGGAAAATGTGCTTTCGGAGGGAATCGAACCCTCATTTTAAGTTCCGGAAACTCACGTGCTATCCGTTGCACTACGAAAGCATGAAAGAGTGCTTATTTTTCGCACTCCTTGACTTCATATTGAGCGTAAATGACAGAGTCGATCACGCTGTGATAAGAGAAGAGTTCATTACTATTGAAAACAATGGCAATTTCTCTTTTGGCGTCTTCTTCCTTGGCGGAAGCATGAATGAGGTTGTATTGTTGACTCATGCCAAAGTCCCCTCGGATGGAGCCGCCTTCAGCTTCACGGCCGAGCGTAGTACCTACGAGTTTGCGCACTACCATCACGGCATCAATACCTTCCCAGACCATAGCGACGATAGGTAATTCAGCCATAAATTCTTTGAGGTCGTGGAAGAAGCTTTTGTCTTTGTGCTCGACGTACCAGTCGGAAAGCATTTCGTCACTCATCTGGATCATTTTGAGACCGACAAGCTTGAGACCTTTACGTTCAAAACGAGAAATGATTTCTCCGATCAAACCGCGCTGCAAACCATCTGGTTTGACGAGGACGGCTGTGCGTTGCATATTCATGATGTCCTTTCTGCTAACTTGGGTTATTATACCACAAAATGCTTAAAAGTGGGGCTGGATTTGGGTGAAAATGGATTTATAATACAAGATATGGTCGTAGGAAAAGATTATATCGGCGTGGGGACATGTGCTATCTGCCATGATGGGCAGGGTAATGTTTTCCTCAATAAGCGCTCGCGTGCTTGCAGAGATGAGTGGGGACGATGGGATAATAGTGGTGGACAGGTGGAATTTGGCGAGACGCCTGATGAGTGTATGCTGCGGGAATTGCGAGAAGAATATGGCTGTAGTCCCATAAAATGGCAAAAAGGGGAGTGGGTAAACGCTATCCGCAACAATGATGGGGCTTTGAGCCACTGGCTGATTTTGACGTATTTGGTGCAAATTGACCCGCGCCAAGCCCGTAATAATGAACCCACAAAATTTGAACAAGTTGGCTGGTTTCCCCTTGATCACTTGCCAGATAATATGCATTCACAATTTGAGGAAGATTTTAGTTCATTAGCTGGTGCGTGGCAAGATTTTTACGGCCATAAACCGCCGGATTTAGTAGCTTTAAAACGTCTGCGTAGTTCAACGGATAGAACGGCTGCCTCCTAAGCGGCAAATCCGGGTTCGATTCCCGGCGCGGACACTAACGTGTAAGTGAGTAAAATTAGCCAAAATTGACTCGCAAAAATGGTTAAATGTGTGGTATAATATAGGCATTAACATATCGGGGGTCCGTAGCTCAGTCGGTTAGAGCGACAGCCTTTTAAGCTGTGCGTCCTGGGTTCGAGTCCCAGCGGACTCACCGAATTTCTTCACGGAGTGTAGCGCAGTGGTAGCGCGCGCGCTTTGGGAGCGTGAGGTCGCAGGTTCAAATCCTGTCACTCCGACCAAGACGAAATGTGTACAATTATTTGTTTTTTCTTGATAAATCAACTTATTTTGTAAGCTGGACGGCGTAGATGTTATTGGGAGCATTGGGGTTGAAATTTGCTAGCATGAGGATAGAATTGTTATCAGTGGCAGGCAGGAGGAAATTGCCGATAAATGGGCCAGAATAGATGGCCGTCTGATTGGTGCCGTCATAGGTGATGATGTCTATTTGCTCGCCGTGCGTGGTGACCAGATGAGTAGAATCCGGCAGCCACGTCCAGGCTCTGGTGGTGGGTGAGCCGTAATAATCAGAGAAGTTTTGCAGGGTCTGGTCGAGGTCGTCAGCGACAAGAGAATGGCTGACGGCGGGCGTTTCTTGGAAGACGCGACGATTGGTGCTCAGGGGTTTTGGTTCGGAGAGAAGGATTTTGGCGGAGCTGGTGGCGGCCGCTTCGCCGAGAGCGTAGTTGCGGTCTTCGTAGGCGTCGTAAATGTAGAGATGATTGGGCTCGAGTGTACGGACTTCGGGCTGAGAATTGGGGGCGGGCAGCGCGGTGATCAAATCTGACGGGATGGTGGCCGAGTCAGTGGCAGTATAGAGAAGTTTAGTTTGATCTGGCGAGAGGAAGAGATTTTTGGCGTGATTTTTGATGGTTTGCAAAGCGGCGGGGGGAATTTTGGAGGCGTATTGCTGCTCGCGAGCAGCAATGTCTTGCTCCCAGGCGGAAAGAGTAGTAGCGAGCTGCAGGCTGACATCTGGCGTAGATTGGAGATTGACGAAGCGGTTGGCAGCGAGTAGTAGAGTTTTGGCTGGTGTGACTACCAAAATGTCATTACTGTCTGGCGACCAGAGCAGTTGGGCAGTTTCGAGGTCATAGTCTGGATCGTCATCGCAGATTTGCTGAGGTGAGTGCTGGAGATTGGTGACGTCGAGGACGTAGAGACCGTTTTTGGCGCGGACAGAGGCAGTGTTGGTATAAAAAAGGATTTTTGAGCCATCGGGAGAGGCTAGAGGGCGTTTGACGCCGGTATAAGTAATGGTATTTATGCTGGGTGAATAGGGATAAAGCGTCGCACCTGTCTGGGAAACGAGAGCTTTTTGGATGATGATGTGCTTTTCCCAGGAACTATAGCCGTCTTTTGAGATTTTGACATCATACTCACCTGGAGAAAGATAAATAGTATTGTCAGTGACGGAAGTGAGTTTGCCATCAATGTAGACCTCAGCGCCTTTGGGTGTAGAGGTGGCATGTAAGAGGCCGGTTTCTCGGGCTAGTGAGTCAGAATTTTCGTCATGGCGCCAGTCGCCTTGAGCCCAGCGGATAGCTAGATAAGTACCAGTGATGATGACGATGGCAGAAAAGAGAGTGTAAATCAAGCCGCCCCAATTTTTGATGGGCGGATGACGATGAGTAGGGACGGTAGCGTTTGTTTTCGTCATAAGGGGATTATAACATACTTTTTACGAGAGTGCAAAATTGATCGCCGCGCTCGGCATAATCTTTAAACTGGCCAAAACTGGCAGCTGCTGGTGAGAGGAGGACGGTGCTGCCGGCAGGGGTATTTTGGGCGGCTGCTTGGACGGCTTGCTCGAGAGTAAGACTGGGGAAAAACGGTGGCGGGGTGAGGCCTTTTTTGGCGGCAAGCTGGAGGACATTTTCTTGCAAGCGCTTGCCTGTCTGCGGGAGGGTAGCGACGCCGCAAATGGGGTAGCTGAGGATGGTGGCAGCAAGTTTGGTGTAGTCTTGATGACGCTCATAACCACCGGCGATAAGGAAAATGGGTTTTTTGGCAAATGATTTGATGGCGGCAATGGTGGCTTCGGGAGTGGTAGAAAGTGAATCATTGTAGTAATTGGTGTGATTTAGTGTACATACGTATTCTAAACGGTGACGAAGTGGGGTAAAACTGTAAATTGCTGTACTTATCTGTTTATTTGTGAGTCCAAAGTGCTTAGCGATGATGACTGCCGGCATGATATTATAATAGTTGTGGCGACCAAGCAATTTGACGAGGCGGAGATTGAGAACGGACTCATCTAGTCCTTTTTGCGGGTCGTGATAAAAGAGGCCGTGACCGTGGACAAAGGCGAGATGATCGGAGCCGTTTTTGAGGCCATAGGTGAGATGCTTGCCTGGAGTCAGCGTGGCAAAATAACGACTGTTGGGGAACTCGTCACAATAAATAATGATGTCTGATTTTTTTTGGTAGCGGACGATACTGGTTTTGGCTTCGACGTAGGCAGCGGTAGAAGGGTAATAATCTAGGTGCTCGCTCGTGATATTTTGCACGACGCTGATGTGAGGACTGACGTGTAATTCTTGTAATTGATGAGCGGACATTTCCATCACGGTGATACTTTTGGGGCTGGTTTGCGTGACATATGAAAGCGGCGCGGTGCCGATATTGCCCAAAAGAAAAGTGGGGAGACCGGCTTGCTGGAGGATATGGGCGATCAAGGAACTAGTGGTGGACTTGCCTTTGGTGCCGGTAATACCGATGATGGTGCCGCGAGCGAGACGGAAAAACCATTCCATGTTGGAGGTGATAGTGATACCGGAAGCGAGTGCTTGCTGGATTTGGGGAGTGGCGAGCGGCAAGCCGGGAGTTTTGAAGACGACATCAAAACGGGAAATTGCGTTTAAATAATGAGGGCCACAGATTTGCTGGATCATCGCGTCGTGGCGGAAAATATCGGCCCACGATGGCGTCTGCGTAAGTTCTGGATTGCGGTCGGCAATGGTGAGAAGAATTTCTGGGAACGCTTGGCGCAAAAACTTATATGTGGAAAGTCCTTCACGACCGCCGCCCAAAATCAGAATTTTTTTACCGGTAAGCTGGCTCAGTTTTTTTTGCTGGATTTTGGTGAGTGCTGACATGATGATCTTTCATTATTTGGTGAGTAAATTTTGGTGGGCATTTTGGCAAATCTTTTCGGCCCATATGGGTAAAAGTAAATCGTGATTCCAGTTTGTAGATAATTTGTGTACACTTTGCTCCCAGTCTGATTTTTTGCCTAAAATAGTGTCCGCATAAGTTTTTATGAGCGCGGGTAAAGGTTGATCGGATTGAGTAAATTTTTTGTACACAAGGTAAAATGCGACCATTGATTCTTCACGAGTGCCAACGCATTCAAGCGGTTTGGCGGGGCGCAGTCCCAAAAGCTCTTCAAAGATGGACGCTAAGCTCATATCGTCGAGCAGATCATGATCAAAGATCTGATGAGTAAGTGCATCATGATCCATGAAGGCCGCTAAAAGGAGATAAACAAACAAACATTTGGCACAGTGATGACACCAAATGTTTTGCTGCTGGCCGCGATTGCAAGAGCGGCTGATGAGCCAGTATGAGGGATCTGTACAAAAAAGTTGTGCAATTTGAAACTCATTAAAAGGACGTAAGAATGAGAAATATTTTACATTTGTGACCAAATATTGTGAACAGTAATTTTGAAATGCCTGTTCAAATTTTGTGCTCTTTGAATATTGATGATTTATCTTATGATCGTGCCACGTGAGACTGTCTTCATCAGCGCTGGATTCATTACCGACGAGACAATAATTGGCACAGTGCAATACGGCCGCGAGCACACTGGCAAAAGCAATGCTGGCACTAAAGGGGACATGACCATTGAGAAAACCTTGCTGATTGTACTGTTTAAGTTTCGGGTCAAATTCGCGTGTGAAATATGCGGTCTCTTGTCCTGATAGGCCGGCTTGCTTATCGGCTGCCGGTGAGGATGGCTTGGCGATAAGATTGGTAAAGTGTTCGTGCGCTCTCGTTAAAAGTGAAAGCATCACGGCTGAGTCTTTACCACCGCCTAAGCACACAAGGCTGTGGCGTTTTTTACTGGGGAAGATGACTTTTTTGATGCCGTAGGCGGGAATTAAACCGCAGGTGAATTTCACAAAGTCAGCGGGCGTGAAGTCAATATCATTGATGTAAAAATACTCGCTCATACCACCCATGAGCAAATCGTGCCAAAAATCTAATTGAGCCTGATGTAATTGGATACTGTTTAAATGGAAGGTGGGCGAGGCGGTAAGTTTCCAGTAGGAGAAAGCTTCTATCAAGCCGAGATGATAACCGAGTGTGGTAAAAAGTTGCGGATGCTGGAAACGGAGATTAGAGGCATCGACGTCGTGAAAGATGATGCGGTGCTGGAATTCATCTAGGCCGTTTATTCTGTAGTTGTAAGTATAAATGTAATCAACAAGGGTAGCTGATTTAGGTTTGATGCTCGTATTCATATCGGCATACGTAAAAATGGGATAATCTTGACGTAGTTGGCGGTAGTCTTTTTTGGGTTCATTATTTTGTGTTTGCATGGCTATATTATACCATACCTGTAAAGAAGCCGAAACATGGCGAAAGTGTGGTATAATATCCTTATGAGGACAAAGAGATTTTGGCAATTTGACGTAGTGGACGCAACGTGGGAGGAGTGGCGAGCTGAATTATATAGGCTCATGAGTACAAAAAGTAAGCGTCCGCAAATCGTCTTCACGCCCAATCCAGAGCAAGTAATGCTAGCTGAGCACAATTTGGCTTTTAGACAAGACTTACTCAAGGCAGACTATTTGTTACCAGACGGTCAAGGTTTGGTGTGGGCGGCCGGCGTGCGTACGCGGCTGACCGGATCAGACAGTACGCTGGAGATTTTACGGATGAGTAAAAAAATGCAGTTGCGCCTACTGCTGGTGGGCGGACGTTATAGTGATCAAGCTCGATCTGATCACAAATTAGATCTGGAGATTAACGGAAATTTTTATGAGCTTAGTTATAGTAGCGGTTATGAGTGCGCGGTATCACCGACGCCAACTGAGCAAAACCGACTGGCGGCACTAATCCAAGAATTAAAACCCGATGTAGTACTGGTGGCATTTGGCGCGCCGGCGCAAGAACACTGGGTGGTAACATACAAGGACGCGTTGACTGCAGCCGGCGTGCGCCTAGTAATGGTGGTAGGCGGCAGTTTTGACTTCCTCACGGGTAAGTTACGGCGGGCGCCGCGGTGGTGGCAAAAATGGCACTTAGAATGGCTTTATCGCCTCATCCAGGAGCCAGCGCGCTGGCGGCGGCAATTGGTCTTGCCGCTTTTTGCCATAAAAAAACTCACCGGAGGATGGCGCACTGTCCAGGCTACGCCCCAGCCGGTGAGTAATTAGCTATATTAATTATTCGTCGCGTTCTTCTGGGTCAATACCAAGCAGCCACATTACGGCTTCTTTTTTGTAGCGACGATCACCGCGGGAATTGATGCGGATGGCAGGAAGTTTGCCGCGAGCGCCCCAGCGTTTCACGGTGAGCGGAGACACGCGCAAAAGTGTCGCCACTTCTTTTACCGTGAGCAGATCGGGGAGATTGTTGATGTCTAGTTTGGCGGCTTCAGCGGCAGAACCAGATTTTTTTACTTTCATGACGCTGTCATCCATTTTGATCGTGTCGGTCATTTTTCCTTCCTATATTATTTCCTTTAATTACTTTTATACTATATTTCCCGCGTTTCAATCTGTTTGCCAGAGTGTGTGCGGTATTGATAGTAAATTAGCAAAAATGAGCGCTATTGTCAAGAGGTAAAATGGCCAAAAAACGAATGATGTGCGAAAGTTGGAAAAATTGGTGGGCGTTTGTTTTTTGTTTGTTTTTTTATGTATTAAAATTCCAGATGTATACGTTTTACATTTGTTTAACATTTGTTGAACATTTGACTTTGGAGGAGGTGATGATAAAAACAGTAATTTACCATGTGTAGACAAAAAGTCTACTTTAAAATGCCGGACGGTAAAGCTATTTATTATTGATAAATCGCGTAGTAGTGACGACAAAAAGTGTCAGCGTCTAGTTTTTGTACGCGCAGCAAATTGACGTCTTGGATGCGAGAATAGCTGGGCAGCTGGTAAGCCGAGCAAAGGGTGTCGGTATAGATGAGGTAATTGGTGCCGCTGTCTTTGAGCGCGAGCTGATGGATGATGGGAGCGGCCGAATGGGTGGCTTGGCGGGCGGCATAGTGGGCAGTGAAATCGGCGATGGGCTGGCTGCAGTTGGGGACAGCTTGGAGCGAGGGGTCGATGATGACGGTGGTAGCGGGGTCAATTTCATCCAAGGCATTGCAGTTTTGGCTAAAAGTGACGTGCTGCCAGTGGCGATCAGCGTCGCTAGCGGCAAAAAGTGGAGCGAGTAGGGGCGCGGTCTCGGGCTGGTAAGCGTCGGTATAGACAATAAAATCGCGGAGGCGATCGCGGGCTGACGGCGTGAGGAAGAAAACCGGGCGGGGAGCGGCCAGCTGGAGATAGCGGCTTAGGACTTTGGCGGGGAAATACCATTGCTCCTCGGCGTAGAGCGGATAACGGTCAAAGTAGTTGTGAGTAAAAAGGAGCAGACAGACGGTATAAACGCCAAGCAGCGCGAGCGTGGTGATTTTGGGTGCGCGCTCCAGAAAATAGTGAGCAGCATAAGCGGCTAGGAGGCAAAAAAGGATGATGAGAAAGGAATTTTGGTAGACGAAGTATGAGGCCTCGGTTTTGATGGCGTAAGTAGTGGGGATGACGGCGAGTAAGGCCAGGATAAGGATGATTTCACGGTATTTTTGGCGGGCGAGCAGTAAATATAATGCGGCAGCAATGAGTAAGAGTGTAGGCAGATGGAATTGTCCATAATCCCAGACCCCAGATTGGAAGCCGTTGACGCCACTGAGGAAAAGGGTAGAGAGATTATAAGTCTGGCCGTAACGGACGAGGAGATTAAAGGCCCAAATGAAGCGGGAGTTGTCAAAAATTTTGGTGAGGAGGGAGTCGGGCGCGAGATTGAGACGGCGTTTGGTGTCTGACTCGGTGGTGTAAGCGCCAAAATTGAGGAGGCTGATTTCGCTGGTGCGAGTGCCGGCGCGGATGAGAAAAAAGGAATTGGCGGCAAAAATGACGCTGGCTGTAAGCGTGAAAAAGGTAATGAGCACAATTTGTGTACGGCGGGGATTGGTTTTGCAACTGAGAAAGTACAGACTGAGGACAATTGTGATCAGGAGAGCGGGGATTTTGAGACCGTGATAAGTGAAAAAGCCAGCGGCAAATAAAGGCAACCATAAAGCGGCGTAAATGATTTGGCTTTTAGTGGTTTTTGCCCTATAAGCCCGGCATAAAGCAAGGAAGCTCCAAGTAAGCAGCACGAGAGCGACCGGCGCGTCATAAGCAGTCCGGCCCAGGAAAACTGCCCACGGATTGATGGCCACAGCGAGCATAGCAAGGAGGGCGAAACCTTTTCGTGCACAAAATGTGTACGCTAGCTGATAAACGGCAATCATGAGTGAGAGACTGAGTATGACGGGGAGGAGTTTGACTGTGAGCGGGGTAATGGGCAGCCAGCTCATGGTGGGCAGTTGGAAGACGGGGGCGAGTTCGGCCATGGGATTGGGGAAGGCAAAAGGCGTGAAGGAAGCAAAAGGAATGGTACCCGTGAGATCGCGGCCAGTATAGGCGACGGCCTTGGCGGAGAGAAAGTAGTCAATTTCGTCAGGAGCAAAAGCAGGCTGGGTGACATCGAGCCGGTATAAGCGCAGGAAAACCCCGAGAGCAAAAATGAGGGCAAAAAGCAACCAGTGGCGACGCCTAGCAGTCCACATGAGTCTTCCTGCTGACGATCTGAAGATGATGCGTGCCGCCGAGAGGGAGACTGCCCATGACTTTTTTGAGTTGCTTTTTTTGACAGTAGTGAGGATTGCGGGAGCGCTTGACACTGCGGCGCAGGAAACGGCGGATTTCTTTGCTGAGACTGGAACCGCGGGCGGCAAAAAGAGCTTCGGCGTCTTTTTTGAGTGCGGCGTCCACACGTAAACCGATGGAGGTGATATTGTTTCCTGACATGAGGTTATTTTACCAGAAAAGGCGGCAAAAGTCAATGACGCTAGTGCCAGAAATAGGGGCGAGAATTGCCGGCTTGGAAAGTCTTGCCGCCGCGTAAGCGATAAGAGCCATTAGTCATGATATTACCGCCTGGTGCTTGACTGGCGGGAGTGTCTTGATGGAGGAAGACATCGGTGACGAGGACGTCACCGGTAAAGCCGTAAAGAATGCGGTATTGGAGGGCCAGCGGTTGACCTTTTTGCAGATAAGCGGCAAGCTGGAGAGCTTTGGTACGGCAGGCTGGCGTGAGTGTGGCAGCACTGGTGGCAGTAGTGGCGATTTCCGGCTCTTGGTATTCGAGGCATGAGGGCTCAAGTGCGCGGTAAAAGAAAATGTCTTCAACTTGCGGGATAGAAGCGATCGGTGCGTCTTCATGCGGGTCTTTTATAGTGAGGGTAAAGTCTTGGCCGGCTTGTGCGGCGGGGAAAAGTGCAGTCTGGAGTTTGCGGACGCTAGCGTCTGGCGGATAGCAGAAAGAATTGCCGTCGCCACATTGGCTGGCTTGGGGAATAGCGCCTTCCCAGGCGAAAACAGTGACATCATGAGTGGAGGCTTTCACATCACTGACAAGAGCGCGGGCGGTGAAAGTTTCCATGCCGATGGTGTGAGTGAAGATGAGAGTGTCGCCGGGGTGGAGGTCGTTGGCGCGATCGAGGGTAAAACTTAAATTGGTGAAGGCATCTGGCTCACTGGAGCCGGCGGCGGCCGGAGTTACGAGTGAGTACAAATTATTTTCATCTGTGTAAATTACACCGATACCATCGTATTTTTGATCAGTGTCTGCGTGAAGAGTAATTGTACCCGGCGCGGCGGAGAAAGTGGCTTGCGGATCGACACTGGTAAGCGGAATGAATTCGGCATTACCGCTCCAATCTGTCCAGCTGGCGCCGTCATAAGTCGCCCGGGTTTGGAAGATGATTTGGTCATGCACGGGAGTGATGAGCTCCTTTTCGCGCCAGGAAAGCGTGGTGGGAGTGAGGGCGGGGTCGAGGTTTTTGAAGTCAGACAAATAAATCTGCTCGTCGTCGGCGGTGGGAGTGTCTGCCTGCGGCTCGTTGAGGGCGAGGTTGAAAGTTTGCAGGGTGGCGGCGTCTGGATAAGTGAGCTGGAGCTGGAGGTAGGCTTTTAAGGGATCAGGGAGAGAAGATTGGCAGGTGAGCTGATTATCGCCCGGTACGCATGAAGTGATGGCTAAGTCTGACCAGGCTTGGTCAGCGTCTGGGGCGTCTTGAGTGCGGTAGGCAAGAGCAATATCTTGTGCACTGGTAGTGCCGGTGAGGATCCAGGAAAGCTGGGTGACGGGGTATTTGCTGGTGGGGAAGGCGGGAGTAGTGTAATTGGCGGCATGAGTGCGTGAGCAGGCGATGCTTAAAAGCAAGAGGGTGAAAAAGCTGGCCGTAATTATTTTTTTGTGCACGGGGAAATTGTAACACGCTGGAGCGAATTTGTGAAGAGGGAGTTTTGTGAGTACAGTGTACTCACAAAGTTTGTACTCACAGTGTGAGTACACCAGATGACGGGGGAAACACCAACATTTGTTCACTTGTACTTTCTACAAGGGCAGGCGGTGTCTGGTAAATTGACTCTTGACACAAAACAGCAATGTGGTAAAATATTAATGCCAAAAATAACTGTACGAAACAACTAGAGAGGAACTGTAGCGAGGATATGATTAGCAACTTTCAGCAAAAAGGAACGAACTACCATATGCGTCTCGACGACTCGCTCGCGCGCGCGATAGAGCAGATGATCTTGCTCGGAAAAAATGCGCACGAGATAAGGTAGCCGGATGGTTCCAAGTTTCAAGCGGTTATTTTTGGCCCGGGCGAAGGAAGCGTAAGCGACCGGATCGTCTGCTCTTAGTATTTGCAGACGCTCGGGAATGATAACTGGTAAGGAAAGGTGGATATGACGCACGTTTTGGGGCGGGTCTTTTTGGCGGCGATATTGGTGATGATAGCGAAGCAGCAAAGCTCTTCTTCTGCTCCCTTATACTTCTCGGGGGAGTTAATTGGAACTGTACATGCTGCCACTTCCACTACTTCCACCAAGAAGATTAAAGATGCGCAGCTTGGTGAAGTTATCCAGATCGGCTCGAGCAAGTTTGTGAAAATCGGTACCAACCGCTGGATGGCAGTGGCGTCAGCGCAAACGTGCGATGACGGATTAAATGTAGGAGCGAGCAAAAATTTTGCTTATACTGGTAGCGTGCAAACTTGCACGGTCTGCGCTGGACGGACGTATAGGTTGGAAGTATGGGGCGCGCAAGGAGGGAATATTACTTCTTATAATGGTGGTCGTGGTGGGTATAGCGTGGGTCAGTTGACGCCACCGCAGGAAGCAGTATTATACATTTACGTGGGTGGACAGGGATTAATGACGAGCTATAGTAGCTACCAAATGGGAGGCGGCGGTGGTGCTAGCGATTTCAGTATATTTGGTACTGCGGGCGACACTACTTGGGATGAGCAAAGGCACTTTTATAGCCGCTTACTGGTAGCTGGTGGCGGATCTGGAGCTGGTGGTTGGTATGGGTATAATAATGGTGCTTATGGTGGTGGTAGCAGTGGAGCTGATGGGGCAATTTCTTCAAATCGCGGGGTAAATCAATACGGCGGGGGCGCTAGTCAGATTGCTGGTGGAGGCACGTATGGTAGTAATCCTACGTATGGAGCAGCTGGAACGTTTGGGAAAGCGATGAGTTCAACTAATTATTCTAGTATGAATACTACATATGGTGGCAAGGCTACTGCTGGCTGGAATGGTGGGGCTCATGCGGACGGCTATGATAGTTCTGGCGGTGGTGGCGGCTGGTATGGGGGCGGTACACCGCCAGTGGGAAATTATGGTGGGACCGGCGGTGGTGGCTCGGGATGGGTTTATACACAGGTGAGTTATGATTATTGGGCAGCTAATTCTACGGAAGGGCAATCGGGGAAGTGGTTACTGGACAGCAGCTGGCAACTGACGAGTGCGACTATGTACGCTGGCAATCAGTCCTTTGCGGCACCTGGAGGAGGCAGCGAGACGGGACATGCGGGAAATGGCTATGCGAGAATCACGAGGCTTAATTAATTAGTCACTAACTACTCTTTCTACTTTTTAGATGTGCTCGCGCCCCCGGAAGGGGGCGCGAGGTGTTTGTGTTTGTGTTTGTGTTTGTGTTTGTGTTTGTGTGCGTGATTTTTTTGTACTCACAGTGTGAGTACACCAGGCGGCGGAAAAGTGTCTCCATTTGTTCCCTCGCACCTTTTACAAGGTCTCTCTACGCTTGACCGGTGTAAAAAGATAGCTTCGCTCACAAACGAAGACACTTCCCTGTGATTTCTTGTACTCACAGTGTGAGTACAAGAAAAAATGAAGATATATAAAGAAAAACCCCGCCAGCGGCGGGGTTTTGCATGTCTGCGTTGTAATTATTTGAGTTCGACGACACAGCCGGCATCTTCCAAGGTTTTCTTGGCCGCTTCGGCATCTTCTTTTTTGACGTCTTCGAGGACGTTCTTAGGAGCTTCCTCGACGAACTTTTTGGCATCACCCAAGCCAAGATCTGGTTTGAGGGTGCGGACCGCTTTAATAGCGGCGATCTTATTGGAGCCAGCATCCTTGAGGACGACGGTGAATTCCGTCTTTTCTTCTGCAGGAGCAGCAGCAGCGCCCGGCATCGCGGCACCCATCATTACGGGAGCGGCGGCGGAGACGCCAAATTTATCTTCGAGAGCTTTGACGAGCTCAGAGACTTCCATCAATGAGAGTTTCTCAATGCTGGCGACGATGTCATCAATATTTGCCATATTTTCCTTTCTTAATATTGCTTCATGAATCGCTACTTTTTACCTTTACTTATTCTTTTTTATCAGCGATGGCTTGCAAAGCATAGCACAAATCGCGTACAGGCGCCTGGAGGACACTGGCCAGATCGTTGCCTGGTTTTTTGATGGTGCGAGCCACAGTGGCGAGCAGATCTTTCTTGCCTGGGATTTTGCTGAGCGCTTCAGCTTCGGTGGCCGAGAGGAATTTACCATCCAAATAGCCGAGTTTGACCGTCATTTTTTCTTTGTCTTTGATGAAGTCGTAAGTGACTTTGACGGCGCCAACTTCGTCATCATAGGAGAGGACGAGAGCATTCATACCGGAGAGAGCATCGGCGACTTCTGGTTTTTTGTCAAAACTCAAGCTGATCAAGGTGTTTTTGGTGACGAAGAATTCACCACCATTGGCTTTGAGGTTGCGACGCAGTTCGTTAAGATCATTGACGGGTGTACCGGCGTAATCGACAACGAGAACAGATTTTGCCTGACCAATTTTATCTTTGGTGATTTGTAAATTTTGTGTGTTTTTGCTACTCGGCATAGTTTTCCTTTATAAAAAAACTTTGGCCGCACCAAAGTCATGAAAACAACGTGTGTCCTCGGCGTGGATTATATGAGCGGAGCTCAAAACGCGCTGTCTTTGGAGCGATTGTGGGTATTATATCACAGTTTTGGCAAAATGCAAGAGGCAATTTGGGACAAATCGATGGGAAGATACGCTGTTTTTGTGGTATAATACAACTATGTCAGTAGTTGCTTATCAAAAATATCCAGATACTATCACTCCTTATGAGTTGTCTTTGGCACTGCAATGTGCCCACCTGACGCCGCCAAAAATTCAGGCCTTACGTCACTTGACTAGTGATGAACTATATACTTTGGTCCATGAGAGTTTAGATGAATACTCTGACCCGCAAAACAATCAAGACGAAGAAGATTTCTCAGCGGTACCGCTGGCGCTGCGCCCGAATGCCAGTCAGGAGGAAATCACGGCTGCGATCCAGCGTGGTATTGATGACATGAAAGCGGGGAGAGTGATTGCTTGGGATGACGTGAGAGAGGATTTCCTGAATCGGTACGCTTTATGAGAAAATTTCAAGTTGTTATGAGTGTAGATGCCAAGGTTGACCTCTATAGTCTTTTGGATTATATGAAATACAAATTATGCAATCCTACAGCTGCTTATCGGAAATCTGTACTGATTGATAAAGCCTTAGGGGCTCTCGCCGAGCATCCGTACTGGCAGCACGCATATTTGGGTAATCCGTGGCAGGGGCAAAATATTTACATTTATTGCGTGGATAATTATAAAATTTTGCATATTCCAGATGAGAAAAAGAAGCAGACCACTGTAATCCGTGTCTTACATAAGCATCAAGACATTGAGACGCAGTTGGCGAAAATGGAAAAGTAGGCTAGTATTTACGGGGTAAGTATAGTAGCGTGAAATTGTTAGTTAGCATTTCACGCCAATCCCGCCTTTGTACTCACACTGTCAGTACGAAAAAAAGGCGAAAGTTACTGGTGCGTGATTTTGGCCGGAGGCCAAAATCACGCACAAAACCTCTCGCCCCCGGAAGGGGGGGCGGGGGACATCTAAAAAAGGAAGAAAAATAATAAAGGGCGAAAAAAAAAGGTGG